>JAJYXG010000049.1:0-27252 GCA_021791095.1 Pseudomonadota bacterium
TGCGCGGGTTGAGGGTGCGTGCGATCTCGATCATCTTGCGCGCCTTGAAGACGTCAGGCGTGGCAATCACCAGCATCTGCGCGCGGGCGACATGCGCCTGGATCAGCACCGCCGGTTCGAACGCATCACCGACGACCGCGTGGATGCCGCGTCTGCGCAGTTTCTCGACGGCTTCGCGCTGCTGCTCCGCGACCACATAGGGCAGTCCGCGTTCATCGAGCGCCTCGGCAATGCGCTGCCCGACACGGCCGAACCCCACCAGCACCACGTGGCTGCTCAGGGAGTGTGAGGCCACGTCGGCGGGCAGTTCGGCCAGCGGGTCGTCGCGGTGTTCCAGTTCGCGTGCGCGGCGCGAGCGTGAACGGATCCAATCCTGTGCTGGTTCCACCAACTGGAACACCAGCGGGTTGAGCGCGATCGAAATCAGTGCGCCCGCCAGAATCAGGCTTTGCCCTTCCGCCGGCAGCACGCCGAGCGCCACCCCGAGCCCGGCCAGGATGAACGAGAATTCACCGATCTGCGCGAGGCTGGCCGATACCGTCAGTGCGGTATTGAGCGGATAACGGAACGCCAGCACGAGCAGAAACGCCGCCAGCGATTTGCCGAACACGATGACGGCAACCACCGCCAGCACCTGCAGCGGTTGATCCATCAACACGCGCGGGTCGAACAGCATGCCCACCGCGACGAAGAACAGCACCGCGAAAGCATCGCGCAGCGGCAGCGACTCTTCGGCAGCGCGGTAGCTCAGCGCAGACTCGCGCAGCACCATGCCGGCGAAGAATGCGCCCAGCGCGAACGACACGCCGAACAGGGCCGCGGATCCATAGGCGATACCCAGCGCCGCCGCCACCACGCACAGCGTAAACAGCTCGCGCGAGCCGGTGCGCGCCACCTGCCACAGCAGCCAGGGAAAAAAGCGCCGTCCCACCACCAGCATCAGCCCGATGAAAAGTGCCACCTCGCCGAGCGTGATCGCCAGCGTGGCCAGCAGATTGCCCTCGGGCTGCGTTGCCGTGCTGTCGCCAAACATCCCTGCCAGCGGCGGCAGCAACACCAGCACCAGCACCATCACCAGGTCTTCCACCACCAGCCAGCCCACCGCGATGCGGCCGTTCGGCGTGGCCAGCACGCCGCGGCTTTCCAGCGCCTTCAGCAGCACCACCGTGCTCGCCACCGACAGCGACAGCCCGAACACGATACCGGCCATCAGGTTCCAGTCCCACCAGTGGGCCAGGCCCAGGCCCATCGCAGTGGCCACTGCGATCTGCACCACGGCGCCGGGCAGTGCGATTTTCTTCACCGACAACAGATCGTCGAGCGAGAAATGCAGCCCCACGCCGAACATCAGAAGCATTACGCCGATTTCGGCCAATTGCCCTGCCAGCGCCGTATCCGCGACGAAGCCCGGCGTGAAGGGGCCGATCACGATCCCGGCGAGCAGGTATCCCACCAAAGCGGGCAGCCTCAGGCGAACGGCGGCGAAACCGAAGATCAATGCCAGTCCCAGCGCGGCGGCAATCGTGGTGATGAGGTCGACACTGTGTGGCATAGCTGAGCACCGGCAGTCAGGCCGGCATATAGTCGAGTCAGGTGGACGGCTTGAGTTTACAGGATGCGTCCGTCTCGTTTGTGCCGCAGCTTCGGGTGTGATCTCTGCCGGGAGGACTGGCTCAATTTCGACGCGCGTCTAGAATAAAAGACAGATTTGTCTTGGAAACGTCAGTCATGTCCACCACGCTCCACCCGCAAGAGGTAGGCCGTGGTTCTAAAGACGCTGAAGCGTCAAGAACCACGCTCACCATCGACGGCAACGAGGCCGTCGCCCGCATGGCCTACCTCGCCAACGAGGTGATCGCGATCTATCCCATCACGCCGGCATCCGCCATGGGCGAATGGGCCGACGAATGGGTGTCGCAGGGCAGGGCCAATCTGTGGGGCGCGGTGCCGGCCATCATCGAGATGCAGTCGGAAGGCGGCGCCGCCGGCGCGCTGCACGGCGCGCTCACCGCGGGCGCGCTGGCGACCAGCTTCACCGCCAGCCAGGGCCTGCTGCTGATGATCCCCAACCTCTACAAGATTGCCGGCGAGCTGACCCCCTTCGTGCTGCACGTCGCGGCACGCACGCTGGCGACGCACGCGCTGTCGATCTTCGGCGACCAGTCCGACGTCATGGCCTGTCGCGCCACCGGCTGCGCCATGCTCGCCGCCAACTCGCCGCAGGAAGCGCAGGATTTCGCAGTCATCGCGCAGGCAGCCACGCTCGCCGGGCGCATTCCGGTGATTCACTTCTTCGACGGCTTCCGCACCTCGCACGAGGTGGCGAAGATCGCCCCGCTGGACGCCGACACCGTGCGAGCCATGCTTGACGCCGAGCTCATCGCCGCGCATCGCACACGTGCGCTGTCGCCGGAACATCCGGTGCTACGCGGCACTTCGCAGAATCCGGATGTGTTCTTCCAGTCGCGCGAGCGCGCCAATCCCTTCTATGATGCGTTCCCGCAGGTCGTGCAGGATGCGATGGACCGTTTCGGCGAACTTACCGGGCGGCATTACCGGCTGTTCGACTATGTCGGCGCGGACGATGCCGAGCGGGTGATCGTGCTCATGGGCTCCGGCGCCGAGACGGTGCACGAGACGGTCGAGCATCTCGTCGCGCGCGGCGAGAAAGTCGGGGTGCTGAAGGTGCGGCTGTATCGTCCTTTTGCGCCGGGCGCGCTGCTCGATGCGCTGCCGCCAACGGCACGCTCCATTGCCGTGCTCGACCGCTGCAAGGAGCCCGGTGCCAACGGCGAGCCCCTGTACAAGGACGTGGTGTCCACGCTGGCGCAGGCTGCGGCAGATGGACGTGCCATGCCACGCGTGATCGGCGGCCGCTATGGCCTGGCGAGCAAGGAGTTCAACCCCGGCATGGTCAAGGCGGTGTTCGACGAGCTGGCCGCCACCGCACCGAAGAGGCAGTTCACCGTCGGCATTCACGACGACCTCACCCATCTTTCGCTGCCGTGGGATGCCGGTTTCCGCACCGACGCGTCGCGGAAACTGCGGCACGCGGTGTTCTGGGGTCTCGGCGCCGACGGCACGGTATCGGCCAACAAGAATTCGATCAAGATCCTCGGCGAGACCACCGACCTGCAGGCGCAGGGCTACTTCGTCTACGACTCCAAGAAGTCGGGCGCGGTGACGGTGTCGCACCTGCGCTTCGGACCGGCGACTATCCGCTCGACCTATCTGGTCGAGCGCGGCATGGCAGGCTTCGTCGCCTGTCACCAGCCGATGTTCGTCGACCGCTACGAACTGCTGGAACACGCCGCACCCGACGGCGTGTTCCTGCTCAACACCCTGGCAAAGCCAGACGACGTGTGGGACACGCTGCCGCAAAAACTGCGCACTCAGATCGTCGAAAAGCGCCTGCAACTATGGGTGATCGATGCCTACGCCGTCGCCGCCGAGGCCGGCATGGGCCGGCGCATCAACACCATCATGCAGACCTGCTTCTTTGCCATCTCCGGCATCCTGCCTAAGGACGACGCGATCGCTGCGATCAAGCAGGCGGTCGACAAGACCTACGGCCGCAAGAGCAAGCGGCTGGTCGAGCTGAATTACCGCGCGATAGATGCCACGCTGGCGGACCTGCATCAGGTCGCCATTCCGGCGCTGGGTGAAGTCGCACAGGCACCCGGGCGCAGCCATGCTGTCGAGACGGCGATTCCCGACTTCGTGCGCGCGCTCACGCTGCCGATCTACCAGGGCCATGGTGACAGCCTGCCGGTGTCGATGCTGCCCGCTGACGGCACCTATCCGCTCGGCACGGCGCAATACGAAAAGCGCAACATCGCGCTGGAAATCCCGGTGTGGGAGGCCGACCTCTGCACCCAGTGCGGCAAGTGCGTGTTCGTCTGCCCGCACACCGCGATCCGCTCGCGCGTCTTCGTTGCCGAGGCGGCGAAGGATGCGCCGCCGACTTTCAAGCACGTGCCGGTGAAGAGCAAAGACTTCCCCGCGGGCACCCATATCAGCTACCAGGTGGCGCCGGAAGACTGCACCGGTTGCGGCGACTGCGTCGAGGCCTGCCCGATCCACGACAAGTCCAACGTCAGCCGGCGCGCAGTGAACATGGCGCCGGTCGGCCCGCTGCGCGATCAGGAGCGCGACAACCTCGCCTTCTTCCTGCGTCTGCCCGAATACGACCGTAGCGTGATCAAGCACGGCACCATCCCGAGCGCCATGCTGCTCGACCCGCTGTTCGAGTTTTCCGGCGCCTGCGCCGGCTGTGGTGAGACGCCCTACATCCGCCTTGCCACCCAGCTGTTCGGCGACCGCATGCTGATCGCCAATGCCACCGGCTGCTCGTCGATCTACGGCGGCAATCTGCCGAGCACGCCCTACACCGTGAACGGTGCCGGACGCGGCCCGGCGTGGAGCAACTCGCTGTTCGAGGACAACGCCGAATTCGGCCTCGGCATGCGGCTCGCCGCCGATCAGTTGATGGCCTACGCACAGCAGCTGGCGAAGGAACTGGCCGATGAAATCGGCGGCGACCTCGCCGACGCGCTGGTCAACGCCGAGCAGCGCGAGGAGGCCGGCATCGTCGCGCAACGCGGCCGCGTCTCGCTGCTGCTCGAGAAACTGGCGGCGTCCAGGCACCCGCGCGCGAAAGAACTCGCCAGCGTCGCCGAATGGCTGATCCGCCGCTCGGTGTGGATCATCGGCGGCGACGGCTGGGCCTACGACATCGGCTACGGCGGTCTCGACCACGTGCTGGCGCTGCCCTACGACGTCAACATCCTGGTGCTCGACACAGAGGTCTATTCCAACACCGGCGGCCAGACCTCCAAGGCCACGCCGCTCGGCGCGGTCGCCAAGTTCTCCGCCGGCGGCAAGCCCACCGCGAAGAAGGATCTCGCCAAGCTGGCGAGCGACTACGGCCATGTCTATGTGGCGACAACAGCCTACGGGGCCAAGGACGTGCAGACCCTGCGCGTGTTCCACGAGGCCGAAGCCTACAACGGTCCCTCGCTCATCGTCGCCTACAGCCCGTGCATTGCCCACGGCTACGACATGCTCTACAACCAGCGCCAGCAGGAGCTGGCGGTGAAGAGCGGGCACTGGCCGCTGTTCCGCTTCGACCCGCGGCTGGCCGGGGCGGGCGGCAATCCCTTCAAGCTCGATTCCGCCGCGCCGACCCAGCCGATCAAGGCCTTCATGGAATCGGAAACCCGCTTCGCCATGCTCGCGCGCAGCCACCCCGACGCCGCACAGCGTTTCCTCGAGCTGGCACAGCTGGACGCCGAGCGGCGCTTCAAAGCCTATCAGGACATGGCGCTGCGCCAAGATCGCCCGGAGGGCGAGCACCCTGAAGGGCATAAAGGTCTGGCGGCGTACCCCTCGCGGGTGCAGGGCCATGCCGACGAACCCAAACCGGGAGCCTGACATGATCGATCTTTCCACCGACTACCTGGGCCTCACGCTGAAGAACCCGCTGGTGCCTTCCGCATCGCCGCTGTCGCGGAGTCTGGACACGGCGGTGCGGCTGGAGGATGCCGGTGCCGCCGCGCTGGTGATGTATTCGCTGTTCGAGGAGGAGTTGCGGGCGGAAGACGCGATGCTCGACCGTTTCCTGCTGCACGCCGATCTCGGCCATGGCGAGGCGGATAGTTTCCTGCCCGGTCACGGAGAATTCAGGGGCGGGCTGGAGCGCTACCTCGAGCACCTGCAGCGCCTGAAATCGCGGCTGGAGATCCCGGTGGTGGCGAGCCTCAACGGCGTCTCCCCGTCAGGCTGGGTCGAGCTCGGCCGCGCCTTGCAGCAGGCCGGCGCCGACGCGCTGGAACTCAACGTCTATCACGTCGCCGCCGAGATGCTGGAGTCTGGCGAGGCGGTGGAGGCGCGCTATCTGGGCCTGCTGCGCGAACTGCGCAGCGTGGTGAGTCTGCCCATCGTCATGAAGCTGTCGCCGTTCTTTTCCTCGCTGCCGCATTTCGTGAAGCAGCTGGAAAACGCGGGTGCGAACGGGGTCGCGCTGTTCAACCGCTTCTATCAGCCGGACATCGATCTCGACAACCTCTACGTCATGGACCAGCTTCACCTGTCGTATCCTGACGAAGCCCTGCTGCGCATCCGCTGGCTATCCATCCTGCATGGCCGCACCCGTCTGACCCTGGCCGCCACCGGCGGCGTGCACGGCCACGAGGAAGCCCTGAAGCTGCTGCTGGTCGGCGCCGACGTGGTGCATCTCGCGTCCTGCCTGCTGGAGCACGGGCCGGCCCGTCTCACGCAGATCCTGCATGACATGGAACACTGGATGACGGCACGCGAATACACATCGGTCGCCCAACTCAAGGGCAGCATGAGCCAGAAAAATCTGTCCGATCCAACTGCCATGGCACGCGCCAGTTACCTGCGCGTGCTCGACAGCTATTCGCCGCGGCCAGGGGTATGGTCGTAGTCCCGGGGGCGCGTCAAACGCGAATGATGTCGCCCTTGAGCGAATACAGGATGGCGAGCACGTCCTTCTGGGTCGCCTCGTCGATGTCGTGCTTGGCCAGCGCGCCCATGATGTCGTCCATCACCGCCAGATATTCCTGCTCGCTGATGTTCATCCCCTGGTGCGCCGTTCGCATGTCTCTGCCCGTATAGGTTTCGGGGCCGCCCGATCCCGCCGCGAAGAACTCGCGCGCCAACTTCTTGGCGTGCTCGATATCCTCGATGTTCCTGAATCGGGTGCTGACCAGGGGATTCTCCAGATGGGCTGCGATGACGTCGTCCACCAGCCCGGAAATGCCCTGCGGACCCCCCAGGCGTTCATAAAGCGATATGCTCATCATGTACCTCCCCAACGTTGCTTCGTGGATCGGGGTCGACGCTACAACGCGCCGTGCGTTGCGGCGATGGTCAGCGCATGCCGAGCCATCGACCGTAAGCCTTTTTTGTAGCACACCGGAAATGGCGGGGATAGGGCGATCCGCTACGCCTTTTTGACGAATTCCGACTTCAGCCCCATCGCGCCGATGCCGTCGATCTTGCAGTCGATGTCGTGGTCGCCCTCGACCAGGCGGATGTTCTTCACCCGGGTCCCGACCTTGACCACCAGCGACGAACCCTTGACCTTCAGGTCCTTGATCACGGTGACGCTGTCGCCGTCGTGCAACTCGTTGCCGTTGGCATCGCGCACCACGCGCGTCTGCTCGGTGCTTTCGGCGGCCGCGCCCTGCGCCCATTCATGCGCGCATTCCGGGCAGACATACTGGCTGCCATCTTCGTAGGTGAATTCAGAACCGCATTTCGGGCATGGGGGCAAACTGCTCATCTTGATCCTTCAACTAGTGGGCTAACGTCCTGCTTCAGTCGTCGAGCGGAGGCCGCAAGGCCGGCGCGTCGGCTGGAAGCGATGGAGGGGGCATGATTCTATAGCTGTAACCATGCCGTTCAAAGCCGAGGGATTCGTAAAATGCATGCGCGCGCTCGCGCTTGAGATTGGATGAGAGCGCAACCTTGTAGCAGCCCTTGTCCCCGCACAGTCGAAGCGCATGCTGCATCATGGCTTTTCCAATTCCTTGTCCCTGATATTGCGGGTCAACGGCCACATCCTCGATCACGCCGGAAGGCGAACCCTGATGCCCGAGATTGTCCATGATCAGCAGGGCGAGTGTGCCCACGATCCTGTCCTCGCAAATCGCCACATATAGCCGGTAATCGGGATAGCGCGCCATGCGGTCGAACACACGTTCCGCTTCGGCCAGCGACAGGACCTCGCCGTTGTCCATATCGGGCTGGGCATGGAGACGGAGCACGTCTGGCAGGTCCGCCTTGGTGGCTTCACGGAAATGAAGAGAGGGACTCATTTGTTTTGTGCCAAACACTCAAGCCTGCGCGGCCGTTGGCATTGTTGATTTGATGGTCTTGTCTTCATCAAGCCCTGGAACATGGCGCGGATAGCGTGTTTTCAGTGCTTACCGCCCTTCGCCGCGCCCCCCGGGCGCCACCTTGTGCTCAACCGCGAAAACCGCCGCTTCGACGCGCGACGACAGGTTGAGCTTGGCGAGGATGTGGCGGACGTGCAGCTTGACGGTGTCGTGGCTGATGTCGAGGGTGCGCGCGATGGCCTTGTTGCTTTCACCGCGGGACAGGTGGGTGAGGATTTCGCGTTCGCGCGGGGTCAGCGCGTCGAGCAGGGAGCCGGCGTCCTGGCCTTTCTGGTCGTAGAGCTTGACGAGCTTGGCGGTCATCGCCGGGGCAACGACGGTTTCGCCACGTTGAGCGCGCTCGATGGCGTCGATCACTTCGTCGGGTTCCATGCTCTTCAACAAATAACCGTTGGCGCCGGCCCGGAGCGCCCGGGCCAGGTCATCCTCGGCTTCGGACAGGGTGAGGATGAGCACCGGCAGGTCAAAGCCATCGGTCCGGAGTTGCTGCATCAGGGTAATGCCGTCGGTGCCGGGTATGTTGAGGTCGAGAATCAGGACATCGGGGCGATGCGCTTTCAGCAGCATCGCGACCTCGTCCGGATTGCCGGTAAAGGCGGTGACCTCGATGCTGCCGCTTTGTTCGAGCAGTTCGGCCAGGCCCTTGCGGAACAGGGTGTGGTCGTCGACCAGGATGATGCGTGTTTTCATGCTCATGCGGCCTGCTCTGACTTGCGTTGCGGAAACACCAGGCGGATGACGGTGCCGCCGGCAGGGCGTGACTCCACGATGAGCTTGCCGTCCAGCTTGGCGGCGCGCTCGCGCATGATGGTGAGGCCGAAGCTCTTGCCCATGGTGGAGGATTCGTCCTTTTTCTTCTGCACCCCGACGCCGTCGTCGGCGACGTTGACAATGTACTGGCCGTTTTCGAGGTCGAAGGTGATGACGACGTGGCGCGCACGGGCGTGCTTGGCGATGTTGTAGAGCGATTCCTGGATGATGTGGAAAACCTGGATTTCCTCGTCGGGCGACAGCGAGACGTCCTGCACCAGATTGAGGAAGTCGACGTCGGCATTGGCCTTCTTGCGAAAGCTCTTGGCCATTTCCTGGATCGCCGGCACCAGGCCGCGCGGGTTGATGCGGTCGCGGTACTGGGTGATGAGGTCACGCAGGTCGGCATAGGCGAGGTCGACCGCCTCCTCGACGTCACCCAGATAGCGGTTGGCCTTGGGGTAGTCCTCGTGGCGCATCGCGTCGCTCAATACGGTGAGCCGCATCTTGGCGTAGGCCAGGGTCTGCGCCAGCGAATCGTGGATCTGGTTGGCCAGCATCTGGCGTTCGTTCATCAGCGAGATGCGCATGTTCTCGCGCGTCAGCCGCGCGTTTTCCAGCGCGATGCCGAGGTGTTCGCTGATCGAGCGGAACAGCAGGCGCACGTCCTCGGGGACGACCTTGCCTTCCTCCATGAACAGGTTGTACACGCCCATGACCTGGTTCTTGTGCATCAGCGGCACCGCCACCACGGTGTTGCAGGTGCCGCTGAAATAGGCGTCATTCGCCTGGCGCTTGCAGAAGGCGACGTTGTTCCAGCTGCTCACCGTGACCTCGCGCGCGGCTTTGCCGCATACGCCGCAGTCGACGCTGACGATGTTCTCGTGCTCGACCAGTCCGGGCGGCAGGCCCACCGAACCGATGAGCCTGAGATGGGTGCGGTCGTCGGTGATCACGCGCACAGCGCCGGCTTGCGCGCCGGCCAGGCGGATCATGGTCGACAGAAAGCGCCCCAGCAGCTGCTCGACGTTGGCGTCGGTCGACAGGCTGGTGGTGATTTCAGACAGCACCCGCAACGCCGGGATACTGACGTTGCCCGAGTCGGGCGGGGTGTGCTGGATCAGCGGATGAATATTGTCAGTCATGGCGCGGGAGGGATGAGGCAGCTTTTCAGCATATCCGATTTGAGTGCGATCCCAAGCTTTGGGTTCACGGCGTCGGGACCGCAGGCGGCGTGGGCGCCGCTTCGGCCGGCGCGGCCGGCACCGGCAGCACCACGCTGGGCTCAAGGTCTTCAGGGAAGCCGCCCTGGACCGGTGCCGGTTGCTTGACCGGCGGATCGGCCTGGCTGGTGGCACCGTCGGGTTTTTCTTTCACCGGGGCGCGTGGCGCCGGCGAAGGCACCGGCGCGACCGGCTGCGGCTCGGCTGGAAGCATTTCAGCTTCGGCTGCCGGTTTGGGCGGTTCTGGCGGCTGCGGATACAGATGCGGCTGCAGTTTCGGTAGCAGGGTTTTCAGGATCTGCGCGGTGAGCGAGCTGGTAAAGCCGAACTGGCCGGCCTCTTCGCCCGGCACCAGCGCCGTCAGCGTGCCGAAGTAGCGGTCGCCCAGATAGAACGCAAAGGTGGCAGTACGGTTGACCACGCGCGATTCCAGGAGCTGGCCGCCGCGGCCGTAGCGCTCGAAACGGTGGTCGCCGGTACCGGTTTTGCCGCCGATGGTGAGCGGCTGGCCGTCAGCGGTCTTGAGCACGCCGGCAAGGCGGGCGGCCGTTCCTTCCTCCACCACCTTGGCCAGTGCACGACGCACGGTCTGCGCGACTTCGGCCGGCATCAGGCGCTCGCCCTTGGGCGGCTTTGGCGACAGGCGGGTGTCGTACGGCGTATTGGCGGCGAAGTGCAATCCGCTGAGACTCACCATTGGGGCGCGCACGCCGTCGTTGACCAGAATGCTCATCAGCTCGGCGAGGGCGGCGGGACGGTCTCCCGAACTGCCGATCGAGGTGGCATAGGAGGGGGTGATGTTGTCGAACGGATACCCCAGGCGCTTCCAGTCGGCGAGCAGGCTGTCGAACGCCTCGACCTCGAGCAGCGACTGGATGCGGATGTCCTGCGTGTTCTTGCGGCCGGTCTTGAACAGCCAGTTGTAGACTTCGAGGCGTACGCCGGCACCGGTTTCGTACAGGGTGGCGAGATCGGTCTTTGGCGCGGCGCTCAGGGTCTTCACCACCCACAGTTCGAGCGGGTGGATCTGCGTGATGTAGCCACGGTCGGTGAGGTCGTAGGCGTCGGGCGCATGGGTCGTGTACAGCGATTCGAGCGCCTTCTCGCTCAGGCTCGCGCTGGCAGGCACCTGCTTGTGCAGCGCGGCGACGTAGGTCTTGAAATCGGCCTGCGGCATCAGATAGCGGAATACCGAGGTGAAACGGCGCGGGTTGAGATGGGTGCGCGCATACAGGTCGTCGGCCATCTGCGCTGCGTTCCGGTTCTTGTGGCGCTGGTAGAAACGGTTGATGAAGACACGCCCTTCCTGATCGACGAAGCGGGCGAGGTAGGTTTCGCGGAGCGGGTTGCTGGCGTCATCCATGATGCGCGCAGCCGCCCCCGGGGTGCTGCTGACGTAATGCCGCACGATGTCGCGCATCAAGCGGATATAGACCAGGTTGACCGAATTGCGCGTGGCCTCCCACACGTCCATCACGCGGCTGTTGTCCTTGGGGTCGAAGTTGGCGAAGTTGTGCAGCCCGCCACCGGTGAAAAAGGTGACCGGCGCGGCGGAATAGGGACGGCCCATCGCCGCATCGAGCGTTGCGGCCAGCGTTTCGTTGCGATTTGCGATGAGGCGTTCGGCAACCCACTGTGCCAGCACGTCGCGCTGCGGCTGCGCCTTCTGGACGAGCACCTTGGCGTCGAGCATGCGGTAGTCGGCGTGCAGCCGCGCGATGATTTCCAGATAGGTGACCAGGGTGCGCAGCTTGGCGGTGGAGCCGAGATCCAGACGCGCCTGGCTGTTGATGTCGAACGGCTGGTTGAGATTGTCGGCCTGGATGCGCAGCAGATTGCCGGACGGGGTTTTTTCATACAGCGTGAAGCTGTAGATCACGCTCGCCAGCGGATTATCGGGTTGCAGCAGGCGATGCCCGATCAGCCCCGAGGCGGCGGCGGCTTCCGGCTTGGCCAGGCTTTGCAGATAGCCACTGACGATTTTCTGCGCCGGCTGGTTGATGGTGGTGTCGACCTTGAGATCGATCCGGTCGAGGTCATACAGGCGCGACTCGCCAAGCAGTTGTGCCACCCGGATGCGCTGCGCATTGGTGGCTTTCTGGTCAACGAAGCGTGGCGGCGGCGGGTCGACGCGCTGGCTGGTCGAGCGCAGCTTGACCTGCTTGGCCTGGTCGGCCAGCGCGCGCGGAATCAGCCCGGCGCTGGCCAGCAGGTCGAGGTGGTCGTCGGTCAGCGCATCGAGCGCCTTGCGGTTGGCCGCAAGGTAATACGACGGACGGCGTTCGGCGACGATGAGCGACAATGCATGCTTGAGCGCGCTGGCATAGGCGACGTCCTTGTCCCGCGGCGCTTTCGCAAGCGTCTTGTTGAGCGCGTCGAAGTCGAGCCCGTACCACGCCCACAGACCGTCGCCGATTCCGTTGACCTCGCCGAAGCGCGGCGCCGCGGCGAGCGGCACGGTGTTGAGATAAGCCATCACGGTTTTGCGGCGCATCGGCAGCGTGTTGGGACCGTCGAGATAGGCGCGCAGGCTGGCTGTACCCATCTGGCGCAGCTTCTCGCCCATGCTTGCGGTGAGTCCTTCGGGCGAGTGACGATACTTCTCGATCTGCGTCGGCAGCGTGCTGCCACCCGGCACGTTGCGGTTGCGGTCGACCGTGCTGATGCCTTTTTCGAGCAGGGCCTGGGCGAGGCGATCCCATTCCACCGCCGGATTGCGGGTGGGGAACTGCTCGGTCAGCAGCTCGCGGTTCTCGATGTAGAGCAGGGTATCGACCAGCACCCTGGGGATGTCTTCGAAGCGGCCGTATACCCGGGTCGGATGCAGCCCCTGATACAGCAGCTTGCCGTCGCTGTCGAGCAGGGTGAGACCGGTCTGATCTTTTTCATGATAGGGAAGGAACAGGCCGAGATCGGCCGCCCGCGTCATCTGGATGCTGATCCTGGCCTGCTGGTCGATCTGCCAGCCGGCCTTGTCGAGGCGCGCCAGATAGTCCGGCAGCTTGCTGTAGCCGAGGCGCACGTCGTAGGGTCCCTGGCCGGGATAGCGGATGCGCGTGGACGGCCCCTCGCGGACCTGCCAGGTCATTTTCTGCGCGGTCTTGGCGAGGTATTTCGCTTCCAGTGCCGACGACAGCAGTTCCCAGGCGAGCAGCCCGACCAGTCCGATGATCAGCAACAGGATGCCGAGGCTGATCAGGATGCGACGCGGAACTTTATGCATGCTTCAGATCCAGTTGCGCGCGGTCAGGAAATCGGTGTACAGCGCAGCTTCAGGCGTGCCTGCTGCGGGGTGCCAGTCGTAGCGCCACTTCACGATCGGTGGCAGCGACATCAGGATCGATTCGGTGCGTCCGCCCGACTGCAGGCCGAACAGCGTGCCGCGGTCGTACACCAGGTTGAATTCGACGTAGCGTCCGCGCCGGTAGGCCTGGAAATCGCGTTCGCGCTCGCCGTAGGCGTTGTCCTTGCGGCGCGCCAAAATCGGCAGGTAGGCGGCGAGGAAGGCATCGCCCACGCTTTTCGTCATGCCGAACGCGGGATCGAACCCGCCTTCGGAAAAATCGTCGAAGAACACGCCGCCGATCCCGCGCGGCTCGTTGCGATGCTTGAGGAAGAAATAGCGGTCGCACCAGTCCTTGAAGCGCGGATGCAGCTCCAAGCCGAATGGGTCGAGCGCGGTCTTGCAGGTCGCGTGGAAATGCCGCGCATCGTCCTCGAAGCCGTAGTAGGGCGTGAGATCCATGCCGCCGCCGAACCACCACACCGGCGCTTCGCCGTCCTTCATCGCGACGAAGCAGCGCACGTTCATGTGCACCGTGGGCGCGTAGGGGTTCTTCGGGTGCAGCACCAGCGAGACCCCCATCGCCTCCCAGCGCCGCCCGGCGAGTTCGGGACGGTGCGCGCTGGCCGAGGGCGGCAGCTGGCTGCCCGTCACGTGCGAGAAGTTCACCCCGCCGCGCTCGAATACCTGGCCTTCCTCGATCAGCCGCGAGATGCCGCCGCCGCCTTCGGGACGCTCCCAGGCATCGGTGCGGAAGGGCAGGCCGTCGGCCGCTTCCAGCGCGGCGACGATGCGCGACTGCAGGTCGAGCAGCCAGGATTTGACGGCGGCGGTATCGAAGGTGTTGGCAGACATCAGGGTCGAAGAACGGTTCCGGTGGCGAGATCGATCAAGGTGGAGGGGCGGCGGCGCGTGCCGATGCGGCCGGCGATCACCCGCACCCGCGAGCCGAATATTCTGCTGCATTCCGCTGCGGTTTTGGCAGGTTTCTGCCCACTTTTGTTGGCGCTGGTGGAGACCAGCGCCATGCCGAGGCTGCGGCACAATCGCGCAGCCTCGGGGTGGGCGGTGACGCGCACCGCGATGGTCAGGCGCCCGCCGGTGAGCAAGGGGGGGCAGGCGGCGGACGCCGGCACCACCCAGGTGACGGGGCCGGGCCAGCTGCGTCGCATCCGGGCGCGGTCAGCCTGGCTCGGTGTACGCATGAAGGGCTGCAGTCGTTTGAAGCGGTCGGCGATCAGCAGCAGGCCCTTGGCGGCGTCGCGGCCCTTCAACCGGATGAGGCGTTTGAGCGCGCGCGGGTTGCACGGGTCGCAGCCGAGCCCGTAGCAGGATTCGGTCGGGTAGGCGATCAGACCGCCGCGGCGCAGATGCGCGCGCAGGCTCGCCGTGTCACTTCTTGTTGCGGTCAAGCGCGCGCCAGCCGATGTCGCGGCGATATTGCATGCCGTCGAAGTGAATGCCGGCCACCGCCTCGTAGGCGCGCTTCTGCGCCATGCGCACGCTGTCGCCGAGCGCGGTCACCGCCAGCACCCGGCCGCCGCTCACCACGGTCTTGCCGTCCTGCGCGGCAGTGCCGGCATGGAACACGTGCAGGTCCTCGGACGCGGCAGGCAGCGCGCCGATGACGGCGCCCTTCTTCGGCGCGTCGGGGTAGCCGTCGGCGGCCAGCACCACGGCGAGCGCGGTGCGGCGGTCCCAGTCGGCCTCGATCTGGTCGAGGCGGCCGTTGGTGGCTGCCTCGACCAGGGCCACGAGGTCGGACTTGAGCCGCATCATGATCGGCTGGGTTTCCGGGTCGCCCATGCGGCAGTTGAATTCGAGCACCTTGGGTGCGCCGTCCGCGCCGACCATGATGCCGGCGTAGAGAAAGCCGGTGTAGCGGATGCCGTCGGCGGCCATGCCTTCGACGGTGGGATGGATCACCTCGCGCATGATGCGCGCATGCAGTTCGGGGGTGACCACCGGCGCCGGCGAATACGCACCCATGCCGCCGGTGTTGGGGCCTTGGTCGCCGTCCTGCAGGCGCTTGTGGTCCTGGCTCGACGCCAGCGCCAGCACATGCTCGCCGTCGACCATGACGATGAAGCTGGCTTCCTCGCCGATGAGGCATTCCTCGATCACCACGCGGTGGCCGGCATCGCCCATGCTGTTGCCGGCGAGCATGGCGTCGACCGCGGCGTGCGCTTCCTCGGCTGTCGCCGCGACGACCACGCCCTTGCCGGCGGCCAGGCCGTCGGCCTTCACCACGATGGGCGCGCCCTGCTGATCGATGTAGGCGTGCGCCGCAGCGGCATCGCTGAAGGTGCCGAAGGCCGCGGTCGGGATGCCATGGCGCGCCATGAACTGCTTGGCGAAATCCTTCGACGATTCAAGTTGGGCGGCTGCCTGGGTGGGGCCGAAGATCTTCAGGCCGGCGGCACGGAAGGCGTCGACCACGCCCGCCGCCAGCGGCGCCTCTGGGCCAACTACAGTGAGGGCGATGTCCGGATCGCGTCGGACGAATTCGACCAGCGCAGGAATCTCGGTCAGGGGCACATTGACCAGGCCGTCTTCGGTCGCGGTGCCGCCGTTGCCGGGCGCGACAAAAACCTGCGAGACACGAGGGGATTGCGCGAGCTTCCACGCCAGTGCGTGTTCACGTCCGCCGGAGCCGATGACGAGGATTTTCATGAGTGCGTGTGGTACGGAATCTTGGGATAGAGGCGAGGCGTGTGCGGCTGCCGCGTCACGCCTCGTCGCCGATCAATGGCGAAAATGCCGGGTGCCGGTGAACACCATGGCGATGCCATGCTCGTTCGCCGCCGCGATGACTTCATCGTCGCGCATCGAGCCGCCGGGCTGGATCACCGCCTTGATGCCGGACGCCGCGGCCTGGTCGATGCCGTCGCGGAAGGGGAAGAAGGCATCGCTGGCCATCACCGAGCCGGGTACCGTGAGACCGGCGTGCTCGGCCTTGATGGCGGCGATGCGCGCGGAATTGACGCGGCTCATCTGCCCCGCGCCGACGCCGACGGTCATGCGGTCTTTCGCATAGACGATGGCGTTGGACTTGACGTACTTGGCGACGCGCCAGGCGAACAGCAGGTCGTCCATTTCCTTGTCGGTCGGCGCGCGCTGGGTCACCACTTTCAGCTCGGCGTTGAGCAGTACGTCGGCGTCCTGCACCAGCAGACCGCCGGCCACGCGCTTCATGTCGAGCTGGGCGACGTTGTCTGACCACGCGCCGCATTCGAGCAGGCGCACGTTCTTCTTGGCGGCCACCGCCGCGGATGCTTCAGCGCTGACCACGGGGGCGATGATGACTTCGACGAACTGGCGCTCGACGATGGCGGCAGCGGTGGCGCCGTCGAGCCGCCCGTTGAAGGCGATGATGCCGCCGAAGGCCGATTCGGGATCGGTCTGGTAGGCGCGGTCGTAAGCTTCCATGAGACTCGCACCGTAGGCGACGCCGCACGGGTTGGCGTGCTTGACGATGACGCAGGCAGGCGCGGCGTCGAACTGCTTCACGCACTCGAGCGCGGCGTCGGTGTCGGCGATGTTGTTGTAGCTGAGTTCCTTGCCCTGGATCTGGCGCGCGGTCGCGATCGTGCCGGCGGGGGCGTTCGCCTCGACGTAAAAGGCGCCGGCCTGGTGCGGGTTCTCGCCGTAGCGGCAGGTCTGCGCGCGGGTGAACTGCAGGTTCAGCTTTTCGCCGAAGGTCTCGCGTTCGTTTTTCTCGTTCAACGCAGTCAGGTAGTTGCTGATCGCGCCGTCGTATTCGGCGGTATGGGAAAACGCCTTCTTCGCCAGCGTGAAGCGGGTGGCGTCGGTCAGCGCGCCGCTGTTGGTTTTCATCTCGGCCACCAGCGCCGGGTAGTCGGCGGGATCGGTGACGATGGCAACATGGCGGTAGTTCTTGGCCGATGAGCGCACCATCGCCGGACCGCCGATGTCGATGTTCTCGATGGCGTCGTCGAGCGTGTGCGGCTTCGACACGGTGGCGACGAAGGGATAGAGGTTGACGCACACCAGGTCGATGTAGGGCATGCCGTGCGCCTTCATCGTGTCGACGTGATCGGGCAGGTCGCGCCGCGCCAGGATGCCGCCGTGCACGCGGGGATGCAGCGTCTTGACGCGGCCGTCGAGCATTTCCGGAAAGCCGGTGTATTCGCTGACGTCGATTACCGTGAGGCCGGCGTCGCGCAGGGCCTTGGCGGTGCCGCCGGTGGAGAGGAGCTCGACGCCGGCGCCGGCAAGCGCGCGGGCGAAATCGACGAGGCCGGTTTTGTCGGAGACGGAAAGCAGGGCGCGTTTGATGGTCATGATCGGGTCAGTCGGAGAGGCCGTGTTCGCGCATTTTCTTGCGCAGGGTGTTGCGGTTGATGCCGAGCATGTCGGCCGCGCGCGTCTGGTTGCCTTCGGCTCGGTCGAGGATATAGGCCAGCAACGGCTTTTCAACCGCGCTCACCACCATGTTGTAGATCTCGCTCGGTGTTTCGCCGTCGAGATCCTTGAAGTAGCGATTGAGCGACCGCCGCATGCAGGCGGCGATTTCGTTTTCTTCTATCATTCGAAGTTCCCCTTTATGCCGCGAGCCGTGAGGCGGGCGGCATGTCTTCCGCGTTATTGTTGTGCTGAATGGTTTCGTAGCGCAGGCGGGCGTCAGCGCGCGCCGCTTGGGCGAAGTATTCGTTGACCACGGCGAGCTGTTCGGCCACTGAGTCGAGCTGGTTCATGGCGTGGCGGAAAGCGCTGCTGCCGACCAGTCCCTTGGTGTACCAGGAAATGTGCTTGCGCGCGACGCGCACGCCAGTGACGTCGCCATAGAATGTGTACAGGTCGTGGATGTGCTCGAGCAGCACGGCGTGGATTTCGGCGACCTCGGGATGTGGCAGGTGTTCGCTGGTGGACAGGAAATGTTCGATCTCGCGGAAAATCCACGGCCGGCCCTGCGCGGCGCGTCCGATCATCACGGCGTCGGCGCCGGTGTATTCCAGCACGAATTTCGCCTTTTCCGGCGAGGTGATGTCGCCGTTGGCGATCACCGGGATCTTCGCTTCCGCCTTCACCGCGCGGATGGTGTCGTATTCGGCTTCGCCCGTGTAACCGCAGGCACGGGTGCGACCATGCATCGCCAGCGCCTGCACCCCGGCGTTCTCGGCGATTTTCAGGATGTTCAGCGCATTCCTGTGCTCGCGGTCCCAGCCGGTGCGGATCTTCAGCGTCACCGGCACTTCCGGTACGGCCTTCACCACGGCGTCGAGGATGCGGCCGACCAGGGCTTCGTCCTGCAGCAGCGCGGAGCCGGCCATCACGTTGCACACCTTCTTGGCCGGGCAGCCCATGTTGATGTCGATGATCTGCGCGCCGCGGTCGACGTTGTGACGCGCGGCCTCGGCCATCATTTTCGGATCGGCGCCGGCGATCTGCACGCTGATCGGGTCGACCTCGCCTTCGTGGTTGGCGCGCCGTGCGGTTTTGGCCGAACCGTACAGCAGCGAGTTCGACGTCACCATCTCGGACACGGCCATGCCCGCGCCCAGCTTCTTGCAAAGCTGGCGGAAAGGCCGGTCGGTCACCCCGGCCATGGGGGCGACGATCAGGCGGTTCTTGAGGAGGTGGGAGCCGATGCGCATAAGGGGGGGGATTTTACCCCCGCCGCGTGTCCCGACCAAGCCGGGGAGAATTTACATGAGGCACTGGAAGCAGGCCCCCGCAGCATCTACTATTTGTAGCGCAGGCCTTCGTCAACAATCAGGGGAGACAAGCATGAGTTTCATGTCTGAATTCAAGGAATTCGCGGTCAAGGGCAATGCCATGGATCTTGCGGTGGGCGTCATCATCGGCGCGGCCTTCGGCAAGATCGTCGAATCCATCGTGAACGACCTCATCATGCCGGTCATCGGTGCAATCTTCGGCGGCTTCGATTTTTCCAACCTGTTCATCACCCTGGGTGCGGTACCCGCAGGCGTGGCGATGACGCTGGCCGAAGTCAAAAAGGCTGGCGTGCCGGTGTTCGCCTACGGCAACTTCCTCACTATCCTGCTCAATTTCCTCATCCTGGCGCTCATTGTCTTCATCCTGGTCAAGCAGCTCAACCGGCTGAAGAAGGGAGCCCCGCCCGCCGCCCCCGCTGCACCGCCGGAAGATGTTCTTCTGCTGCGCGAGATTCGGGACAGCCTGAAAAAATAAGCTGCCGCGTGTTGCGCTGGCGCAACCGGGCAGCCCATTAACGCGTCAGCCCCGGCTTTTGCTGGCTGGGCCGGTGACAGCGATGGATACAAACATGCCATCTGCTCCCTGAGCGATTCAGGCGGATGCGCGGTTTTTACTTTTCGTTATACGGGAGCAATCAAATGACACCTACTCAAGCAATATGGCTGCTGACCGGCCTGGTCACACTGGGTGGGGCAACGGCGCATGCAGCCGAGATGCCGGAGCGCGAACTGGGTCTGTTGCTGGGCGGCGGCTGGGCCGACAAGGATCTGGTCGGCGGCAAGGACGACGAGGTCAATCCACTGTTCGGATTGCGCTATGGCCAGCGTTTGGGCATCGCCACCAATTTCTTCGGCGACCTGGTGTACGGCCCCTATGACGGCAACCGCGCCGGCGTGGACGATGCCGATGTGACCACCCTGCGTGGCGGCCTCGAATGGCTGTTCTCCAGGCGGCAGCGCTACAACTGGTTCCTGTCCGGCGGCCTGGGTCTGATGAACGTCAACACCGACAACGGCCCCGACTTCACACGTCCGTTGGCTTCGGTGGGTGTCGGTCAGGCCTGGGAGGTCGGCGCCAACGATGCCTTCCGCTGGGAAGTGCGGGCCGACCAGTCATTCGGCAACGATACGTTGCCGAATTCCGGTCTTACCAATTTCCAGGCACTGCTGGGTTACTCCTGGGGACTCGGTGCACCGCTGGATTCTGATGGTGACGGCGTGGCCAACCGCCTGGATCAGTGTCCCAACACGCCGTCGGGTGCCAGGGTCGACGCCAAGGGCTGCCCGCTCGATAGCGACGGCGACGGCGTGTTCGATGGTCTGGACCGGTGCCCCGACACGCCCGCGGGCGTGAAGGTCAATACCGACGGCTGTCCGCTCGACAGTGATGGCGACGGCATCCCCGATTACCTGGACAAGTGCCCGGCCGTACCGGCGCCCGGAACCGCCGATGGGTGTCCGCCCAAGGTTGTCGAGCCCGAGCCGGCCCCGGCCGTCGAGCCTGCGGCGCCCCGGAAACTGACGCTGGAGGGCGTGAACTTCGACAATGACAGTGCAAAGCTGCGCCCCGAGTCCATCGCGATTCTGGAGAATGCGGCCGCCACGCTGAAGGAATGGGGCGAGGTCAAGGTCGAAGTGGCAGGGCACACCGATTCGGTCAACTCCGAAGCCTACAATCTCCGGCTGTCCCAGCGCCGCGCGGAAGCCGTTCGCGACTATCTGATCAAGCAGGGCGTGGCAGCGGAGCGTCTGACCGCACAAGGCTATGGCGAAACCAACCCGGTGGCCGACAACAAGACGCGAGAGGGTCGTGCCAAGAACCGCCGCGTGGAATTGATCCCGCAGCCGTAAGCGGAACCGGGCAGGTAATAACGGGCGCCGCGGCGCCCGTTTTTTTGTTCAGAAGCCGCGCTCCGCTAGTGCGCTGCCTCCCAGTTGCTGCCGGCACCCACACCGACGCGCAGCGGCACCTTGAGTGCGGCGACGTTGCACATGTGCGCGGGCAGTTCGGCGCGCACGCGGTCGAGTTCGCGCTCGGGCACTTCGAGGATGAGTTCGTCGTGCACCTGCAGCAGCAGCCGGCTGGCCAGCTTTTCGCTATCCAGCCAGCCCTGCACCGCGATCATCGCCAGCTTGATCAGATCGGCCGCTGTGCCCTGCATCGGCGCGTTGATCGCGGCGCGTTCGGCGCCCTGGCGGCGTTGCGGATTCTTGGCGTTGATTTCCGGCAGGTAGAGGCGGCGGCCGAACACGGTCTCGACGTAACCCTGGCTGCGCGCCGCCTCGCGTGTGCGCTGCATGTAGCCGGCCACCCCGGGATAGCGCGCGAAGTAGCGATCGATGTAGGACTGCGCGGCGGCGCGTTCCAGATTGAGCTGGCTGGCGAGACCGAACGCCGACATGCCGTAGATCAGGCCGAAGTTGATCACCTTGGCCATGCGCCGCTGATCGCTGCTCACCTCATCGAGCGGCACGCCGAACACTTCGGCGGCGGTGGCGGTGTGGATGTCGCGGTCCTCGGCGAAGGCGGTCAGCAGGCCGGGGTCGTCCGACAGGTGCGCCATGATGCGCAGCTCGATCTGCGAATAGTCGGCCGACACCAGCACATGCCCGGGCGGTGCGATGAAGGCTTCGCGAATGCGGCGGCCTTCGGCGGTGCGCGCGGGAATGTTTTGCAGATTGGGGTCGGCGCTCGCCAGCCGGCCGGTGACGGCGGTCGCCTGCGAATAGCTGGTGTGCAGGCGGCCGGTGATCGGGTGCACCATTTGCGGCAGCTTGTCGGTGTAGGTCGATTTCAGCTTGGCCATGCCGCGGTAATCGAGGATCGCGCGCGCGATGGGGTGGTCGAGCGCCAGTTGCTCCAGCGTCTCTTCGTCGGTGGACGGCGCGCCGCCGGGGGTTTTCTTGACGACCGGCAGGCCTTTTTGCGTGAACAGGATGTCGCCGATCTGCTTGGGCGAACTGAGGTTGAACGGCTGCCCGGCTTCCTGGTAGGCGCGCTGCTCCAGCTCCAGCATCTTCCTGCCGAGTTCGCCGCTCTGCACCGCCAGCAGGTTTCGATCGAGCAGCACGCCGGCGCGCTCCATGCGGAACAGGATCTCCGCCACCGGCAGCTCGATGCTGCGATAGACGAAGCTAAGCTTGTCCGACGCGGCGATCTGCGGCGCCAGCGCATCGCGCACGCGCAGCGTGACGTCGGCGTCTTCCGCCGCGTATTCGCTGGCGCGCTCGATCGCCACCTGCTCGAAGCCGATGCGCGACGCGCCCTTGCCGGTGACGTCGTCGTAACTGATCGTGGCGAGCCCCAGATGGCGCGACGTCAGGTTGCCGAGTTCGTGCGACTGATGGGCTTCCAGCACGTAGGACTGCAGCAGGGTGTCGTCGACCACGCCGCCGAGCGCGATGCCGACGTTGGCGAAGACGTGGCGGTCGTATTTGAGGTGCTGGCCGACGATTTTCGGTGCGGGATTTTCCAGCAGCGGCTTCAGCTTCGCCAGCACGGCATCGTGATCCAGCTGCGCGGGGGCGCCGGCATAGTGGTGCGCCAGCGGCAGGTAGGCCGCTTCGCCGTGGGCGACCGCGAAGGAGATGCCGACCAGTTCGGCCTGCATGGCGTTGAGGCTGGTGGTTTCGGTGTCGAGCGCGAAGGCCGGCGCCGCGTCGAGTCGGGTGATCCAGGCGTCGAGCGCGTCCTCGGTCAGGATCGTCTCGTAATGCGCGCGATGGTCGCCGCTGCAGTCCTGTTCAGGGGTGTCGGGTTCGGCGGTGGCGGCGGCATCGAGCTCGCGCAGCCAGGTGCGGAACGCGTAGCGCTCGAACAGCGCGCGCAGCGCATCGGTGTCGCGCGGCTTCAGGACGAGGTCGTCGAAATCGAAGGGCAGCGTGACATCACACTTGATGGTGATCAGCACGCGCGCCTGCGGCAGCCAGTCGCGGGCGGCACGCAGGTTGTCGCCGACCACGCCCTTGATCTCATCCGCGTGCGCCAGCAGGTTGTCGAGCGTGCCGTATTCGCCGAGCCACTTGACCGCGGTCTTGGGACCGCATTTGGCGACGCCCGGCACGTTGTCGACCGCGTCGCCGACCAGCGTGAGGTAGTCGATGATGCGCTCGGGCGGCACGCCGAACTTGGCGGTGACGCCGGCCGGGTCCAGCGTTTCCTCGCTCATGGTGTTGACCAGCGTGACGTGGCCGTCGACCAGCTGCGCCATGTCCTTGTCGCCGGTGGAAACGATGCTGCGGATGCCCTTTTGCGTCGCATGCTGGACCAGGGTGCCGATCACGTCATCGGCCTCGACGCCGTCGATCATGACGAGCGGCCAGCCCTCGGCACGGATCGCTTCGTGCAGCGGCTCGATCTGGCTCCTGAGGTCGTCCGGCATCGGGGGGCGATGGGCCTTGTACTCGGGGTAAAGGTCGTCGCGGAAAGTCTTGCCCTTCGCGTCGAACACGCAGGCGATATAATCGGCCGCGTAGTCCTTCCGCAGCTTGTGCAGCATGGAGAGCACGCCCTTGATCGCGTTGGTCGGCTCGCCTGCCTGGTTGCGCAGATCGGGCAGCGCGTGGAACGCGCGATACAGATAGGACGATCCGTCTACCAGCAACAGGACTTTTCCGGGATGGGTCACACTGAGATTGTTCACGAGGCGCTCGAAAATGCACTTTGATAAATTGCCTGCTCCCGCCGATCCGGCCCGTACTGCCGAGATCAATTATTCGGCGCGCGAGTCGTGGCGGATGCTGGGGATTATGGCAGAGTTCGTCGAGGCGACCGAACGCCTGGCGTCCATCCGCCCGGCGGTTTCGATCTTCGGCAGCGCGCGCACGCCGCCCGATCATGCCTATTACACGCTGACCGAAGACATCGCGCGAAAGCTCTCCGATGCGGGCTTCTCGGTGATCTCAGGCGGCGGCCCCGGCATCATGGAAGCCGCCAACAAGGGCGCCTATTTCGGCAAGTCGCCCAGCGTCGGCCTCAACATCCAGCTGCCGCACGAGCAGAGCGCCAATGCGTACCAGGACATCAGCCAGACCTTCCAGCACTTCTTCGCGCGCAAGGTCATGTTCGTCAAGTTCGCCGCCGCCTACGTCGTCATGCCCGGCGGCTTTGGTACGCTGGACGAGCTGTTCGAGGCGCTGACTCTGGTGCAGACCGGAAAAATAACGCCCATTCCCATCATTCTGGTCGGTTCGAGCTTCTGGGCGGGAATGGCCGACTGGGTGAAAACCTCGCTGGTCGGCGAAGGCATGATCTCGCCCGGGGACATCGACCTGATTCATATCATCGACAAACCCGAAGACGTGGTTGACGCCATTTTCAGCCATTATGAAAAACGCGGCTTCATGCCGTCGCTGGCCGAGCGCGAAATCCAGTTCAACCTGTAAGCCAACAACCCGCTTTTCCCTTAAGCTAAGAGACATTCGCCTTCCGGAGCCTGCCATGCGTTACCCCGTTTTGCTGTTGACCCTGTTGTTGAGCGGCCTGGTTATCGCCGCCGCGCCGTCTGACCGCCCGCCCGATCTGAAGCCGGTTCCGGACGGGGCGCCGGGTCCAGGCGATGCGCCGCCGGTGACGATCAAACCGAGCAGCCAGGGGCGCGTTGTCGAATACCGCGCCAACGGCAGGCTCTACATGCTGAAAGTCATCCCCAAGGTCGGCAAGCCGTACTACCTGATCGACCAGAAGGGCGACGGCCAGTTTGCGCGCCAGGACAGCCTCGACTCCGGCATGCGGCCGCCGATGTGGGTGATCAAGGAATTCTGATTTGATGATGATGCGTCGGGTAAAATCCGCCGCATGAATATCGCATCCAATCAAGACATCCCGCGCAAGGTTGCGGCCAGCCAGGGTTTTCAGTGGGTGGTCGCAGGCTTTCGCCTGTATCGCAAAAATCCCTTGTTGCTGTCTGCCGCGTTCGGTCTGTTGTTCGGCGTGGTCATGGCGCTCGGCCTGATTCCGGTGGTGGGTGGCTCGCTGTCGGAACTGGCGTCGCCCCTGATGGTGGCCGGCTTCATGGCGGCGTATCGTGCGCTCGACGATGGCAACGAACTCGAACTGCCGAATTTTCTGGCCGGGGTGCGTGGGCCGGCGATTCCACTGATGGCGGTGGGGGCAGTGCAGCTGCTGGGCACGCTGCTGATCGGCAAGATCATGCTCGGCATGGGGTTCGATTCGCAGGCCGTGATGACGGCGGCGCAGTCGAAAAAAGACCCGGCCGAAATGCAGGCGATCCTGAATCAGGCCATGCCCGCAGTGCTCACCGGCCTGGTGCTGTTTACCCCGCTGATCATGGCCACCTGGTTCGCCCCTGCGCTGATTCTGTTCGGCGGTGCCCGCCCGGCTACCGCACTGGGGGTGAGCCTCAGGGCCGTCGCCAAAAACTGGGCGGCGATGCTGGTGAACAGCCTTACGCTCGGTCTGGTGCTGTTCCTCGCTGCGCTGGTGCCGATGCTGCTCGGCCTGCTGGTGGCGATGCCGGTGCTGTTCGGCTCGCTGTATGCCTCGTATCAGGCGATTTTCGCGGTGTGGGCGGACGAGGCGGCGCCGGTTCAGGCAGGCGACAACTTGGCGTAGGCCAGCGCCAGCCACTTCGTTCCGGCGTCGCGGAATTTCACCTGCACCCGCGCGTCAGCGCCGCGCCCCTCGAAGTCGATGATGATGCCGGTGCCGAACTTGGCATGGGCCACGCTCTGGCCCACTTTGTAACCCGTGTCGTTGCCGGTTTGCGTCTGGCGCTTCGTGCTGTAGCTGCTTTCTGGCTGCTGGACGCTTGACGGATAGCTGGGCTCGCTGCGGCGGTTGAGGTGCATCAGTACCTGTTCCGGCAGTTCGTCCAGAAAGCGCGACGGCAGGCTGTAGCGGATCTGCCCGTGCAACATACGCGATTGCGCGTGAGACAGATACAGCCGCCGTCGCGCGCGCGTGATCGCCACGTACATCAGTCGCCGCTCTTCCTCCAGCCCATTCTCTTCATTGGCGCTCTGCTCGTGCGGGAACAGGCCTTCCTCCAATCCGGTGATGAACACGGCATGGAATTCCAGCCCCTTGGCGGCGTGCACCGTCATCAGCTGCAGCGCGTCGTGACCGGCGCCGGCCTGGTGTTCGCCCGCCTCCAGTGCGGCATGGGCGAGGAAGGCATCGAGCGTGCCCTCCTCGGATTCCTCCGAGAACAGCGCAGCGGCGTTGACCAGTTCGTTGAGGTTCTCCAGGCGGTCGGCGCCTTCCTTGTCGGCGCGGTAATAGTCGGCCAGCCCGCTGGCCTCGATCACATGGTCGATCGCCTCGGCCAGCGGCAGGTCGCGCGTGGCGGCCTTGATCTCCTCGATCAACTTCGCGAACCCCGCGACCTTGCCGCCGCCGGTACTTGTGCCCTTTTGGGTACACGCCGCCTGCCACAGGCTCGCCCCCGAGCGCGCGGCGAAGTCGGCCAGCTGCTCCAGGCTGCGCGTGCCGATGCCGCGGGTGGGAAAGTTCACCACGCGCAGGAACGCGCCGTCGTCCTCCGGGTTGGTCAGCAGGCGCAGGTAGGCGAGCGCGTGCTTGATCTCCTGGCGCTCGAAAAAGCGCAGGCCGCCGTAGACCCGATACGGCACGCTGGCCGAGAACAGCGCATGCTCCAGCACCCGCGACTGCGCGTTGGAGCGATACAAGAGCGCCATGTCTGACAGGTTCACCCCCTCGCGGTTGAGCGCGCGTACCTCGTCGACCACGAAGCTCGCCTCGTCCTGGTCGGAGTAGGCGTCGAAGATGCGGATCGGCTCGCCTTTGCCTTCCGCGGTCCACAGATTCTTGCCCAGGCGGTGCGCGTTCTGCGCGATCAGCGTGTTGGCGGCAGTGAGGATGTGGCCGTGGCTGCGGTAGTTCTGCTCCAGCTTGATCACGTTGCCGTGGGCGAACTCGCGCTCGAACTCGGCCATGTTGGCGGTGTTGGCGCCGCGGAAGGCGTAGATCGACTGGTCGTCGTCGCCGACCGCAAACAGCGCGGTGTGCGGGCCGGCGAACAGCTTCAGCCAGCGGTACTGCAGCGTGTTGGTGTCCTGGAACTCGTCGATCAGGATGTGGCGGAAGCGGTCCTGGTAATGCTGGCGCAGCGGCTCGTTGCGGTACAAGAGTTCGTAGGAGCGCAGCAGCAGCTCGGGAAAATCCGCCACCCCCTCGCGCTGGCATTGCGCGTCGTAGGCTTCGTACAGCTCGGCCATGCGCATCGAGTATTCGTCGTAGGCTTCGGCGTCGCGCGCGCGGCGTCCGGCTTCCTTGTGGCCGTTGATGAACCACTGCACCTTCTTCGGTTCGTATTTCTCGGTGTCGACGTTCATCGCCTTCATCAGCCGCTTGATCGCCGACAGCTGGTCCTGGCTGTCCAGAATCTGGA
>JAJYXG010000012.1:0-4703 GCA_021791095.1 Pseudomonadota bacterium
GAAATCGGATTCGTCTCGCAGAGCAAGTATCTCGCCCAACTGGCGAGTACCTCCGCGGGCGCGGTGATCTTGCCGCTGGACGCACGCGATGCCACCGAGCGCCCGCGCATCCTCACCCCCAATCCCTACCTGTATTTCGCGCGCGTCTCGGCCTTGCTGAATCCGCCGCCACGGCCCCCTGCCGGGATACACCCGGCGGCGACGGTCGCGCCCGATGCGGAGATCGCCGCCGATGCCAGCATTGCGGCTGGCGCCGTGATCGGCAGCGGCGCGGCAATTGGTGCCCGCACCGTGATCGGCCCCAATTGCGTTGTCGGCGACCAGGCCCGTATCGGTGCCGATTGCTTGCTGCATGCCAATGTCACCCTGTATCACCGTTGTGCGGTGGGCGACCGTGCAATCCTGCATTCCGGATGCGTCATCGGCGCCGATGGCTTCGGCTTCGCGCCCAACGAAGGTCGCTGGGAAAAAATTCCGCAGATCGGTCGCGTGCTGATCGGCGACGATGTCGAGGTCGGCGCCTGCACCACCATCGACCGCGGCGCGCTGGAAGACACCGTGATCGAGGAGGGCGTCAAGCTCGACAACCTGATCCAGGTCGCGCACAACGTGACGATCGGTGCCCATACGGCGATCGCGGCCTGTACCGGCATTGCCGGCAGCGCCAAGATCGGCCGTCATTGCATGATTGGCGGTGCTGCAATGATTTTTGGACATATCGAAATTGCCGACGGCACCCGCATTTCGACCAACACGCTGATCACAAAATCCCTGCCGAAAGCGGGCACCTACACCTCGGCGCTGCCGTTCTCCGAACACGAGGTCTGGCAGAAGAACGCCGTCCACATGCGCAACCTCGACAAGCTCGCGAATCGCATCAAGCAGCTTGAGAAACGCTTAACCGAACTGGAAAACCAATCATGAGCGTCATGGACATCGAGCAGGTCATGCAGTACCTGCCGCACCGCTACCCCTTCCTGTTGATCGACAAGGTGATCGAGCTCGAGCTCGGCAAGTCCATCACCGCAATCAAGAATGTCACCATCAACGAGCCGTTCTTCAACGGCCATTTCCCCGGGGCGCCGGTAATGCCGGGCGTGCTGATCCTGGAAGCGATGGCGCAGGCGGCGGGGATCCTGTCGTTCAAGACCAAAAACTACACGCCTGAGCAGATCGGCATCATCTATTTTGCCGGCATCGACGGCGCGCGCTTCAAGAAGCCGGTCAAGCCGGGCGATCAGCTGGTGCTCAAGGCCGAGATCGTGCGCGAGATGCGCGGCATCTGGAAGTACACCGGGCGCGCCGAAGTCGACGGCGCGCTGGTTGCCGAAGCCGAACTCATGGCCACCCTGCGCGACAAGTCCTGACATGGTGACGATTCACCCCACCGCGCTGGTCGCCGCGGGCGCCAAGCTTGCCGACGACGTCGAGATCGGCCCGTACACGATCATCAGCGAGCACGTCGAGATCGGCGCCGGCACTAAGGTCGGTGCCCATGCCGTGATCACCGGCTATACCAAAATTGGTGCACGCAACCAGATTTTCCATTTCGTCTCGCTCGGAGAAGCGCCTCAGGACAAGAAATACGCCGGCGAACCGACCCGGCTGGAAATCGGCGACGACAATGTGATTCGCGAGTTCTGCACCTTCAACACTGGTACCGTGCAGGACCGCGGCGTGACAACAATCGGCAATCACAACTGGATCATGGCCTACGTCCACATCGCGCACGACTGCGTGGTGGGCGACCGCACCATCTTCGCCAACAACGCCTCGCTCGCCGGGCACGCCGAAGTCGGAGACTGGGCGATCCTCGGCGGCTTCACCGGCGTGCACCAGTTCTGCAAGATCGGCGCCCACGTGATGACCGGCATTTCCAGCGTGGTGTTCAAGGACATCCCCCCCTTCGTCATGGCGTCGGGCCAGCCGGCCGCACCGCATGGCCTCAACAACGAAGGCCTCAAGCGGCGCGGTTTTTCCGCGGAGTCGCTGGCCGCGCTCAAGCGCGCCTACAAGGTTCTCTACCGCGAGGGCAACACGCTGGCCGAGGCACAGGCCAAGCTCGCGGCAGAAGCGGCGAACCACGTCGAAGTGCGGCAGTTGCTCGATTTTCTGGCGCATTCCGAGCGCGGCATCATCCGGTGATGGATCTGGGGGTGGTCGCCGGCGAAGCGTCTGGCGATCTTCTGGGCGCGCACTTCATTGCCGCGCTCAAGCAGACCCGCCCCGATCTGCGCGTTGCCGGCATCGCCGGCCCGCGCATGATCGAAGCCGGCGTCGAAGCGATCTATCCGTGCGAAAAACTGGCGGTCAACGGCTATGTCGAAGTGCTGCACCATCTGCCTGAATTGCTGTGGATCCGCTCGCGCATCGCCCGCCATTTTCTGCACGAACGGCCGCGCGTCTTCGTCGGCATCGATGCGCCGGATTTCAACTTCTCGCTGGAGACCAGGCTCAAGCAGGCCGGCATCCCCACGGTGCATTTCGTGAGCCCGTCGATCTGGGCGTGGCGACCCGAACGCATCCATCGAATCAAGCATGCGGTATCGCACATGCTGGTGGTGTTCCCCTTCGAGGAACAGATTTACCGGGATGCGGGCATTCCGGTCAGCTACGTCGGCCATCCGCTGGCCGACGTGATTCCGCTGGAGCCCGATACGGCGGGCGCACGCGCGGCACTGGGTCTGGCACCCGGGCCGGTCATTGCGTTGCTGCCTGGCAGCCGCTTGAGCGAAGTGACGCGCCACGCACGCTTGATGCTTGATGCCGCCGTGCGTATTCGCCGGCATCATCAGGACGCGCAGTTCGTGCTGCCTGCTGCGAGCGAGGCGGCCATGCGCTTGATCAGGCAGGCGATGCAGGGGCTGGACCTGCCGCTGCATATTCTCGATGGGCAATCCCACAAGGCCCTGGCGGCGTGCGACGTCGCACTGGTGGCATCGGGTACTGCCACGCTCGAGACCGCGCTGTTCAAGAAGCCGATGGTGATCACCTACCGCGTCCCCGCGTTCACCGCGTACCTGATGCGCAAGAAGGCGCTGCTGCCGTGGATCGGGCTGCCGAATATCCTGGCACGCGACTTCGTGGTGCCGGAACGGGTGCAGGAAGACGCCACGCCGGAGAACCTGGCAGACGATGCCCTGGCCTGGCTGGATGACGCGTCGCGCCGGGACGATGCCGTCGAAACGTTCCGTGCCATGCATTTAAGCCTGCGGCAGAACGCGAGCGCTCGCATTGCCGAGGCGGTGCAACCTTATCTGGGGGACGCATGACGAAGCGTCAGTCCGTGATCCTGCATGTCGGCCCACTCGGGCTGTGCGGCGTCGACGAGGCGGGCCGCGGTCCGCTGGCAGGGCCCGTCACGGCGGCGGCGGTCATGCTCGACCCCGCGCGGCCGATCGACGGTCTGCGTGATTCCAAGAAGCTCTCCGCTGCCGCGCGCGAACGCCTGGGCGACGAGATTCGTGAACGTGCCGTCGCCTGGTGCGTGGCCGAAGCCAGCGTCGCCGAAATCGACCGATTGAATATCCTGCACGCCACGATGCTGGCGATGCAGCGCGCGGTGGCCGGGCTCGGGTGTGCCCCCGACGAGGTGATGGTGGACGGCAACCGCTGCCCGAACTGGTCATGGCGCTCGCAGGCGGTGGTCAAGGGTGACGACAAGATTGCTGCGATCGCTGCGGCGTCGATCCTCGCCAAGACGGCGCGCGACCAGTTCATGTGCCGGCTGCACGACGAATACCCTGCCTACGGCTTTGCCCAGCACATGGGTTACGGCACGGCGGCGCATCTGGCCGCTTTGCAGGCGTACGGTGCCTGCCCGCAGCATCGGCGCAGCTTCGGCCCGGTTAAACTTCTCCTCGATCAAGCCACCTTATTCTGAAAGGAAACCGCATGACCCTGTCCCTGTTTCTGCATGTGCTCTCCGTCGTCGTCTGGGTCGGCGGCATGTTCTTCGCCTACATGGCGCTGCGCCCGGTGGCTGCCAGCGTGCTCGAGCCGCCGCAGCGGCTGGCGCTGTGGGCCGGCGTGTTCGGCAAGTTCTTCCCCTGGGTGTGGCTGTCCGTCGCGCTGATCCTGTTGACGGGCCTGCACATGCTGATCGTGTTCGGCGGCCTGGCTGCGCCGCACTACGCCATGACCATGCTGGTGCTGGGCGTGGTGATGATGGCAATCTTCGCGCACGTGTTCTTCGCGCCCTACGGCCGCCTCAAGCGGGCGGTCACGGCACAGGACTGGAAAGCCGGTGGCGCGGCGCTGGGTCAGATTCGCAGGCTGATCGGCATCAACCTCAGTCTGGGACTGCTGACGATTTCTGTGGTGTTCCTCGGGCGCGCTTTCGCCTGATCAGGGCATACGATCTTTCATGGGCTTCAGCCCATAGAAAGTCGGAGTCCTTTAGGGCATACGATCTTTCATGGGCTTCTACCCTGAAGGGCACAAGTACCCTGAAGGGCACAAGAACCCATGGAAAGTCGGAGTACCCACAAGGGGCATCGCGATCCTTTAGGGTTCGTCCTGCGCCGGCGCTGCCAGTAGGCTGCGCACGGTTTCGCGGATGGTCTCGCGTTGGGCCTCGCACTGCAACTCGGCGTGAAACCGTCCACCGCGATACAGATACACCGTGGGCAGATGGAAAATGTCGAAGTAGCGCGCCACCCCGGTGGCTTCGCCAACGTCGACTTCTAAAGAACACGTCGACC
>JAJYXG010000107.1:0-4518 GCA_021791095.1 Pseudomonadota bacterium
CCCATTTCCATCAGCCGTGCGGCCAGCGCACGCGCCAGGGTGGATTTGCCGGCGCCGGACAAGCCGGTGAAAAACACGGTGAAACCCTGGCGATCGCGCGGCGGGTTCTGCCGGTGCAACTCGGCCAGCACTTCCGGGAAGCTGTACCAGTCGGGGATCTTCAGCCCGGCGCGCATGCGGCGCCGGAATTCCTCGCCGCTCAGGGTGAGCAGGCGTGCGCCAGCAGGGGCTTCGGCTTCGGGCAGGTGTTCGGCGCGGTCTTCCACATACACCATGCGCGGATAGGCGATGAGCTGCACGCCGGTTTTTTCGGCCAGTTCGGTCACGCTCAGATCGGCGTGGGTCCGGGTGAGGTCTTCGCCGCGCCGGCAGTTGCCGTCGGACTGGTGTTCGCCGCCGGCAATCAGCAGGCCGCAGCCGTAATTGCGCGCGACGATGGCGCGCAGCAGCAATGCGCGGGCGCTGGCTTCGCGCGGCGGCGCCGGCAGCAGCGACAACTGGGTGGTGGCGGCGGGAAAGCGTTCACGCACTGCGAGAAAGCTGCGCACCAGACCAAAATAGCCGGGCGCATCGGTGATGTCCCCGCCCACCTGGGGATGCAGCAGCAGATTGGCCTCGTTTTCGATCGCGCTTTTCAGGCAAAACTCGAACTGCGCGCGGTGCATCGGCTGGTGCGCCTGCCATGCGATCACGCGCCGCCAGCCGCGGCGGCCGAGCAGCGCACGCAGTTCGGCCGGGGTTGCGCGCAAGCCTGCAAAATCCGGGTGCGGCGGCATGGCCACGCCCTCGACCTGGCCCCCCAGGTGCCAGGTGCCGTTGTCGTCCCACACGTCGCTGACGGTCAATACCGCGAGCATGAAGCCTTCGCCGTCGCGCAGGGCGACGCGGTTTCCGGGCTTCAATTCGGCGGCAAGCTTTTGCTGGCTGGTTAGCGTCACGGGCAGCGGCCAGAAGGTGCCGTCGTCCAGTTGCCGGTCGGATTCGACGCGCGCGCATTGTGCGCGCGTCATGAATCCGGCAAGCGGAGAATACGCGCCACTCATCAGCATTTCGAGTTCGCATTGCTGACGCCAGCCGAGGTCGAGCGAAGGCAGGCTCAGGGCTTCCTGCTTGAGCGCATCGCTTTTTGCGGGGTCGATGAGATTGACGAGAGTGCCACCATAGGGCGCAATGAGTTGATCCACCGTTCAGCTCCGGGTAAAGACCGCAAAAAACGTAGCAATAAACCGGCCAAGTTCGGACTCGGGCAAATGATTGATGCCGGCGGCGCCCTTGCGACCGCCCCCGCTGTCGAACTGACTGCACAGCGTGTCAGCGCCGGACTTGGCAGCCAGCGGCGCGCGCACGCTGACCACATAGCCCCCCTCCGGTTTGGCGGTAAGCACGGCATGCGCCTGCGCGGGCGACTCGACTGCCAATTGATTGCCGAACACGCCGGAAATCCGCCGCGCCCATTTTTCGGCGGGCAGCATGAAGATGCGGCCGGATGCGCGCGCTTCCGTGGCGCTGACGGCGACGGCGCGGGCCATGTCTTCCTGGTAGCCGGCTTTCAGCGTTTGATAGGCGGGCGACTCGGCGATGAAGGCGAAGGGATCGGCAAACGGGCGCAGCTGGCGATACAGCTCGGCCGGGTCGAAGAACAGGTCGTCGAGCGTCTCCCCGTAGCCGTTGTAGTTGAGGCATTCGCCCAGCGACTGCAAGTACGCCAGCTGGTCGGCAGACAGCTTGAGCGGAGCCGCAGCCTGACGCGCAGCATCGGCGAGGTTGTCGCCGAACGCGGCGGTCACCGCCCACGCCAGCTGCCTGCCCTGCAGATACTGATTGACCAGCAGGCTGGTGCAAACGTTGGCATCGGTATCGATGTGCGGCTCGAAGTTCGGATGCGCCGGGATGTCGCCCGGCTGGTGGTGATCGAAGTAGCGGACATGCGCGCCCGCTTCGAGCGCCTTGTCGAGCGCGTCGCGATTTTTCGACAGCGCGATATCGAGCACGGTGATGCGGTCGCCAGCCTGAGCATTGACGCGTTTCAGCAGGCTGATGTCGCGCTTGGGACCGGTGACCAGTTCGGAGTCGGCTGGGTCGGCCAGGCGCAATTGATGCAAGGCACAGATGCCATCGGCATCGCCATTGAAGACGTCGTACTGCAAGACTACCCCCTGATACTTTTTCTGGTTTATACCACAGGCCCTTTGGGCTCAGCCTGCAGGTGCGAGCGGGTGCGATGGCGCGAACGCTTCGGTCTCGTGGCATGCGTCTTCGGCGCGGCTCCCCAGGCCGCCCCCACGAACAGCACACCATACACCAGCAGCGCCAGCCGCGGCGCATCGACCAGGCTGTCCACCATCCCCGCCGTGGCCAAGGCAGCCAGGGCGGCCAGCCACACCGTGGGTTCCAGCGCGCCATGGCTGGCCGGTCGCGCCAGCCTGACCAGCGCCAGGACCATGATCGCGCTGAACAGCAGCGCCCCCAGCCAGCCCTGCTCGAACAGCAGGTGAACCCAGAGATTCTTGGCATGCCAGAACAGGTGGTCGCCGGACTTGAAAAACCAAAAATCGCCGCCCTGCGAAAAATCGCCGTTCCTCACCAGGTTCTGTCCCCCTGAGTCCAGCAGGCGAATGGCGTCCACCTCGATGACGGTGCCTGGCACCGGGTTGTAGAGCGAGAACTGCACCGGCCTTCGCGTCAACACGTTGCCCGCCCCCACTTCGCCGCTAGAGAATGTCTGGCTGAATGTCTGCCAGCTTGGCGTGCCGGGTTTGACATCCAGTTTCAACCACTGGCACTGGCGCGAATTGAACAGGTTTTTTTCGCACAGCGAGGCTTCGAGCCCGGCTTTCCCGGCTGGCGTGCGCGCCGACAGATGCAGGGTGAGCGTCTCCGCTGGGCGTGGCGCCACCCGCTGCGCCATATAGAGCGTGCCGGCGGAGTTGAGGGCGAGATAGGGGTTGCCGTTGTCGTCGGCATAGCGGTAGCTTCCGGCCTGGTCCGGCAACTGGCTCGCCAGGTTGGTTGCAGGCAGGCTGCCCAGCCCTTGGCCGAACAGCGCGGTCATCCCCCCGGAATCCCGCATGTCGAGCACCTCGGACCAGTGATGCAGCCGGATGCTCGCATCCGGGACGGTCTGGGCGATGCGCTGCTTCCAGAACACGCCGGATGCGCCCGCGATCATCACCCCAAGCGTCAACACCCCCAGCAGCGCGGGCGTGGCGAACCGGGCGCGATGCCTGGATTGCCTGCCGAGCGCCCGCCACGTCCCCGCTGTCAGAACGAGCAGCGCAAGGCCGAGCGCGAGCGCGCCACCACGCGCGACGGTGGAAAACAGGGCGTACGCGCCGAGCAGAAAAATCGCCGCAACCACCCCCCTAACGAACCGATTGCGCGACACGAAAAACAGGCCCCAGACAAACGGCAGCGCCATCACCAGATAGGCCTCGAAATGTCCGCCGCCGGTGTGCATGCTGGAAAAGCTGCCGGTCACCCGGTAATCCGCCGTGGTCGCCGCGCCGGCAAACTGAATCTGTTCCCACAGCGCCCACGCGCTCACCCCCAGCACACCCAGGGCCATGCCGCTGGCAAGCTTGATGAACGCCGCGTCCCTGTCCTGCAGGGAACGATACAGGCCATAGAAAACCAGTCCCCACAGCAGGCCCTTGACGAGGCGCAGGCTGTTGTAATGGCTCCAGTAGGCAGACAGGGCATTGGCATCCCAAGCCGGCAGGGGGAACAGGCCCATCATCAGGCTGACGCTCGTGATCAGCACGAACACCGCGAGCAAGCCCCTCAGCTTGGGAACGTGCCAGACGCTTGCCCTGAATTGCCCCTGCCACATGCCGACCGCCAGCGTCGTAAGCATCAGCAGATCGAATTCATCCCAGAAGAAGCGCCCGGTCCAGGGGGCGAGGTCAAGCAGGGGCAGGGCGGCAGGGACAATAATCAGCCACGCGCTGGGCCTTCGCCAGAGCAACGCCATGTAACAGATCAGCCCCAAGGCAAGCGCGATTCCCCATAAAGGAAAATCAAACAGCCCGGCCGCGGCAAGCCCCAATAAAATAACGCCCAGGACGCGGATTGTCAGGCTGGTTCCGGACGACAGCGGATTCGCACTTTCACCCTGCGCCGGATATTTGGGTGGGATGCCGGCATGAATGCTACGCGACTGCGGCGTCATGGCCCGATCAGATGTCCGCGCAAGGTCGCGCCCATTAACGCTGGGCTCAATCACGCCCTGCGCGTCAGGTGCTTCCGGACGCAAGGGGTTTCTACCAGTCTGAAATGCCGTGAACGTGTCTGCAGTTTTGTTCTGCCCAAGCAGTTCCGTGAACCTTGAACGCTCCCCCAGCCAGAGCCCCATTGCCAATCCAGGCAGCAGGGCCATGACCTCAATGACATCCCCATACAGAAAAACATCGGAAGCCAGCGGCGCGCAGACCAGAAATCCAAACACACCGGCCATACCCCACAGCCGTGCCTGATGCCCATGCCCCGCCAGTCCTCCGATCAAACCGACAGCCGCCCACA
>JAJYXG010000003.1:0-4413 GCA_021791095.1 Pseudomonadota bacterium
ACCGGTTTGCAATGCAGCAGCAGCCAAGGCGGACAGGGTTAGCAGAACAGCGCGTTTCGTCATGGTGGTCTCCCGTTAATATGTATTTAAGGCAATGCTAATGTATGAATCGGGTCAATTCAAGAGTTAAAGGTATTATTATTCTTGATGCCTGGATTGGTTTGGTTCATGCGCACGCATCAAGACTTGACTTCAATAAATAACCCGACGCTATAAAGTGTAGCAGCGATCGATCCCGGCTACCGAGGGGCATGTACGCAAGCCTGAAAATGGAATGGGGCAGGCGTTCTCGCCTGCCCCATTCCAAAGGAGGGTATCCCCCGAACGTTTTAACTGACCAGTTGGCCCAGAACGAAAGGCAAAATCCCGCCCTTGTTGTAGTACTCGACCTCGATCGGCGTGTCGATGCGCAGCTTGAGCGCGACGCGCTCAAGCTTGCCATCGGCGCGGCGGATCACCAGCGTGACATCCTGCTGCGGCGTGATGCCGGATTCGGTGCCTTCGAGATCGAAGGTCTCGCTGCCATCGAGCTTCAGCGTGGCGGCGTCGACGCCGTCCTTGAACTGGCAGGGCAGCACGCCCATGCCGGCAAGGTTGGCGCGATGGATGCGTTCGAAGCTCTTGGCGACGACCGCCTTCACGCCCAGCAGCGTGGTGCCCTTGGCCGCCCAGTCGCGGGAAGAGCCGGTGCCGTATTCCTCGCCGGCGAAGATCATCAGCGGCGTGCCGTCACGCTGATATTCCATGGCGGCGTCGTAGATCGGCTTTTCCTCGCCGTCCTTCAGCGTGATGCCGCCTTCGCTGCCGGGGATCATCAGGTTCTTGATGCGCACGTTGGCGAAGGTGCCGCGCATCATCACCTCGTGGTTGCCGCGGCGCGCGCCGTAACTGTTGAAGTCGGCTTTCTGCACGCCGTGCTCGGTGAGATACAGGCCGGCCGGCGAGGTCGGCTTGATGCCGCCGGCCGGGCTGATGTGGTCGGTGGTGACCGAGTCGCCGAAGATCGCCAGGGCGCGGGCGCCCTTGATGGTAGGCGTGGCTGCCTTGGCGCCGGCAAAGAAGGGCGGCTCCTGGATGTAGGTGGATTTTTCGTCCCATTCGTACACCGCACCGGTGGGCGCAGGCACGCCGTCCCACAGCGGGTTGTCGGCGCCGACGTCGGCGTAGCTCCTGTAGACGCCGGCGTCGGTGGAATGATGCAGCAGCGCCGCGACGTCCTCGTTGCTCGGCCAGATGTCCTTCAGGTACACCGGACCGTTCTTGCCGGCGCCGATCGGTTCCTTCTCGACGTTGAACGGCACGCGGCCGGCCAGCGCGAAGGCGACCACCAGCGGCGGCGACATCAGGAAGTTGGCCTTGACGTTCTGGTGCACGCGCGCCTCGAAGTTGCGGTTGCCCGAGAGCACCGAGCAGGCGACCAGGTCGTTGTCAAGCACGGTCTTCTCGATCGCTTCCGGCAACGGGCCGGAATTGCCGATGCAGGTGGTGCAGCCGTAGCCGACCACGCTGAAGCCGAGCTGTTCGAGGTAGGGCAGCAGGCCGGCGGCCTTCAGGTATTCGGTCACCGCGCGCGAGCCGGGCCCCATGCTGGTTTTCACGTGCGACGGGGTGTAGAGGCCGAGCTCGACTGCCTTTTTGGCGAGCAGGCCGGCGGCGATCATCACGCCGGGGTTGGACGTGTTGGTGCACGAGGTGATCGCCGCGATGACCACGCTGCCGTGGCGCAGTTCGCCGCCGCCTTCGACCGTATAGGTGCGGCGCAGGTCTTCGGCGGTCTTGTCGTAGCCGCCTTCCGTCTTGGGCTTTTGCATCAGCGCATCGAAGGTCGTTTCGATCTCGGACAGCGCGATGCGGTCCTGCGGCCGCTTGGGGCCGGCGACCGAGGGTTCGACGGTCGAGAGGTCGAGGCTGAGCGTCTGCGAGTAGTCGATCTCGCCCCCCTTGGGGATGCCGAACAGGCCCTGAGCCTGGTAGTAGGCGCGGATCAGGTCGACCTGCGCCGCGTTTCTTCCCGTCGCGGCGAAGTACTGGCAGGTGGCCTCGTCGACCGGGAAGAAGCCCATGGTCGCGCCGTATTCCGGCGCCATGTTGGCGATCGTCGCGCGGTCGGTGACCGGCAGCGCGGCCGCGCCTTCGCCAAAGAATTCGACGAACTTGCCGACGACCTTGGCGCGGCGCAGCATTTCCGTGATGGTCAGCACCACGTCGGTGGCGGTGACGCCGGGCTTCACGCTGCCAGTGAGGTTCACGCCGACGACGTCAGGAGTGAGGAAATACACCGGCTGGCCCAGCATCGCCGCTTCTGCCTCGATGCCGCCGACGCCCCAGGCGACCACGCCGAGGCCGTTGATCATGGTCGTGTGCGAATCCGTCCCGACCAGCGTGTCCGGGTAGGCCATGCCGTCTGTTTCCATCACGCCGCGCGCCAGGTATTCCATGTTCACCTGGTGCACGATGCCGACGCCGGGCGGCACCACCTTGAAGGTTTCGAAGGCCTGCATGCCCCACTTGAGGAACTGGTAGCGCTCGAGGTTGCGCTCGAACTCGATTTTCATGTTGAGGTCGAGCGCGTCCGGGGTGCCGAATTTGTCGACCTGGATCGAATGGTCGACCACCATGTCGACCGGCACCAGCGGCTCGATCTTCTTCGGATCCTTGCCGATTTTCTGTGCGGCGGATCGCATCGCGGCGAGGTCGGCCAGAAGCGGCACGCCGGTGAAGTCCTGCAGGATCACCCGCGCCACGGTGAAGGGGATTTCCTCGGTGCGCTCGGCGTTCGGTTTCCAGCCGGCCAGCTGTTTGACATGCTCGGGCGTCACCTTCACGCCGTCGCAGTTCCTCAGCACCGATTCGAGCACGATGCGGATCGACACCGGCAGCCGCGACACCGACACGCCCAGCGCGGTCTCGAGCTTCTTCAGCGAAGCGAAGTGCGCTTTGCCGGTGGCGGTGGGAATGGAATCGTAGGTGTTGAAAGCGTCGGTCATGATGGTGTGACTCGTGGAAATAATTAAAGTTGAAAATGGCCGGGGCTGATTTTACCGGAAGCGCATCACGGCTGATCCCGCCCCGGGCTCGCCTTACAGGCGGATGCCGAACTTGGCGAGCAGCTTGATCGTGCCCAGGTAGGCCAGCGCGGTGGCGGCGCTGGAGACGGCGAGGCTGAGCCAGAACCCCAGGCCATTGCGCAGCAGCAGCGGCAACAGCACGAACAGCAGCAACGAGGGCAGCACCAGCCAGAAGATGCCGCTGGAAAGCGCGGCGACCTTCTGCACGTCGCCGGTATCGAGATACAGCCAGACAAACGCCAGCAGCGAGACGAGCGGCAGCGAGGCCAGCGCCGCAGCCCAGAAGGTGCTGCGCTTGGCCATTTCGGCAACCGCGACGAGGATCAGCGCAGACAGAAAAATCCTGAACGCGTATTGCCCCATGGCGAAGGGATCAGCCCTCGCGCCGCATCTGCGGGAACAGGATGACGTCGCGGATGCTCGGCGAGTCGGTCAAGAGCATCACCAGGCGGTCGATGCCGATGCCGCAGCCGCCGGTGGGCGGCAGGCCGTGCTCGAGCGCGCGGATGAAGTCGGCATCGTAGTGCATCGCTTCTTCGTCGCCCGCCTCCTTGTGTCGCACCTGTTCCATGAAGCGCTCGGACTGGTCTTCGGCGTCGTTGAGCTCCGAAAAACCATTCGCCATCTCGCGTCCGGTGATGAAGAGCTCGAAGCGCTCGGTGATGTCGGGCTGGCTATCCGAGCGACGGGCCAGCGGCGAGACCTCGGCCGGGTAGTCGATGATGAAGGTGGGCTGCACCAGCAGCGCCTCGGTGGTTTCCTCGAAGAAGGACAGCTGCAGGCCGCCGATGCCGTCCTGCTGGCGGTACTTGGCCTTCATCGCGATGAACTGGCCGATCAGCCAGTCGCGGTCGTTGAGCTGCGCCACAGTGTATTCAGGGTTGTACTTGCGGATCGCCTCGACGATGGTGAGGCGGTCGAAGGGCGTGCCGAGCTCGATTTCGTGACCCTGGTACACGACCGTGGTCGATCCGGTGGCGGCGACCGCGGTGTGGCGGATCAGCGCCTCGGTGAAGTCCATCAGGTAGCGGTATTCGCGGTAGGCCTCGTAGAACTCCATCATGGTGAACTCGGGGTTGTGCCGTGTCGACAGGCCCTCATTGCGGAAGTTGCGGTTGATCTCGAATACCTTCTCGAAGCCGCCGACGACCAGACGCTTAAGATACAGCTCGGGTGCGATGCGCAGGAACAGCTCCATGTCGAGCGCGTTGTGATGTGTGGCGAAGGGCTTCGCCGCGGCGCCGCCTGGGATGGGGTGCATCATCGGCGTTTCGACCTCGAGGAAGCCGTGGCCGGTCATGAACTCGCGGATGGCCTGGATGATCTTCGAGCGGCGCATGAAGGT
>JAJYXG010000078.1:0-4392 GCA_021791095.1 Pseudomonadota bacterium
CTTCAGGTTTTTTGTAGTCAGCCAACAGGCTGTCAATGAGTTCGTTGCTTACGGTCATTACGGCTCTCTCGTGAAGGGCGGCAGTCTCCTGCCAAATGACCGTTTACACAAAAATTCTTACACCCTCGGTGAACAACCAGTGCGGTAAGCATCGGCCGCCCCTCATTGTGTTCATAGATAGCAATCTCCCCCAACAATTTCGCTATTTCCACTCTGTCGTCTTCCTCGTCCATTGATAAGCCAACTAGAGGAGAAACATCACTATATGTTGACAGCCCCCCAGACCTGGCGAGACGCACAAGTTCATCGTAAAGAATTTGGTTCATTAGTCTTCCGGGTGTCTGAATAGGTGTATGAGTTGACGCCTAGGATTGCAGCATTCGGATGATGGCGCAATGTCGTGATCAAGTCACAGGGAATAAAAAACGCGACTGATCGCTCGGTCGCGCTGGGGACTACAGGTTTAAGCCACTTCGTGTTCCAACACGGGCGACTTTCAATCAACTCGGCAGCATCGCCAACAACCCATTCAACCGCCGCACAAAGCTCGCCGGGTCGTCGAGCTGGCCGCCTTCTGCCAACAGGGCCTGCTCGAACAGCAGGTTGGCCCAGTCGGCGAAGCGGGCGTCGTCGGACTCGCTGTTGAGCCGCGTCACCAGTGCATGGGACGGGTTGATTTCCAGCGTGGGCTTGACGGTGGGTGCAGCCTGGCCGGCGGCCTTGAGCAGGCGTTCGAGGTTGGCGCTCATGTCGCCTTCGCCGGTGACGAGGCAGGCGGGCGAGTCGGTGAGGCGGTGGGTGACACGGACGTCCTTCACGCGCTCGCCGAGGGTGGACTTGATGCGCTCGACCAGCGGACGCATGCTGTCCTCGGCTTCCTTCTGCGCGGTCTTCTCGGCTTCGTCTTCCAGCGCGCCGAGGTCGAGGCCGCCCTTGGCGACGGACTTCAGCGGCTTGCCGTCGAACTCGTGCAGGTTGCCGGTCAGCCATTCGTCGACGCGGTCGGACAAGAGCAGCACTTCGATGCCTTTCTTGCGGAAGATTTCGAGGTGCGGGCTGTGCTTCGCGGCGGCGAAGCTGTCGGCGGTGATGAAGTAGATCGCGGTCTGGCCTTCCTTCATGCGGCCGATGTAGTCCTTGAGCGACACCACTTGCGCGTCGCTGTCGGTGTGGGTGGAGGCGAAGCGGAGCAGGGCGGCGATCTTCTCCTTGTTGGCGTAGTCCTCGCCCGGGCCTTCCTTCAGCACGCGGCCGAACGCGTTCCAGAATTCGACGTATTTCTCCGGCTGGTTCTCGGCCAGGTCTTCCAAGAGGCCCAGCACCTTCTTCACCGAGCCGGCCTTGATGGCGTCGATGTCGCGGCTCGACTGCAGGATCTCGCGCGAGACGTTGAGCGGCAGGTCGGCCGAGTCGATGACGCCGCGGACGAAGCGCAGGTAGGCGGGCATCAGCTGCTCGGCGTCGTCCATGATGAAGACGCGGCGCACGTAGAGCTTGATGCCGTGACGGCGGTCGCGGTCGTAGAGGTCGAACGGCGCGTGCGAGGGCACGTAGAGCAGCGAGATGTATTCCTGCTTGCCCTCGACGCGGTTGTGCGACCAGGCGAGCGGCGGCTCGAAGTCGTGGGCGACGTGCTTGTAGAACTCCTGGTATTCCTCTTCCGTCACGTCCTTCTTGGCGCGCGCCCACAGGGCGGAGGCGCGGTTGACGGTTTCGTCCTCGTCGGTGGGGGTCTCGACGCCGTCCTTCCATTCCGTCTTCTTCATCACGATGGGCAGCGTGATGTGGTCGGAATAGGTGCGGATGACCGACTTGATCTTGTAGTCGGAGAGGAACTCGTCTTCATTTTCACGAAGATGCAGCACGATCTCGGTGCCGCGTTGGGGCTTGTCGACGGTTTCCAGCGTGTAGTCGCCGGCGCCCTCGGATTCCCAGCGCACGCCGTGCTCGGACGTGAGGCCGGCGCGGCGGGTGGTGAGGGTGACGCGGTCGGCGACGATGAAGGCGGAGTAGAAGCCGACGCCGAACTGGCCGATCAGCGCGGCGTCCTTCTTCTGGTCGCCGGACAGCTGCGAGAAGAATTCGCGGGTGCCGGACTTGGCGATGGTGCCGATGTGCTCGATGACTTCCTGCCGGCTCATGCCGATGCCGTTGTCGGTGATCGTCAGCGTGCGCGCTTCGCGGTCGAAGGCGATGCGGATCTTGAGGTCGGGGTCGTTTTCATAGAGCGCGGAATCGGACAGACCCTCGAAGCGCAGCTTGTCGGCGGCGTCGGAGGCGTTGGAAATGAGTTCGCGCAGGAAAATGTCCTTGTTGGAATACAAGGAATGGATCATCAGCTGGAGGAGCTGTTTGACTTCGGCCTGAAAGCCCAGGGTTTCTTTGCTGCTGGTGGCGGACATGCCTTTATCTCCCGTTAACGTACAAACAAGGTGTACGGGAGGTGGGGGCGGGGGCGGCGGGTTTCAAGCCCCGTCCCGCCGGGCTCAGGCGGGCGCGGCTTCCGGCGCGGTTTCCTGCATGGCGGGATGCAGGTGGCCGACGAACTGCTCGGTGGCCGCGCGCCAGGAGAATTTTTCCGCATGGGCGCGCGCGGTGCGGCGGTCGATGTCGAGCGCGGCCATGCAGGCCTGGCGCAGGTCGTCGTGCATGACGCCGGCGGGCGAGTCGCCCAGCACGTCGATGGGGCCGGTGACGGGGTAGGCGGCCACCGGCAGGCCGCAGGCCATGGCTTCGAGCAGCACCAGGCCGAAGGTGTCGGTCTTGCTGGGGAACACGAAGACGTCGGCGGCGGCATAGACTTCGGCCAGTTCCGGCTGCTTCATCACGCCCAGGTAATGCGCATCGGGATACTGGGCGCGCAGGCCGGCCAGCGCCGGGCCGTCGCCCACCACCCATTTGGAGCCGGGCAGGTCCAGCTTCAGAAAGGCCTCGATGTTCTTCTCGACCGCGACCCGGCCGACGTACAGGAAGATCGGGTGTTCGGTGTCGAGGCGATGCGAGTCCTGCATCCTGAACACGTCGAGATCGACCCCGCGCGACCACAGCACCACGTTGGTGAAGCCGAAGGCTTCGAGGTCGGACTTGACCGCGGGCGTGGGCGCCATCACCGCGCGGGCGGGGCCGTGAAACCAGCGCAGGAAGCGGTAGGTCCAGGCGAGCGGAATGCCGGTGCGGGCCTTGACGTATTCGGGAAAGCGGGTGTGGTACGCGGTGGTGAAGGGCAGCTTGTTGTCCAGCGCATAGCGGCGCGCGGCCAGCCCCAGCGGTCCCTCGGTGGCGATGTGCAGCGCGTGGGGGGCATAGTCGCGGATGCGCTTGCGGGTCGCCTTGCCGGCCAGCACGGACAGGCGGATGTCCGGATAGGTGGGGCAGGGCAGGGTGCGGAATTCCAGTGGCGAGAGGATCTCCACCTCGTGGCCCATGGCTTCCATTTCGCGGCGGGTAGTGGAAAGCGTGCGCACCACGCCGTTGACTTGCGGTGACCAGGCATCGGTCACGATCATGACTTTCATAGGGGTTCCTGTACGGTTGCCTTGCGGGGGGTGGCGGGGGTGTCCAGGCAGTGGGTCCAGTGGATGATTTCGAGCGTGCCGTCGGCGGTTTCGGCGAGCGCGGTCAGGCTTTCCACCCAGTCGCCGTCGTTGCAGTACAGCAGGCCGTCGAGGGTGCGGATTTCCGCCTTGTGGATGTGGCCGCAGATGACGCCGTCGCAATCGCGCCGCCGCGCTTCCTCGGTCATCACTTTCTCGAACGCGGTGATGAAGCTGACCGCGTTCTTGACCTTGTGCTTGATGTATTGCGACAGCGACCAGTAGGGGTAGCCCATCCGCGTACGCAGGCCGTTGAACCAGCGGTTCAGCACCAGGATCATGGTGTAGCCGGTGTCGCCCAGATAGGCCAGCCAGCGCGCGTGCTGCATCACGCCGTCGAAGAGATCGCCGTGGGTGACCAGAAGGCGTTTGCCGTCGGCGGTGACGTGGATCACCTCGTCGGCCACCTCGATGTCGCCGAAGGCCAGGCCCATGAACTGCCGCGCCATCGAATCGTGGTTGCCGGGCACGTAGATCACGCGCGTGCCCTTGCGCGCCTTGCGCAAGAGCTTCTGCACCACGTCGTTGTGGGACTGCGGCCAGTACCAGCCGCGACGCAATTGCCAGCCGTCGATGATGTCGCCGACCAGATAGAGCGTGTCGGATTCGTTGTGCTTCAGAAAATCGAGCAGGTAGCGGGCCTGGCATCCGGCCGTGCCGAGATGGACGTCTGAAATCCACAGGGTGCGGTAGTGGCGGGGAGCATGTTCAACCGGGGGTGTTTCGGGGGGGGGGCTGGCCGTCTGCCCGGAGGGGTGGAAGCTTGCGCCGGACGGCAGCGGAGCGGGGCCATCGGGAC
>JAJYXG010000054.1:0-25629 GCA_021791095.1 Pseudomonadota bacterium
TCCGCTGGCCGCGCTGTTCGCCAGCGGGCGCATGCTGCTCGCCGGCGGCCTGCTGGTCTTTCCCGGCTTCATCAGCGATGCCATCGCGCTGGTGCTGCTGCTGATCCCCGGTACCTGGGGCCGCCGCGAGGCGGACCCATTGCGACCCGCAAACGACGACGTGCTGGAAGGCGAGTTCAAGCGCGAGCCCGACGATCTGCTGCGTTGATCAAAATAACTTCATCTGCCCGCGAGACTGGCGGATTTCGCGCAGCAGGTCATCGGACGTCGGATAGCGGTATTTCAATCGCAGCTCGCGCGTGGTGCGCGCGTTCGACAGCTGGCGCGACTCGCGCAGAAACGACAGCAGGGCCTCGGACAGCACTTTCTCCGCCTCGGCGCGCTTGACCCGCGGCGGGTGTGGCAGGTCGAAGGCATCGGCGCAGCTGTCGAACCAGTCGCCCATTTTCAGCGGATGCGCGTCGACCGCATGGTAGATGCGCTGCGAACGGCCGCGGAACAGCGCCGCCCACGCCAGCCGTGCCAGGTCGTCGGCATGGATGTGGTTGGTGTAGCTGTCGTCCCTGGCAACCAGCGCCGGGGTGCCGCGCCGGATGCGCTCCAGCGGCAGACGGTCGGCGGCATAGATGCCCGGCGCGCGCAGGATCGTCACCTGCACGCGTTGCGTCTCGCCCCACGCGCGCAACTGGCGCTCGGCATCCACCCGTCGCACCGCGCGCCCGTTCACCGGCGCCACCGGGCGTGTCTCACTCACCCAGTTGCCGCCGCAGTCGCCGTACACGCCACTGGTGCTGATGTAGACCAGCGCACCCGGTTTGCGCCGCCCCAAGGCATGCAGCAGATGTGCAGTGCGCGGATCGGTTCTGCCTTCATTCGGCGGCGGCGCAAAATGGAACACGCCATCGATGCGCGGCAGCCGCTTCAGGGTGGCAGGCTGGTCGAGATCACCGACGTAAGGCGTCACGCCGAGCGCGCGCAGCTCGGCGACGCGCTCGGCGCGGCGGACCATGCCGATGAAGCGTGCCTGCCCTGCGTAGCGCTTCACCAGCCGTTCGGCGATATCGCCGAATCCCACGATGAGGATTTTTTTCATTGCTGCATGCCTCTAACCCTACGCCCGCCAGGGTGAAAACCCCTGCCGCTCAGGCGATAATCCCAATGTTTGCCACCGCATTTTAAGCTCACATCATGCCGCATCAGGTCACCATCCAGCCCAGCGGGCACCAGTTCACCGTTCAGGATGACGAAACCATCCTCGAAGCCGCCCTGCGCGAAGGCTTTGCGCTGCCCTACGGCTGCCGCAACGGCGCCTGCGGTGCCTGCAAGGGCAAGGTCCTGTCCGGCCAGCTCGACTACGGCGCGCATTCGGCGAACGCATTGAAGGACGAAGACAAGGCGCAGGGCCGCGCATTGTTCTGTCGCGCCAAGCCCTTGAGCGACATGATCATCGAAGCCAAGGAAATCGGCGCCGCCAAGGACATCGTGGTGAAGACCCTGCCGTGCCGGGTGGAAAAGCTGGAAAAGCGTGCCGACGACGTGATGGTGATGAAAATCAAATTGCCGGCCAACGAACGCCTGCAATTCCTCGCCGGACAGTACATCGATTTCCAGTTGAAGAACGGCAAGTCGCGCAGCTATTCGCTCGCCAATCCCCCCCACGACGATGCGCTGCTGGAACTGCATATCCGCCACGTGCCGGGAGGGCTGTTCTCGGACCAGGTGTTTTCCACCCTGAAGGAGCGCGACATCCTGCGCCTGAAAGGCCCGCTGGGAAGCTTCTTCATCCGCGACGATTCCGACAAGCCGATGCTCTTCGTCGCCGGCGGCACCGGCTTTGCCCCGATCAAGGCCATGCTGGAACATGCCTTCGCCGAGCACACGGACCGCGAACTGGTGCTGTACTGGGGGGTGCGCGCGCTGAAGGATCTGTACATGGCCGAACTGCCGCAGCAATGGCTGGCGGAGCATCCGAATTTCAGCTTCATCCCGGTGCTGTCCAACCCCGAGGCGGGCGACCATTGGCAGGGCCGTACCGGCTTCGTGCACGAGGCGGTGCTGGCCGACTTTGCCGACCTGTCGGGCTACCAGGTGTATGCCTGCGGCGCGCCCGTCATGGTCGACAGCGCGCGCAACAGCTTCGTCAACACGCGCAGGCTGCCGGAAGACGAATTCTTCGCCGACGCCTTCGTCTACGCGGAAGACAGCGAGACCGCCCCGGCCGTCTAAGACCGGCCGCAATTGTCGCCCCGACAAAGAAGCCCGGGCTGCATGCCCGGCCTTCTGTTCCGCCTGGACAGGCTTACAGCGCTTCGCCCAGGCTCAGTTTGGCACGCTTTACAGTTCGCCCTTGGCGCCCGCCCGCATGATGTCGAGCAGTGATTTGCGCACCGCCTCGATACGCGTTTTCAGCGCCGGCGGCAACCGCTTTTCCTGCGCCACCTCATCGACGTTGACGTCCATCATCACCAGCCAGCCCTGGCCGCTGGCATCCTCGATCAGGGCGATGCGGCACGGCATGAAGATGGAAAAGTCCATGTTCACGTCGATCAGGTCCTTGGCCAGGACGGCGTCGCAAAACTGGAAGATGATGATGGTGCGCTGCGGCTTGCCCGTCACCGCCTCCACCTGCTTGGACATCGGCAGCTCCGCCACCAGCTGCAGATTCAGCGCATTGGCACGCAGGCGCATCGACTCCGCCGCCTCGGCAAGGCTGATGCCGCGGTCGATGGCCACTTTGTACACGCCGTTCTGCGTCGACTGCTCGACCTTGGGCGCGGCAGCCCAACTGGCAGGTGCGGAAATCAACAGCGAACTGAGCACGAAACCGGTAATGGCAAGTATGGATCGGCGCATGGCGGCATTCCTTTCGAATATAAGAAAACGCTAATAATATAGCTGTGCGGGCGCTTGTTCACCTGCACAAACGTGCCAGCCAGCGCCCAGTGCCTACAGCGCGCGGCACAAGCCCAGCGCCTTCTGGTAGTGCTGGCAGGCTTCGCCGGGCTGGCCGCTCTGGGTCTTCAGTTCGGCCATGCGGATGTGGCCCTCGGCGCTGGGCGCGATAGCGAGGCTGGCTTCCAGATAGCTCTGCGCCTTGCCCCAGAGCTGCTGAGCGCTACACAACTGCGCCAGCGACAGCAGCAACTGCGCGTCGCGCGGATGGGCGTGCAGCCACTTCTCGGCCTGCTCGATTTGCCGGGTCGGGCTGCTGCTGCGCGCGTCGCCATACAATGCCGCGAGGTCTTCGTGCCACTCGCGGTTGAGCGCGGCTTCCAGCACATCAAGCGCCGTGTCGTGGCCGCCGCGCTGCATGAAGGCACGGGCGGCGGCACGCGCCACCCAGGGGTCAGCCTTGAAATCGGCCGGAATCTTCTTCCAGTATTCCAGCAAACCGCGGTCATCCTCTGCGCGACGCTTGAGATTTTCAGCATAGGCCATGCGCCGGTTTTGCAGGGCAATGCCGGGCTCCAGCGCGTTGGCGCGCATCAGCGCGTCGAGCAGCCGGTCGACTTCGTCCCATTGCCCGGTCAGCTGGCGCGCCTTGAGCTCGAGCCGCAGCAGGGCGGTATGCTGCGGCGCGATGTCCTTGGCACGTTTGATCGCCACCAGTGCGGCCGCGGAATCCTTGGCGTCGAGGCGCGCTTCGGCCTCGAACAGCTGCGCAGCGAGCTCAGCGCCGTGCTCGGTCGCCTCCTGGACATGCCGCTCGCGTTGCGGGATGGCGCGCATCTCCTGTGCCGCTCGCGCTGCCAGCACCCGTGCCACCCCGATCCGGAGATCGTCACCCTGCCATTGCCCGAGCGACTGCTCCGCGTCCTGGTAGCGATATTCGGTATACGCCTTGAGGCCGCCGACAAAATTTTCGTCGCGCTTTCTGGCGGCACGGCGCGCGCGCTGTTCGCGCACGATGCTGGGCAGGTTGAGCGTGAGCAGGGCCAGCCGCAGCAGCACGATGCCCCCCACCACCAGCCCCACCAGCAGCAGCACGAAACTGATAAAGGAGATTTCCATCCGCCATGGCGGGTACACCAGCACCACATAGCCGGGGTCGTAGCGGCCGGCCATTGCCAGCGCGACGGCCAGCACTGCAATGATGATCAGCGAGACCAGCCAGCGCATCAGAGCTCTCCCTTATACGCCTCAAGCGCGGCGAGGCTGGCGTCAATGCCGGGCAACTTCTGCGCGATCTGCAAGCTAGACAGGCGCGTGACTTCCTTGAGCGCGTCGGCAACGCCGGCGTCGCGCGTATTGAAGTAGCGTCCGAGCATCTGCGATACCGCATTCAGGTCGGAACGGAACGCTGCCTGGTCCTGCGACAGCAGCGCAAGGCGCGCCGACAACAGGCGCAAACGCAGGTTCTCGCGCAGGAAGTAGGCCTGATCGGGCGGCAGCAGTACGGCCTCGTTGCCGTCGATGCGGCGGATCTGCACCAGACGCTTCAATTCGGCCCACAACTCCTGGCCGATGTCGGTGGTCTGCCTGCCAGCACGCGGCGCCGGCGCGGCTTCGGAGCCCTGCGCGCTGGCCAGCGGCCAGCTGGCATGGCGCGCCACCAGCGCTTCGATGCGCGCGCTCGCCCCCACTTCGTCCAGCGAGGGCACCGCGCGCAGGTTGGCCAGATCGGCCGCGATCGCGCGGCGCAAGGCAGTGAACTGCGGCTTGTTCAGGCGCTGCAGGCGGGTGTCGGCGCCTTCCAACGCGATGATCGCGGCCTTCACGTTGCCCGCCAGTTGCAACTGCTGGGCGGCGGTGAGCAGCACCTGTTCGATCTCGGCCAGCGCCCACTGGTCGCGTCCCTGCGACAGATCCTTGTAGAGGGCTTCGAGCGAAAGCTGCTGCTGCTGCGAGGTCGCCATCTGGCTTTCGATGTGGGCGACCTTTTCGCTGACCTGCCGCATCGCATCGTCGGCATTGCGCGCCAGCAGACGGGTTTCGCTCACCTCCTTGCCGGTTTCGGCCAGCCGGCGCCCGAGCTCGGTCTTCAGATCGCGGATGCGCTCGCGGCTGTCGAACCACGACCAGGCCGCAGCCGCCATCGCCAGCGCGGCGATCAGCAGGGCAACCAGCGCCAGCGGCGAGGACGGCGCATGCGATGCGGCATGAACCGGTGCGGCGGCAGGCTGCGCTGCAGGCTGAGGGACGGACGTCTCGGGGTTTTCACTCATGAATTGTTCCTGAACCAGTTAACCAGGCCTTCCACCAGGCCGGCATCGCCGCCAGGCGTGGCGACAACGTGTGCAATACCGAAACGGCGGGCCGCATCGGCGATTTTCTCATGCGGCGCGAAAAGCGGGGTATGCAGCAGCAAGGGCCGGCCCCCCTCGCCCAACAGGGCCGCCAGATTGTCCAGCGTTTCCGCGCTGGTGACGGTCACCGCATCGATCCCGCCGGCCTGCCAGCGCGCCAGCAGCGGCGCGGCATCGGCCTGCGGCCGCACGCGCCGGTAGCATTCCATGAAATGCACCTGCGCCCCGCGTGCGGCGAGCGTGTCGGCCAGCAAGGCGCGGCCGCCGACGCCGCGCACGACCATCACGCGTTTGCCCGCCACCTGCTGCAGCTGCGGCAGCGCCAGCAGCGCTTCGCTGTCCTGGCCGTCCGGCGTGACGACGCCGCTGACGCCCTGCTCCTGCAGCGTGCGCGCGGTGCCCGGGCCCACCGCAAACACCTCGACCGAAGCAGGCAAACTGCCGCCGGCGCGGATCGCTGCCATGCCGAACTGTGCGGCATTGGGGCTGATGAATATCGCGATGTCGGCATCACGCAGTTGCGTCAGCGATGCGGTCAATTCGTCTGCGGGCACCGCCTCGATGGCGAGCGCAGGAAACACGAACGCTGCGCCGCCGGCCGCCCAGATCGCCTGCGCCAGCCCGGCTGCCTGGTGGGCGGGCCGCGTCACCAGCACGGTGCGCCCGGCCAGCGGCTGCGTCATGCAGGCAGGGCGTCGAGAATGGCGCGCGCGCCCTGCGCCAGCAGCTTGTCGGCCAGCGCCAGGCCAACCGCCTCGGGTTCGCCCGCCTCGCCTTCGGCGCGGTCGTGAATGAAACCACTGCCGTCCGGGTTGGCGACAAACCCGTTCAGCACCAGGCGGCCGTTTTCAAGCACCGCATGCGCGCCCAGCGGTACCTGGCAGCTGCCGCCGAGCACACGGCTGACCTGGCGCTCGGCGCGCACGCAGGCGGCGGTTTCGGGGTGGTTGAGCGCGGCAAGCATGGCTGCCACTTCGCTGTTGCCGCTGCGTATCTCGATGCCGAGTGCGCCCTGGCCGGCGGCGGGGATGCTGTCTTCCACGGAAAGCAGGCTTTTGATGCGGTCACCCAGGCCCAGACGCTTGAGCCCGGCGGCGGCCAGCAGAATGGCGTCGAACTGGCCCTCGTCCAGTTTCTTCAGGCGGGTGCCGACGTTGCCGCGCAGCGGCTTCACCGCGAGGTGCGGATAGCGCGCGCGCAACTGCGCTTCGCGGCGCAGGCTGGAGGTGCCGACCACGCTGCCCGGCGGCAGGTCGGACAGGTGCGCGTAGCGGTTGGAGACGAAGGCGTCGCGCGGGTCCTCGCGCTCGCCGATCACCGCCAGCTCGAATCCCGGCGGCAAGTCCATCGGCACATCCTTCATCGAATGCACCGCCAGATCGGCCTGGCCGGCCTCCAGCGCAACTTCGAGCTCCTTGACGAACAGGCCCTTGCCGCCGATTTTCGACAGCGTGACGTCGAGGATCTGGTCGCCGCGCGTGGTCATGCCCAGGATGCTCACTGTGCAGCCGGGATGCAGCGCGGCAAGGCGGTCTCGGATATGCTCCGCCTGCCACATGGCAAGGGCACTTTCACGGGAAGCGATAGTCAGGGTATGCATGGCGGTAATAATGGACTGTTTGATTTGGCAAAAGATGACGCGACACTGATGACCATGAAGTACCCGCATCCACCTGAAGGAACCCCATGCCTGCTGCGCCAGCTCGTGGCATGGTCCCTGATTTTAGCATGGGGGCTGATGCTGCCCGGTGCCGCCAGCGCGGCGAACAGCCTCGTTCACGCCAAGAATTTCCAGGCCGACGCGCGCATCGCCGCCAAACGCCGGGTGCCCATCATGGTGCTGTTCTCCACCCCGAACTGCCCCTATTGCGAGCGCGTCAAAAGCGAATACCTGGTGCCGATGCACCAGGATCCGGCCTACCGTTCGCGCGCCCTCTTCCGCGAAGTCACCATCGATTCCGATTCGCCGCTCACCGACTTCGACGCCGCGTCCACCACCGAGGCCGCGTTCGCCGCATCGCACAAGGTGTTCATGGTTCCCACCGTCATGGTGTTCGACACCCAGGGCAAGGCGACGGGCGAAGCCATCGTCGGCCTGCTGATTCCGGATTTTTACTTCGGCTATCTGGAAGCCGCCATCGACGAAGGCGGGCGCAAGGTGCGCGCCAAATAACGCCCCACTTGCGCGCAGTCGCCCACCCGCGGCTTGTCGTACTAGAATCCCCGCCATGCAGGGAGCATGCACATGAAAACCCTTTTGGCCGACGATCACCCGCTGATGCGCGAAGGTGTGCGGCAGGTATTGTCGCAGCTGGAGCCGCAGGTCGAGATCATCGACGCCCACGACTACCCCTCCCTGTTCGCACAAACCGCGCTGCACCTCGATCTCGATCTGGCGCTGGTCGATCTGAACATGCCGGGCTTCGTCGGTATCCAGGGCATCGCGCAGTACCGCAACCGCTTCCCGGACATTCCCCTGGTGGTGCTGTCGGCCTCGGAATCGCCGCACGACATCCGCAGCGCGCTGGAAGCCGGCGCGCTTGGCTACATTCCCAAAGCCGCCTCCACGGCAACGATGCTGGCCGCGCTGCGGCAGGTGCTGGCGGGCGACATCTATGTGCCGGCCTGTCTGGGCGACGGCAACGGCGGTCTGCACACAGTGGCACCCTCCGACTTCGAGGCGCTGCAGCATAGCGGGCTGACGGCGCGCCAACTCGAAGTGGCGCGCCTGCTGGTTCAGGGCTGCGCCAACAAGGCCATTGCCGGCATGTTGTCGATGTCGGAAGGCACGGTGAAAGTGCACATTGCGGCTATTTTCCGGGCGCTTGGCGTCACCAACCGCACCGAAGCCGTGCTCGAGATCCAGCGGCTGATGCAGCAACCGTAAACGTCCCGTGAATTTCATGCACACCCTGTTCAGCCGGATCTCCCTGTCCAGCATCCGCAGCCGCATGCTGGTGATCGCCCTGCTGCCCGCGATGCTGACCGAATTCGGGATGGTTGCCTATTTCACCACGCAGACACTCGCCACCGCCGAGAGCGCGCTGAATGCGCGCGCCACCAACGCCGCCCGCCATCTGGCCGATGCCTTGCCTTACGCTCTGGTGAGCGGTGACACAGCGAAGCTCTATGCGCTGCTCAACAGCGAGACAGAAGCCAGCCAGTTGTCCTATGCCCGCGTCACCGATGCGCGCGGGCGGCTGGTTGCCAGCACCGGCGACAGCTTGCACGCCCACCTCCCCGGTGTGCATTACGAAAAGGGCGCCGAGATTCGCTTGCCCACCGCGGACACGCGCGATGAGGTCATGCTTGCCGCCAGCGCTTCGCCGGCCGGCATCCTGCTGGGGCATACCGAGGTCGGCGTGTCCCGCGACCAGATCAGTGCTTTCAAGCGCGACACGCTGGTCCATGCCGCCCTGCTGATGCTGGTGGCGCTGGCGCTCACCGGTGCGCTGGCGTGGCGCTTGTCCAACCGGCTGGCCGGACAGCTGCGCCATGTCGGACAGGTGGTAGGGCGGCTCGCGTGCGACGACCTCACGGTGCGCACGCAGCTGCCGGCGCAGGGCGAAGTCGGCGCGCTTGCCGCCGGGGTGAACGACATGGCCGAAGCCCTGCAGACCCACCGCAGCGAACTGGAGAAACGCATCCGCGAAGCCACTGCCGACCTCGCCGCGAAAAAGAACATGGCCGAGCGCGCCAACCAGGCCAAGTCGCGCTTTTTCGCCGCCGCCAGCCATGACCTGCGGCAGCCGCTGCACGCCCTGTCGCTGTTCGTCGCTGCGCTGAAGGCGCGCAACCAGCAGCCGGAAGCGCAGACCCTGATCGACAACATCGAGGCATCGACCGCGGCAATGGAGCTGCTGTTCAATGCCCTGCTCGACATTTCACGGCTGGACGCCGGCACCATCGAAGCGCATCCAGTGCACTTTCCGCTGCAGAAAATGCTCGACGACCTCAACCACCAGTTCAGCGCACTGGCGGCAGAAAAGCAGCTGCGGCTGCGCTTTCGCCCGTGCGACGTCACTCTGTACAGCGACCCCCTGCTGATCGAGCGCATCCTCGTCAACCTGATCGCCAATGCCATCCGCTACACCGACGACGGCGGCGTGCTGGTGGCCTGCCAGCGTCGCGGCCGCATGGTGCGCCTGAGCGTGATCGACACCGGTCGCGGCATTCCGCTCGAACAGCAGGAAAGCGTGTTCCAGGAATTCGTCCAGCTGCACAACCCCGCGCGTGATCGCAGCAAGGGCCTGGGCTTGGGACTTGCCATCGTGTCGCGCCTGGGACGTCTGCTCGGACACCGGGTGAACCTGCGCTCGCGTCCTGGCCACGGCTCCCTCTTCAGCATCGACGTGCCGTGCGGCGATGCCAGCCTGATCCAGCCTCCCGTCCCTGCCAGCGCACCGGGGCAGATCCCCGCCGATGCGCTGGTGCTGCTGGTCGACGACGAAAGCGCAATCCTGCGCGGCATGGCCGAACTGTTCGACAACTGGAACATCGACCTGGTCACCGCGCACAGCGCCGCCGAGGCCGAGGAGTGGCTCGCCAGCATCGGCCGGATGCCCGACGTCATCGTCTCGGACTACCGCCTGCCCGACGACACCGACGGCATCGAAGTCATCACCCGCCTGCGCCGGCAATTCGGCCGCGACATCCCGGCCATCGTGGTCACCGGCGACACCGCACCCGACACCATCCTGCGCATCAGCCAGGCCGGCTTCCCCCTGCTGCACAAGCCGCTGCGCCCCGCCAAGCTGCGCGCCCTGCTGACCCACCTGATCCAGCAGGCGCGCACCGCTGCCGTGGGATAATCCGCCGCGATTCCATCCTGATCCTTGCCCCTTAAAACCATGCACATCCACATTCTCGGCATCTGCGGCACCTTCATGGGCGGCATCGCCGCCATCGCGCGTAACGCGGGCCACACCGTCACCGGCTGCGACGCCAACGTCTACCCGCCGATGTCCGACCAGCTGCGCGCGCTCGGCATCGAACTCACCGAAGGCTGGGACGCCAGCCAGATCAACCTCAAGCCCGACGTCTTCGTCGTCGGCAATGTCGTCACTCGCGGCAACCCGCTGATGGAAGCCATCCTCGAACGCGGGCTGACCTACACCTCCGGCCCGCAGTGGCTGGCCGACAACGTGCTGCGCGACAAGTGGGTGCTCGCCGTCGCCGGCACCCACGGCAAGACCACCACCTCGGCCATGCTGGCGTGGATCCTCGACGACGCGCGCATGCGCCCCGGCTTCCTCGTCGGCGGCATCCCGCAGAACTTCGGCATGTCGGCGCGGCTCACCGACAGCCCCTTCTTCGTCATCGAGGCCGACGAATACGACACCGCCTTCTTCGACAAGCGTTCCAAGTTCGTCCACTACCGCCCGCGCACCGTCATCCTCAACAACCTCGAATACGACCACGCCGACATCTTCCCCGACCTGGCCGCCATCGAGACCCAGTTCCACCACCTGGTGCGCACCGTCCCCGGCAACGGCCTCATCGTGTCCAACGGCACCGACGCCAACCTCGACCGCGTGCTCGAGCGCGGCCTGTGGACCCCGGTGGAAAGATTCGGTGGCAGCGGTGGCTGGAGCGCCGGCGAACCCGACGCCAGCGGCCACTTCGACGTCTTCTTCGACGGCACATTGCAAGGCCGCGTGAAATGGGCGCTGATCGGCGAGCACAACCGCATGAACGCGCTCGCCGCCATCGCCGCCGCGCGCCACGCCGGCGTGCCTGCCGCCACCGCGATCGATGCCCTGGGCCGCTTCGAGAACGTCAAGCGCCGCATGGAAGTGCGCGGTTCAGTGCACGGCATCACCGTCTACGACGACTTCGCCCACCATCCCACCGCCATCACCACCACTGTCGAAGGCCTGCGCGCGAAGGTCGGCAAGGCGCGCATCCTCGCCGTGCTGGAGCCGCGCTCCAACACCATGAAGCTTGGCGTGATGAAAGCCGCGCTGCCCGACAGCCTAGCCGGCGCCGACCTCGTCTACTGCTACGGCGCCAACCTCGGCTGGGACGCGGCCGAGGCGCTGGCTCCACTGGGCGCCAAGGCGCGCGTGTTCGACAACCTCGACCAGCTGGTCAGCCAGCTGGTGGCGGATGCCAGACCAGGCGACCATGTGCTGATGATGAGCAACGGGGGGTTCGGAGGGATTCACGCGAAGCTGCTGGATGCGCTGCATCATCACTATCACGAGGATATTGTGTTGACGCCTATGCATCGGTATGGGGGGTATGCGTAAGGGGAACTTGCCGTCATTGCGAGCGCAGCGAAGCAATCCAGTCTTTGAATTGGCGTGAAGCACAGCCGAGTAGTTAGAGCTTTCGTCAGACGGCTGACCGTTGGCCGGGGGTAGCCCGGCAGCTAGTCACTTTTCTTGTCTCGCCAAGAAAAGTAACCAAAAGAAGGCGACCCCGACATCCCCGAATTCCCGGAAATCGAACCCACCGGACGGGCGGCGAAGAACTCGCCCCGCTTTGCTGTTTTTAATTGGTTTTTTGTGGGCGGGGCTCAGACACCTTCGCCGCTGATCCGCCCGGCAGGCTCGATTTCCGGCGGGGCTGTAAGGGGAAGAAAGTCAAAACCAGGGCGGTGATGACTGAACAACCTGCATACTTGTGTAACGACGCAGATAAACGTTATGAGAGCCAAGAGGCAAGCGTGGGCATTCCTGAATATGACTACCCGGTAGATCAATGCGATGTGCCAGAAGCGCGTCGCAAGACGTTAGCCGAGTACCGTCTCTTTCGCCGCAAGTGTCTCGAATACTTACGGGGAGACTCCGATACGTCAGTAATGAGCCAAGTTCACAATCTGACATGGCATACCGCCGTTTTCCGCACGCTCAATGAAGCCCGGCGTATAGAACAACATCGCGAAATAAATGGCGCCATGTGGGAGTTGATAACTGCGGGTTACGCCAGCTTGATGACCTTGGGCATCCGACGACTCGTAGACCATGATCCAAAAACAAACTCCGTATGGAACGTAATAAACCTTGTCGAAAGACGTCCGGAACTACTAACGCGAGACATATTCGTCTGTTATGACGGCCTGCCCTACGATCATGTGGCCTCGCACAAAAAGCATATAGATTCGCTCGACATGAGCGGAGGTGGATACGCCAGATTTATTCCAACCAAAGGCCCTGATGCATGGGCAACGTCGCACATGATGCATAAAGCATTTGATGCGCTATGTGGCCATCCACAAAAAAGAAGCCGCAAGGACAGTATTCAGATATCGATCCTGATTGATTTGAAGTCATGGCTTGATCATCCGACGATTAAAAAGGTCTGCACAATGGCAGACAAAATGGTTGCTCATTCAGAACGCATTTGTGAAAAGGCACCTCCTGTTCCTATAGCCACATACAACGATATCGACGAAGCACTACGCATCATCGTTCGCGTAGCAAATTTCCTTTCCTCGTCATTTTTCTATGACGCCACTTTTGGCTCAGTCGTAGCCACACCCCAATTCGACGTACTCAACGCCCTAGATCACCCATGGGTGACCCCCGAGGATATTCCAACACTGCACCGGTACTGGCGGGATATTTCCGACGCTATGGATCAGTGGGCGTATGACACTAACGATGGATTCCTACCGCCCAAGGCAGTGGGATAACGGTTACGTCGCAACGCAAGCTCACAACCCGCCCAGTCATCACCGCCCTGGTTTTGACTTTCTTCCCCTTACAGACCTGCCGAAGATCAAGCGCGTCGGGTGGATCAGCGGCAAAGGTGTTTGAGCCCCGCCCACAAAAAACAAAATCAAAACAACAAGGCGGGGCGAGTTCTTTGCCGCCCACCCGACGCGCTTGATCTTCGGGGTTTCGGGGATGTCGGGGTCGCCTTCTTTTGGTTACTTTTCTTGGCGAGACAAGAAAAGTGACTAGCCGCCGGGCTACCCCCGGCCAACGCTCAGGAGTCCTGCGAGGTCACTAACTACTCAGCCGTGCTTCGCGCCAATCAACGAACTGGATTGCTTCTTCGCTGCGCTCCTCGCAATGACGGCTACAGCGAGGAACACGCGGCGTTGTGCCGCGGCCCCATCCTCAATACATCTTGTACGGCAAAAACTTCCCATTCAAAACAATCTTCACCCGATCCCCCTTCGGATCCTCCACCCGCGAAATATCCATCGAAAAATCGATCGCACTCATGATGCCGTCGCCGAACTCCTCATGGATCAGCGACTTGATCGTGATGCCGTACACCATGATCAGTTCATAGAAGCGATAGATCAGCGGATCGGTCGGCACCGCACTCGGCAGGCTGCCCTTGTACGGCACCATCTGCAGCTGGTCGACCGCCTCGGGCGGCAGGCCGAGCATCTTGCCGACGGCGGTCGCCTGCTTCTTGTCGAGCGTCATCTGGCCAAGGAGCGCGGCGGTTGTCCATTCCTTGCTCTGGCCGACCTTCTTGGCGATCTCGGCCCACTTCAGGCCTTTCTTGTGTTTGGCGGCGAGGATGAGATCGGTGACTTCGGTGCGGTTCATGATGGTCCTTAAGTGTTGACGAGGTGGATGTGGGGTTTGCCGACGGGCGGCGCAGGGACGACGACCGGTTCGGACTCGACCAGATCGGCCGGATCGAACACTGTGGGCGAACTGGGGGCATCGGGCGCGTCGCGCAGGGCGCCGAACTGCTTGGAGCGGCTCACCAGGAAATCGACCAGGTGGTTGCGGATCGGGTAGTAGTGCGGCTGCTTGTGAATGGCGCTGCGCTCGCGCGGACGCGGCAGGGTGTTGTTGACGATTTCGGCGATGCGCGCGTGCGGGCCGTTCGACATCAGCATGATCTTGTCGGACAGCAAAATCGCTTCGTCGACGTCGTGCGTGATCATGAACACGGTCTGCTGCGTCTCGGCGCAGATTTTCAGCAGCTCGTCCTGGATCACACCACGGGTCAGCGCGTCGAGCGCGCCGAAGGGCTCGTCCATCAACAGCATTTTCGGCTCGATGGAAAACGCGCGGGCGATGCCGACGCGCTGCTTCATGCCGCCCGACAACTGCGACGGCTTCTTGTGCTCGGCGCCCTTGAGGCCGACCAGTTCGATGTAGCGCATGGCGTGCTCGCGCACCTGCTGCTTGCTCCAACTGGCCCAGCGCGACTTCACCGCGAAGGCCACGTTCTCCAGCACGGTGAGCCAGGGCATCAGCGCGTGGCTCTGGAAGATGACGCCACGGTCGAGGCTCGGCCCCGACACTTCGCGACCGTCCATGAAGACGTTGCCGGCGCTGGCGGTGTCGAGGCCGGCGAGGATGTTGAGGATGGTCGACTTGCCACAGCCGGAATGGCCGGTGACGCAGACGAACTCGCCCTTGTGGATGCGGAAGTTGACATGGTCGAACACGGTAACGGGCGTGCCGCCGGTGGGGCTGGGGTAGGCCCGCGCCAGGTTTTCGACCTGCAGGAAGGGATGGATGGCTGACATGCGTTACTCCTGATACGCGACGCGCTTGCTCAGCACGCCGAAGACGCTGTCGAGCACCATGCCGACGACGCCGATCATCAGGATGGCGAACAGCACGTTGGTGAGCGACAGGTTGTTCCACTCGTTCCACACGAAGTAGCCGATGCCGGTGCCGCCGACCAGCATTTCGGCGGCGACGATGACGAGCCAGGCGATGCCCATGGAGATGCGCATGCCGGTCAATATCGTCGGCGCGGCGGCCGGCAGGATGACACGGAAGGCGAGGCGCAGCGGATTGACTTCGAGCGTGCGCGAGACGTCGAGCCAGTCGCGGCGCACGTTGGCAACCCCGTGCGCGGTGTTGATCAGCATCGGCCACAGCGAGCAGATGAAGATGACGAAAATGGCCGAGGCCGACGCATCCTTGATCGTGTACAAGGCCAGCGGCATCCACGCCAGCGGCGAGATCGGTTTCAGCAGCTGCACGTAGGGGTTGATCGCCTGGTAGAACACGCGCGAGTTACCGATTGCGAAGCCGAGCGGGATCGCCACCGCGGCGGCGAGGAAGAAGCCGCCGAGCACGCGCGCCAGCGAATAGGCGAGCTGGATGCCGATTCCCTTGTCGTTGGGGCCGTTGTCGTAGAACGGGTCGGACAACTTGTCCCACAGCGTCTGCGCCATCGCCGCCGGGGTGGGGAAGCTCGACGCCGAGCTGGCCGCCCCGCCGCCCATCAGCGCGGCATACTCGGGATCGACATCGGCCGCGACGACCTTGGCTTCCGGCAGCGTCGCCAGCTGCCACACCAGCAGGATCACCGCGAACAGACCGACCGACAGCAGGGCGGCCTTCTGGCTGAGCGAGAGCTTCATCTTCATGTGCGTTTGATGGCGAAGGAGTTGAGGTATTCGGCAGGCTTCGCGGGATCGAACACCTTGCCCATGATGGTGTGCTTGGCGTAGTTCGCTTTCGGCGCCGTCAGTCCAAGTTCGGCCATGCGGGCACGGGCGTCGGTGGCGCGGAACACTTCCTCGGCCACCGCCTGGTAGTTGATGTCGCCCTTGATGTAGTTCCAGCGCTTCAGCTGGGTGAGGATCCACACCGCCATCGACTGCCACGGGAAGGGATCGAAGTCGACGCGGTCGGGCACGTTCCTCACCTTGCCGAGGCCGTCGGCGAAGCGCCCGGTCATGACTTGCTCTAAAACCGGGATCGGCTGGTTGAGGTAGTTGGCCGGCGCGATCGCCTCGATGATGGCCTTGCGGTTCTCCGGCTTGTGCGCGTAGTCGGTGGCGCTGGCAATCGCGCGGAACAGCGCGGCGTAGGTGTTGGGATACTGCTTGTAGAAGCCTTCCTGCACGCCGAAGGCGCAGCACGGGTGGCCGTCCCACAGGTCGCGCGACAGGGTGTGGATGAAGCCGACCTCCTCGTACACCGCGCGCTGGTTGAACGGCTCGGGGCCGAGGAAGCCGTCGATGTTGCCGGCGCGCAGGTTGGCCACCATGTCGGGCGGCGGCATCATGCGCAGCTCGACGTCCTTGTCGGGATCGAGGCCATGCTCGGCGAGATAGTAGCGCAGCAGCAGGTTGTGGATCGAGTAGTCGAACGGCAGGCCGAACTTCAGGCCTTTCCAGTCCTTGGGATTCATCTTGTCCTTGTGCTTGAGATGCAGGGTGATGGCCTGGCCGTTGATGTTCTGGATCGACGCCACGTCGACCGCCTGCTTGGCCGAGCCCAGCCCCAGCGACATCGCCAGCGGCATCGGGGAGAGCATGTGCGAGGCGTCGTATTCCTTGTTCTGCACCTTGTCGCGGATCACCGCCCAGCCGGCGGTTTTCTGCAGCGTGACGTTGAGGCCTTCGCGCGCATAGAAGCCCATCGGCCCCGCCATGATGATGGGCGTGGCGCAGGTGATCGGGATGAAGCCGATCTTCAAATCCGTCTTCTCAAGCTTGCCTTTTTCCGCCGCCAGCGCCTTCGCCGCGCCCATCGGGAACAGCGTCGAGATCGCCGCCATCGCCGTGCCGGCGCCGACCGCGCGCAGGAAGTTGCGACGCATCTGGTCGTCGGGGAAGAGGCCGCGCATCACCGCCGACTCGACCACGCGCGAGACCCGCGCATCCTCGTTCTTCATGTCGGCTTCATGGTCGGCCTGGCTGTGGTGGCGGCCGCAGCTACAGCCTGCACGGTGCAGTTTGGTATCGGGGTCAAACGGATTGTCAAAGCCGGACATAAGGCGCTCCTGATCGGATTGAAAAAAGTCTTTGCTTCACACTTCACAGCGCCCCTTTTTGATCGCCCTGCGCCCCGGATTGGTGCGGCTCAAACGCCGGTTCCGCTAGGACCTTTGACTGCCCAGCCCGCTGAACACAAGTGATTCGGCAGGTTTGGATGCGCTGTGTCAGTGTTTCCACTCTTGTCGTAATCAGGAAGCGTGCCAACCCCGAAAAAAATCTTTAACTCGCTGTTGCGTAAATGATTTTTCAGAAAGGCAAGAAACCCGCCGTTCGGCTGGCCCGTTTCTTGATTACACAGTGTTGACACTTTGTTTCGAGACCGCGCCATGACATCTGCCGTATTGCCTGCCGAACGTTTGCAAGACGAGGAATTGCTGGTGATCCGCGAGTCGGCCCGCCTGATGGGCAAGAGCCTGGAGCCGGGCCTGGTGATCCGCGAGATGCTGCACCTGATTTCGGAATTTCTCGGTCTCAACCGCGGCCGCGTGGTGCTCAAACAACCGGGCGGCGACGACTATGCGATCCGCTACGCGTACGGTCTGACGCAGGAAGAAATCGGGCGCGGCGTCTATCGTCCGGGCGACGGCGTGAGCGGGCGCGTGCTGCAAAGCGGCGAGACGGCGATCGTGCAGGACATCGACGACGACCCGCATTACCTCGCGCGCGCGGTCGAACGCGACCGCCTGCCGAACGAGACGGTGAGCTTCATCGCGCTGCCGCTGATGAGCGAAGGCGAGGTGCTGGGTCTGCTGGGCGTGCATCGCATTCGCGGACGCGCCCGTGCCCTGGCCGACGATCTGCGCATCCTCGAAATCATCGCCACGCTGATCACGCAGATCCTCAAGCTGAACGATCGCGTGGCCGAGCAGACCGCGCGGCTGGAACACGAAAACCGTGAACTCAAGTGGGCGCTCGAACGCGGCTCGCCGCAGCAGGCCACGCTCGGCATCGTCGGCGAATCGCCCGCGCTGCGGCACGCGCTGCGCCAGGTCGAGCAGGTCGCGTCCACCGAGGCGACGGTGCTGCTGCTGGGCGAGTCGGGCACCGGCAAGGAACTATTCGCGCGCGCGCTGCACCTGTCGAGCCCGCGGCGCGACCAGCCTTTCGTCAAGGTGAACTGCGGGGCGATTCCGGAAAACCTGTTCGAGTCGGAATTGTTCGGCTACGAGAAAGGCGCGTTCACCGGCGCCTCGACCGCGCGCGCCGGCTATTTCGAGCAGGCCCACGGCGGCACGCTGTTCCTCGACGAAATCGGCGAGCTGCCGCTGGCGATGCAGGTGAAGCTGCTCAGGGTGCTGCAGGAGAAATCGCTGCAGCGCGTCGGCAGCCGCCGCGAAACGCCGATCGACGTGCGCATCGTCGCCGCCACCAACCTGGATCTGCAGCAGCAGGTCGCCGCCGGGCGCTTCCGCCTCGATCTCTACTACCGCCTCAACATCATTCCGATCCGCCTGCCGGCGCTGCGCGAGCGGCGCGAGGACATCCGCCCGCTGGTGCGGCATCAGCTCAACCTGATCAGCCAGAGCTACCAGCGCAACGTTGGCCTGACGCCGGAGGCGATGGAGCGGCTCGGCGACTACCCGTGGCCGGGCAACATCCGCCAGCTGCGCAATGTGCTGGAGCGTCTGGTGCTGCTGGCCGAGGGCGCGACGGTATCGGCACGCGAGGTCGAACACGTCATCCGCAGCGAAGCGGTCGGCGCGCCGGATGCGCCGCCGTTGCCTGCCGCGCCGACCGCGGGAGCTGTGCGGCCCTATCTGCCGGCGCAATCGCACGACCGCCCGCAGATCGAACAAGCGCTGGCGCAAACCCACGGCAACAAGTCACGCGCGGCGCAACTGCTGGGACTGACCTTGCGCCAATTGAACTACCGCATGAAGCGCCTGGAAATGGCCTGACAAAGGTTGACAATTTGTTAGCGTGAAAATCCGCCGGCAGCGGCATGCCGAACAATATTCACAACGAGATCAATGGCTTGACATTGTTTGACCGGGTTGGCACGGGAATCGCAATACAGCGCTTGTCGGTTTCCCGATCAACCCATCTCTAGGAGTCCTGCCATGTCCGAAGTCGTCGCCCTGAAAACCCAAACCGTGCTTGAGCCCATCGATGCCGAAGGCCTTGCCGCCCTCGCCACCAAGGGCAAGGCGAATCCGCAGTCGGTCGTCACGCTGAAAGCCAAGACCGTGTGCGAAAGCAAGTTCCGCAATCTCACCTACGTGCGCAACCTGGAGGCGCACGTGATCGACGAGCCGCCGCATCTCCTGGGTGACGACACCGCGCCGAATCCCTCGGAAGCGGTGCTCGCCACGCTCGGCTCCTGCCTGTCGGTCGGCCTGCACGCCAACGCGGTGGCGCGCGGCATCACGCTCACCCGTCTCGAACTCGAACTCGAGGGCGACATCAACGTGACCGCGGTGTGGGGCGTGGGCGACCTCGACCCGCTGAAGAAGCTGGGCTTCACTGACGTGCGCGTGAAGGTGCACCTCGAAGGCGACGCCAGCGAGGAAGCACTGAAGGACCTGGTCGCGCATTCCAACGCCTGGTCGCCGGTCGCCAACACCCTGCGCAATCCGGTCAACGTCAGCGTCGAGCTCGCCTGATCCATCCGTCGAACTGGAGTCCACCATGCCTGCGCCTGCTCTTGCCCCCGCACGCCCGAATGCACCTGCCGAGGTGCTGCCGGGTCTGGCCGAACTCATCGCTTCGGAACTGGCACCCAAGGTGGTCGACATCGACCTCAAGGGCGTCTATCCCGGCGATTTCCTCAAGCAGCTCGGCGCGCTCGGCGGGCTGGGCAGCCTCACGCCGGTCGAGCACGGCGGCAGCGCGCGCGGCCTCGGCCACGCGATCCGGGTGATCGAGGAAGCCTCGAAGGAGTGCGTGTCGACCGGCTTCCTGCTGTGGGCGGAATACGCGCTGCAGTGGTATGTGATCAACAGTTCCAACCACGCGCTCGCCGCCGAGATGCTGCCGAAAATGGCGCGCGGCGAAGTGCTCGGCGGCACGGCACAGTCGAACAGCATGAAGTCCTGCGTCGGCATCGAGGAGGCACGGCTGAAGGCAAAGCGGGTGGACGGCGGTTACGTCATCAACGGCGTGCTGCCGTGGGTGTCGAACATCGGCCTCGATCACTGGTTTCACATGGGCGCCACGCTGCCCGACGCGCCGGGGCTGGTGATCGGCCTGATGCACGGCAGCACGCCCGGCCTCACGCTGGCGCAGAACGCGCACTTCATCGGCATGGAAGGCACCAACACCTTCGCCTGCCAGTTCCGCGACGTGTTCCTGCCCGACAGCCGGGTGGTGTGCCATGCGGAAGAATTCGGCGCCTTCCGCGACCGCACCAAGTCGGCGTTCATCCTGCTGCAGATGGGCATGGGCCTGGGGCTCATCGACGCCTGCGTGGCGATGATGAAGCGCGCCGACAAGCAGTTCGGCCACGTCAACCGCTTTCTCGACGTGCAGGCCGACGCGCTGGAAGCCGAACTCGACGCCGCGCGCGCCGCCACCTACGCGCTGGCGGACAAAATCGAACGCGACGGCAGCGCGCCGCATGTGAAGGAAACCCTGCAGCTGCGGCTGGCCGGCAGCGAACTCAGTCTGAAAGCCGCCAACGCTGCGATGCTCTCCCTCGGCGCGAAAGGCTATCTGTCCAACAATCCCGCCCAGCGCCGCCTGCGCGAAGCCTACTTCATCGCCATCGTCACCCCGGCGATCAAGCACCTGCGCAAGGAGCTGCACGAATTCGACAGCGCCGCCTGCGCGCTGTCGCAGCCTGAACTGGAGGTCGCATGATCCGCTTCGCGGTGTCCCTCAGCGTCGACGAGGCGGCGGAGAAACTCATCGCCGCCGTCAATGCCTTCCCGATGGGACTCGTCGCCCACGCCAACGGCCAGGCCAATTGCGCGAAAAAAGGCATCGCGGTGCCGGCCGACCAGGTGCTCGAAGTGTTCCGCCCCGACTATGCGATCAGGGTGTGGGATGCAGAGAAGGCGGCCGGCATCGACATCCCGCTGCGCATTCATCTCTACGAAGCCGAAGACCGTACCTGGGTTGCGCATCGCCCGGCCTCCGAAGTCTTCAAACCCTACATCAACCCACAGCTCGATATATTGGGCTGCGAGCTCGACGTCATCTTCAACCAACTGCTGGCCACGCTCGATCCGTGGAAATTGCCATGATGAACCTGTCTACTGCCCTCACCCCCCCTGAATTTTCCCCGGCCTTCCGCAAATGGACCTGCGCCGTCTGCGACTACGTCTACGACGAAGCGGCGGGTGACCCCGACCACGGCCTTGCGCCCGGCACCCGCTACGAGGCCATCCCCGACGACTGGAGCTGCCCCGACTGCGGCGTGACCAAGGCGGACTTCTACTGCTTCGACGACTAGCTCATTTCGGGAAACGGAGCCGCCCCGGTAAAATCCCGGGATGATCGTATATCTCCACGGCTTCAATTCCTCCCCCGCTTCCGGCAAGGCCCGGCAGCTCGGCAAGCACATGGCGAGTCTAGGGCGGCAGGCAGACTACTATTGCCCGGCGCTGCCCAACAGCCCGCGCGAAGCCATTGCGCACGTCGAGGCCGGACTGGAACAGCGCCGCCCTGATTCGGTCACGCTGGTCGGCAGTTCGCTGGGCGGCTTCTATGCCACCCATCTGGCGGAAAAGCACGGCTGGAAGGCCGTGCTGGTGAACCCGGCGGTGCACGCCCACAGACTGCTGCGCAGCGCACTCGGCCCGCAGACCAACTGGCACAGCGGCGAGAAGTGGGAACTTACCGAAGCGCATCTGGCCGAACTCGCCGCGCTGGATGTCGATGCCATCACCCTGCCCAAGCGTTATCTTTTATTGGCGCAGACCGGCGACGCGGTGCTCGATTACCGTGATGCGGTGGCCTACTATGCAGGCGCCAGGCAGATCATCGAGGACGGCGGCGACCACGGCTTTGCCGGGTTCGAGCGCCACTACCAAACCATTCTGGATTTCTGATTTTTCATGTACCTCATTTTTGAAGAGGACGGCCACTTCAAGGCCGGTTCCATCCTGTCCGAGACTGACGCCACGGCACAGGTGGAAACCGCCTCGGGCAAGCGCAGCAAGATCAAGACGGCAAACATCCTGCTGCGCTTCGCCGCACCCGCACCGGCCGAGGTGATGCAGCAGGCCGAGACGCTGACGGCGGAGCTCGACGCCGACTTCCTGTGGGAAGCGGCGGGTACCGACGAGTTCGGCTTCGAGCAGCTGGCGCAGGAATACTACGGCCACGCGCCGACGCCGCCGGAATCGGTGGCGCTGCTGCAGAAGCTGCATGCCTCGCCGATCTACTTTCACAAAAAGGGCCGTGGCCGCTATCGCCCCGCCCCGGCCGACACGCTGGCAGCGGCCAAGGCCGGGCTGGAGAAAAAACGGCTGGCGGCAGAGCGACAGGCGCATCTGGCAGGCGAACTGGCGGCCTTCCGGCTGCCGGAGGAATACGCCTCGCTGATCCCGCGCATCCTCATCGCGCCGGACAAGAACACGCTGGAATACAAGGCGCTGGAAGATGCGGCGGCGGCCACCGGGCTGTCGCAATTGCGGCTGATCGAGCGCTGCGGTGCGATCCCGTCGACGCTCGACTTCCATCTGGCGACCTTTCTGCTGGAATACTTTCCGCGCGGCACCGGCTTTACGCCGGTTAACGAGCCAAGCGATCCCCCTGAATTGCCGAAGAGCCATGTGCGCGCCTTCTCGATGGACGACGAGGCGACCACCGAGATTGACGACGCGCTGTCAGTCGAGTGGCGCGACGACGGCAGCGTCCGCGTCGGCATCCACATCGCGGCGCCGGCACTCGGCGTGACCCCCGGTTCGGAACTCGACAAGGTGGCGCGCGAACGGCTCTCGACCGTCTACTACCCCGGCGACAAGATCACCATGCTGCCGGACGCACTGATCCACCATTACACCCTGGGCGAAACCCACGATTGCCCGGCGCTGTCGCTGTATGTGGACGTGGCCTCCGATCTGCGCGTGCTCGGCACCGAAACCAAACTGGAAATGGTGCACATCGCCGACAACCTGCGCCACGAGACGCTGGAGGTGCTGTTCAACGACGAGACCCTGCGCAATCCGGACGTACCTGACTATCCCTACCGCCGCGAGCTGGAATGGCTGCGCGACTTCGCCGCCGTGCTGGAAGCCGGTCGCGGCAAGGCCGATACGGTCGACCGCGTCGACTACAACTTCAAGCTCGACGGCGAGCGCATCCGCATCGTGCCGCGCAAGCGCGGCAGCCCGATCGACAAGGTGGTGTCCGAGCTGATGATCTTCGCCAACGCGCACTGGGGCGGCTGGCTGGCGGAAAAGCGGGTGCCGGGCATCTACCGGGCGCAGGCCAACGGCAAGACGCGCATGACCACCAGCCCCGACCCGCACGTCGGCCTCGGCGTCGACCAGTATGCATGGTCGTCGTCGCCCTTGCGGCGTTATGTCGATCTGGTCAACCAGCGCCAGCTGATCAGCCTGGTGCAGGGCAGCGAACCGGTGTACCCGCCGAGGAGCGAAGCGCTGTTTTCGGTGGTGCGCGACTTCGAACTGGCCTACGACGCCTACAACGAATTCCAGCGGCGGCTGGAGCGCTACTGGATGCTGCGCTGGCTGATCCAGGAAAACATCCACGAGGTCACCGCCCAGGTCATTCGCGAGGACCTGGTGCGCATCGACACGCTGCCGCTGGTGACGCGCGCACCCTCGGTGATGGGCGTCGCGCCGGGCACGAAGGTGCGGCTGGCGATTTCAAATATCGATCTGCTCGACATCAGCTTCCACGCCGAGTACCTTGAAACCGTGACGCCGCCGCCTGACAGCAGCGTCGCCCTTCCGTAAAATCAGGTCAGTTCCACTTCCGGCCCCCATGGTGTCCAACCCGCCCCTAACTCTCGCAGAACCCTCCAGGCAAGGCACGCGCATGGCGCTGGCCTTGCTGGCGTCGGCCGCGGTGCACGGCATGGTGCTGTCGACCCAGTTCGTGCAGGTCAACCCGCGCCTGTTCGAGGACCCCAACCTGCCGATGGAGGTGGTGCTGGTCAACGCCAAGACCCTGGAATCGCCGCTCAATCCCGACGCGCTGGCGCAGGTGAATCTGGCCGGCGGCGGCAACACCGACGAAGAGCGGCGGCTGAAAAGTCCGCTGCCCGCCAGCCCAAAAACACAAGCCGGCAGCGAGGAAGCCGCCTTGCAATCGCGCGTATCAGAACTGGAACAACAGGCCAAAACCCTGCTGAGCCAGTTGCAGCCCAATGGCCAGTTGCAGAAGCCGACAGCGGCAGCGCCGCCGGCACCGGTGCAGCCGGTACTCGACGCCAGCCAGCTCAACCTGCAGGCGCGCGAAATGGCGCAACTGCAGGCGCGCATCTCGCAACAGTGGGACGAATACCAGAAGCGCCCCAAGCGCGCCTTCATCGGCGCCAACGTCAAGGAATACGCGTTTGCGCGCTACGTCGAGGACTGGGTCACCAAGGTCGAGCGGGTCGGCAACGTCAATTACCCCGAAGCCGCCCGCCGCCAGGGCATTTACGGCAGTCTCAGGCTTACCGTATCGATCTATGCCGACGGCCGGATCGAGGCCGTTGAGGTCGACCGCTCATCCGGCTCCAAGATTCTCGACACGGCCGCGATCAAGATCGTCGAACTCGCCGCGCCTTATGCCCCCTTTCCCGACGATATGCGGAAAAAGGCCGACATTTTGTCTATAACGCGGACCTGGACCTTCACCCGCTCCGATCAGCTGGTGGGAACCGACTAAGCGGGCGCCAGCGTTGCTGGTGTATAATATTCTGATTTGCTTATACATTTCGGAGTCTGACCATGCACACCGGCACCACCCTTACCCAGTTCATCATTGAAGAACAGCGTCGCACCGCCGGCGCCACCGGCGATTTCACCTCGCTGCTGAACGACGTCGTCACCGCCTGCAAGGCGATTTCCAACGCCGTGAACAAGGGCGCGCTACTGGGCGTGATGGGCGCGCTGGATTCCGAGAACGTGCAGGGCGAGACACAGAAGAAGCTCGACGTCATCACCAACGACATCATGATCCGCTCCAACGAGTGGGCGGGCCACCTGGCCGGCATGGCGTCCGAGGAAATGGACGACGTGTACGCGATCCCCGGCCAATATCCGCTCGGCAAGTACCTGCTGGTGTTCGATCCGCTCGACGGCTCGTCCAACGTCGACGTCAACATCTCGGTCGGCACCATCTTCTCGATCCTGAAGGCCCCGGTCGCCGGCCGCGCCGCCAAGAAGGAGGACTTCCTGCAGCCTGGCACCCAGCAGGTGTGCGCCGGCTATGCGATCTACGGTTCCTCGACCATGCTGGTGCTGACCTTCGGCCACGGCACCAACGGCTTCACGCTCGACCGCGACGTCGGCGAGTTCGTGCTGACCCACCCCAACATGACCATTCCCACCGAGACCAAGGAATTCGCGATCAACGCGTCGAACATGCGTTTCTGGGAAAAACCGGTGCAGCGCTACGTCGATGAGTGCCTGGCCGGCAAGACCGGGCCGCGCGGCAAGGACTTCAACATGCGCTGGGTCGCCTCGATGGTCGCCGAAGTGCACCGCATCCTCACCCGCGGCGGCATCTTCATGTACCCCAAGGACACCAAGGATCCCGCCAAGGCCGGCAAGCTGCGCCTGCTGTACGAAGCCAACCCGATGGCCTTCATCGTCGAGC
>JAJYXG010000119.1:0-4297 GCA_021791095.1 Pseudomonadota bacterium
CGTTTTGCCATGATTTCTTGACCGAAACAGGGCAAAACGATTACTCTCGCAGGTCCACCAACGAATTGATTTATTGCCAGTTTATGGAAGCCACGGGCGCCGAGATCGTCGTACGTTGTCTGGCCGAAGAGGGGGTCGAGTTTGTATTCGGCTATCCCGGCGGAGCTGTGCTCAACATCTACGACGAAATCTTCAAGCAGAACAAGTTCAAGCATGTGCTGGTGCGCCACGAGCAGGCCGCCGTGCATGCCGCCGACGCCTATGCACGCGCCACCGGCCGCGTCGGCGTGGCGCTGGTGACCTCCGGCCCTGGCGTCACCAATGCCGTGACCGGCATCGCCACCGCCTACATGGATTCCATTCCCATCGTCGTCGTCACCGGCCAGGTGCCGACCCCGGCGATCGGCCTGGACGCCTTCCAGGAAGTCGACACCGTCGGCATCACACGCCCCTGCGTCAAGCACAACTTCCTGGTCAAGGACGTGAAGGATCTGGCCGTGACGATGAAGAAGGCCTTCATCATTGCGGCCACCGGCCGCCCCGGCCCGGTGGTGGTCGACGTGCCCAAGGACGTGACTGCCCATCGCACGGAATTCGAATACCCGGCCACGGTCGAGATGCGCTCGTACAACCCGGTGGTCAAGGGCCATGGCGGTCAGCTGAAGCGCGCGGTGCAGATGCTGCTCGAAGCCAAGCGCCCGATGATCTACGCGGGCGGCGGCGTGGTGCTGGGCGATGCCTCGGCGCAATTGACCGAGTTGACGCGCCTGCTGGGCTTTCCCGTCACCAACACCCTGATGGGGCTGGGCGGCTATCCCGCCACCGACAGGCAGAACCTCGGCATGCTGGGCATGCACGGCACCTATGAAGCCAACATGGCGATGCAGCACTGCGACGTGCTGCTGGCCGTTGGCGCGCGCTTCGACGACCGCGTGATCGGCAACCCCGCGCACTTCGCGCGCGAACAGCGCCGCATCATCCATGTCGACATCGACCCGTCGTCGATTTCCAAACGCGTCAAGGTCGACGTGCCCATCGTCGGCGACGTGCAGAACGTGCTGACCGACATGCTGGCGCTGCTGAAGCAGGCCAAGGAAAAACCCGATGCCGCCGCGCTCAATTCCTGGTGGACGCAAATCGAGCTGTGGCGTTCGAAGAACTGCCTCAAGTACAACAGCAACAGTCCCATCATCAAGCCGCAATACGTGGTGGAAAAATTGTGGGAAGTGACCAAGGGCGACGCCTTCGTCACCTCCGACGTCGGCCAGCACCAGATGTGGGCCGCGCAGTACTACAAGTTCGACAAGCCGCGCCGCTGGATCAACTCCGGCGGACTCGGCACCATGGGCGTCGGCCTGCCGTATGCGATGGGCGTGCAGCTCGCACACCCCGAGGCGCAGGTCGCCTGCATCACCGGCGAGTCCTCCATCCAGATGAACATCCAGGAGCTGTCGACCTGCAAGCAGTACCGCATCCCGGTCAAGGTCGTCATGCTCAACAACCGCTACATGGGCATGGTGCGGCAGTGGCAGGAGTTCTTCTACGGCAGCCGCTACGCCGAGTCGTACATGGAGTCGCTGCCCGACTTCGTCAAGCTGGCCGAAGCCTACGGCCACATCGGCATGCGCATCGACAAGCCCGAGGACGTCGAGGCCGCGCTGAAGGAAGCGTTCTCGCCCGCGCTCAAGGAAAGAATGGTGTTCATGGATTTCCAGACCGACCAGACCGAAAACGTCTTCCCCATGGTCGAAGGCGGCAAGGGCCTGTCGGAAATGATCCTGGCGGAGGAACTATGAGACACATCATTTCCCTCCTGATGGAAAACGAAGCCGGCGCGCTGTCGCGCGTCGCCGGGCTGTTCTCGGCGCGCGCCTACAACATCGAGTCGCTCACCGTGGCGCCGACCGAGGACGCCACCCTGTCGCGCATGACCATCGTCACCACCGGCTCGGAAGAAATCATCGAGCAGATCACCAAGCAGCTGAACAAGCTGGTCGACGTGATCAAGGTGATGGACCTGACCGAAGGACTCCACATCGAGCGCGAGCTGATGCTGGTCAAGGTCAAGGCGGTGGGCCTGGGGCGCGAGGAAATGAAGCGCACTGCCGACATCTTCCGCGGCCGCATCATCGACGTCACCGATGCGACCTACACCATCGAACTGACAGGCACCGGCTCCAAGCTGGATGCCTTCCTGGAGGCGATCGATCCCGCCTTCATCATCGAAACCGTGCGCACCGGCGCGTCTGGCATCGGACGCGGCGAGCGCAGTCTCAAAGTCTGATTTTTATTTTTCTCAGGAATTCACCATGAAAGTTTTTTACGACAAGGACGCCGACCTTTCCCTCATCAAGAAGCGCAAGGTCGCCATCGTCGGCTACGGCTCGCAGGGCCATGCCCACGCCAATAACCTGAAGGATTCCGGCGTCAAGGTGACGGTCGGTCTGCGCAAGGGCGGCGCCTCGTGGGACAAGGCCAAGAAGGCCAAACTCGACGTCAAGGAAATCGCCGAGGCGGTGAAGGCGGCCGACTTCGTGATGATCCTGATCCCCGACGAGTTGATGGCGGCCACCTACTACAACGACATCGAGCCCAACCTGAAGAAGGGCGCCACGCTCGCCTTCGCCCACGGCTTCAACGTGCACTACAATCAGATCACCCCGCGTGCCGACCTCGACGTCGTGATGATCGCCCCCAAGGGCCCCGGCCACCTGGTGCGTTCCACCTACACCCAGGGCGGCGGCGTGCCCTCGCTGATCGCCGTCTACCAGGACAAGTCCGGCAAGGCGCGTGACCTCGCCCTGTCCTACGCGGCAGCCAACGGCGGCACCAAGGGCGGCGTGATCGAGACCACCTTCCGCGAAGAAACCGAAACCGACCTGTTCGGTGAGCAGGCCGTGCTGTGTGGCGGCTGCGTCGACCTGGTGAAGGCCGGCTTCGAGACCCTGACCGAAGCGGGCTACGCGCCGGAAATGGCCTACTTCGAGTGCCTGCACGAGCTGAAGCTGATCGTCGACCTGATGTACGAAGGCGGCATCGCCAACATGAACTACTCGATCTCCAACAACGCGGAATACGGCGAGTACGTGACCGGTCCCAAGGTCATCAACGCGCAGTCCAAGGCCGCGATGAAGGAGTGCCTCGACAACATCCAGAACGGCAACTACGCCAAGCAGTTCATCCTCGAAGGCCGCACCAACTACCCCGAGATGACCGCGCGTCGCCGCCTGAACGCCGAGCATCAGATTGAGGTCGTCGGCGCCAAGCTGCGCGCGATGATGCCGTGGATCAGCAAGAACAAGCTGGTCGACCAATCGAAGAACTGATAGGGATCAGGGGTCGGGATTCAGGGGGCAGGGGGTTTTGTGCGGCTGCGCCGCCTTCCTTGTTTTCCCTGAATCCTGATTCCTGAATCCTGACCCCTGCTATGACACATCCCCTTATTGCCCGCGAGGGCTGGCTGGTTCTGCTGGCCGCATTTGCGGCCGCCCTGATCGTGACCTGGCTGATCGGCTGGTGGTCGATCCCGTTCTGGATCTGGGCGGTGTTCGCGCTGCAGTTTTTCCGCGATCCGGCGCGGGTGCCGCCGGGCGACGCCGACGCGGTGATCTCGCCGGCCGACGGCCGCATCGTCGCGGTGGAAAAAGTCGCCGATCCCTACCTGGAGCGCGAGGCGCTGAAGATCAGCGTGTTCATGAACGTGTTCAACGTGCACTCCAACAAGAGCCCGGTTGACGGCGAGGTCAAGGGGCGCTGGTACACTCCGGGCAGCTTCGTCAACGCCGACCTCGACAAGGCGTCCACCGAAAACGAGCGCAACGCGATCTGGATCCAGACCGCGCGCGGTGACGTCACCTCGGTGCAGATCGCCGGGTTGATCGCACGGCGCATCCTGTGCTACGTGCGGACGGGAGATCGTCTGGTACGCGGCCAGCGCTACGGCTTCATCCGCTTCGGTTCGCGGGTCGACGTCTACCTGCCGACCACGGCGCGCGCCGAAGTCTCGATCGGCCAGAAAGTCAGCGGCGGGCGTACCATACTGGCTCGCTGGTAAGCTAGGGCGTGTTAACACTAATTTCACGCCCGCGACGAGGCCAATTCGAGATGCAGACCGCGAAGCGAGACGCGCAGCAGAGTCATTCACTGCAAGTGGCACGCGACAAAGGGATGCGCCCGAATCAGCCCGTCCCTTCGGGTTGCCACGAGAAAGCGCGTCTGCGGCGTTGCGCCGCTTGGCAAGGGATGGCCCTTGCCGGCGCGACGCGCCTTGCATCCATCGCTTTCTCGCGGCAACGCG
>JAJYXG010000015.1:0-4275 GCA_021791095.1 Pseudomonadota bacterium
CGCGGCGCAGATGCCGGCACGGTCGAGCTTGTCGAGGATGGCCTCGGCCTCCAGTTCGCCGAAGCGCACGCTGCTGGTGTTGGCCACCCGCGGCGCCGTGCCGCCGTTGATGCGGGTGCCGGGGATGCGCATCAGCACGCCGGATTCGAGCCGGTCGCGCAGGGCTGCCATCGCCGCGGCCTTGGCGTCCAGTTCGCCGGCCGCGAGTTCGCAGGCGAGGCCCATGCCGGCGATGGCCGGGACGTTCTCGGTGCCGCCGCGCCGCCGGCGTTCCTGGTGGCCGAACAGCATGGGTTGCAGCGCCAGGCCCTTGCGCACGAACAGGGCGCCGACGCCCTTGGGCGCGTGGAACTTGTGCCCCGAAAGCGACAGCAGGTCGGCCGGCACCTGCGCCATGTCGAGCGGAATCTTGCCCGCGGCCTGCACCGCATCGGTGTGGAACAGCGCGCCTTTCGATCGGGCGATGCGCGCCGCGTCCGCGACCGGAAACAGCACGCCGGTTTCGTTGTTGGCCCACATCAGCGAGACCAGCGAGGTGTCCGGCGTGATCGCGCGTTCGAGGACCGCGAGGTCGAGCCTGCCTTCCCGGTCGACCGGCAGCTGCGTGACGCGCACGCCTTCGGCCTGCAGATGGGCCAGCAAACTCAGGGTGGACGGATGCTCCACCGCGCTGACCACCACATTGGACTTGCCGGGTCGCGCCGCCAGTGCGCCCCGGATCGCCAGGTGGTTGGCTTCGGTGCCGCTGGCGGTGAACACGATCTCGGCCGGCGCCGCATTCAGCAGCCGGGCCACCGAGGCGCGCGCCTGGTCCAGCTGCGCCTTGGCGCGGGTGCCGGCGGCGTGTTTGCTGGACGGATTGCCGTAGACGTCGCGCAGGCAGGCCATCACCGGCTCCACGCACGCGGGCGCCAGCGCCGTGGTGGCGTTGTTGTCCAGGTAGATGCTGTCGTGATCCGTCATTGCCAAAAAATCCGATCCGGGTCCTGATTCAAAAATTGCAGCAGTTCGCCCAAGGCGCCGAACGCTCCGTAAAACTGCCAGGCGCGCCGCGCATGGTCCTTGCGGAACAAATGCCACGCCTGCAACGCGCTCACATATTCCAGCCGCGCGATATCGATCACCCCGCCGGACTGGTCGACATTGCGCGAGCAGCAGGGGCTCTGTATCCGGTAGCCCCCCTCTTCCGCCCGCACTTCCGGGCTGACGTAGCGGTAGCGTGCACGGGCATCCAGCGCACGCTCGATGCGCTTGCGATCCACATCGTTCGGATGCATGCAACCCACGTATCGCTCCACATTCGCCAGCGCTGCCCGCTCAAGCCGGCGTGATTTCTTCCTCGAAGCAACCCACCACGCCACCCTCCTGGAATTCAACCAGGTAGACAGGCAGGTTGAGCGCCTCGTGATATCCCACATTGACGATTTCCCCCGGCGTGCCGTTGCTCACCAGCAGGGACTCCGGCTCGCGATCCGGGTAGCTGCCGTCGTTGAACAGGTCGACCATCGCCACGATGCGCTGGCCCCATTGGTATTTCGCTTCGCGCGGCTCGATCATGCGTCGCCTCCGGTGCGTTCTCTATTCTTCAATTGACTTGGTGTCGGCGCCTGACGGCATTCGCGGCCGGTCGCACCTCCCGCCTGCGGCGGCAGGCACTGCTCCCTGCTCATGCCGTCACCTCCTCGCTACGCACCGGTCCATCGACAGCTTCCAGTTCCTTGCCGCGCATGCCGACGCGATGGCCGGTGTCGACGAAATCGACGGCGTAGATGTAGAACTGCTGCAGAAAGGTGCCGATGCTGGTGACGTAGCCGATGTCGCCTTTTTTCACCAGGACATCGCCGATGTCCTTGCCGGCGTAGGTGCCGTCGTTGCGCACCGTCTTGATGGACTTCACCTTCGCCCCATAGTCGAAAATCGGGTCGGCGGTGATCTCAACGATGTCACTGTCACGACTGATCTTGGCCATTTCTCACCTCCTGAAACGTGATTGCTAAAACGGCTGAAGCGCCGGCTTCGGCGTCACCAGCTTGAGGAGATCCCCGGCGCTCCTGCCCAGGCGCAACCGGGCGACGCCCCGCACGAGTTCGTCCTCGTCGTCGGCCAGCCGGCCCAGATGGCTGCGCTCGGCCCGGCTGGCCACCTCGTAGCGCACGCGCCAGTCCGGATCGCCCAGCAGCAGGACCAATTGCCACGCCTTCATGCGCTTGGCCGCTTCGCGGCGAACGGCCGCATCCCCGTCTTTTGCCATCGCCGGCAACCAGGCCTCGCCGATTCGGTTTGCCACCGTGCAGCGGACCGTGGGGTCCGCATCGTGCATCAGCAGGGTCAGCAGGTTTTCCGGGATGCGCCGCGCCACCACCTGCCGCACGTAGTAATCCGGGTCGTGGATCATGGCGCCCAGCTCCTGCGGATCGAGGCGTGCCGCCACCCGTATCCGCACCTCGCGGTGCGGGTCGTTCACCAGCGTCAACAGATGCTTGGGGGGCAACCTGACCGCCGCGCTCCAGCGCACGGTCTCGTCCGGATCCAGGATCAGCTGCGGCAGGTGGAACACGTCCACGTATTTGGCCGCCACCGCACGCACTTCGAAATAGGGATGGGCGAGGAAATCCTTGGCCCGTTCCGGATTCCAGGAAAAGAAACGGTCGATGCGCTTGGCGTAGCGGTCATGCACGCACGCATGGCCGACGCAACAGCGTTGCTGTTCGTACAGGTCCTGGCAGGCGCAGCTCGCGCAATCCACCTTGCCGCCTTGCCAGTCCACGGGCGGGCCCAGCTCGCTCATCCCCGGCTCACTCATCCTCGTCCTCCTGTCCGTGGCGGGCCAGCACCTTGAGCAGTACCGTGGCGTTCAATTTGTCGCTCGGGTCGAGTTCCAGCATCTTGGTCAGCGCGGCATGGCTTTCCTCCAGCCGTCCCAGGCGCATCTGCAGGTAACCCCAGGCCTTCAGGGTAAACAGGTAGAAGCGCGGCAGGATGGCGTCGTAGCTGCCGAATTCCGCATCGCCCCGGCGCACATGGCGCCAGTCTTCGTTCAGGCGGTTGTCGCGCGCGGCCTTGGCCAGGCAGCGCTCGGCCACATCGAGCGCATCGGCGAGGCGCCCCTTGTAGAAATAGAAGCGGTACAGCGCGATCAGCACGGCGGCGTGGCCGGGCGCCAGGGCCTGCGCCTGGAACAGATGGCGCTCGGCGACCACGTCGTGCTGGTAGTTGAGGCCGGCCAGACGCAGGTGCTGCTCGACCTGCTCCGGCAGATGGCCGCCCAAACAGCTGCGCTCCAGCCATTCGGGATCCATGTCCGCCGGCATGGCGGGGTTGGCCGTCACGATCCCGCCCTCCGTTGCACACATATCCGCCATGGCCTCACCCTTCCTCGCCTCAATGCTTGTGGCCGTGGCCGATGCCGGAGATGTCGATGCTGGACACCCCGCTGCTGCTGGAACTGCTGCAGGCGCAGGACGGCGAATTCGGCGTGACGAAGGTCAGCCCGCTGTTGGTCGGCGTATCCGCGAAATCGATGGTCGCCCCTTGCAGCAGCAGGCGGCTTTCCGCCGGCAGGAAGAGCTTGACGCCGTTGACCTCGATCACCGCATCGCCGGGCAGCGGCGCCGACTCCACGGTGAATTCGGAGGCCAGCCCGGAGCAGCCGCCGGCGCTCACCGTGAGGCGGAAGCCGCCGCTCTCGCCGGCGCTGCTGAAACGGACCATGCGGCGCACGAACTTCTCGGCGGCAGGCGTAAGGGACAGTTCCATCATGCTCTCCTAGGCCGCCACGTAGCGCGGGTAGCTGTTGTCGATCACGCAGGTGTCGTCGACCGGGCACACCGCGACGCACTGCGGGTCGTCGAAGTAGCCGATGCACTCGGTGCACTTCTCCGGCTTGATGATGAAGGTGCCGTCCTTCTCGCGGATGGCGTTGTTGGGACACTCCGGTTCGCAGGCCGAACAGGCGGTGCATTGGGAGGTGATGATCTTGAATGCCATGGTCTTGCTCTCCTAACAGTTGCGTAACGAATCAATTTCAGGCGGCGATGTAGGCGCCCTGGCGGATGTCGGCATCGCCGCGGGCGGCGTGAACGATTTCGCCGGACTTCACTTTCGCCAGGTATTCCTTGAAGTACTTCACCGCCGACTGTTCGATGAACTCGTGCGCGTACTTGTCCACCGGGTCGATGCCCGCCGCCTTCAGGCTGTCTTTCGGGCAGCCGCCGATCTTGGCCACGAACACGGCGACGCAGTCGTTGATGGCGCGGATCACGGTCGGCAGGGTGT
>JAJYXG010000101.1:0-91597 GCA_021791095.1 Pseudomonadota bacterium
CGCCCTGCCTGCACGACGTTCTGGCCAGGTAGCTCAGTCGGTAGAGCAGCGGATTGAAAATCCGCGTGTCGGCGGTTCGATTCCGTCCCTGGCCACCAAAATTCAGCGCCCAACTGTTCTCAGTTGGGCGTTTTCATTTGTGCTTCCCGCATGACACGCGGGGTTCCCGCACATTCTGCGTGTGCGACCAGGCTACTGTGGCCTGGCAGGAACATCCCCGGTTGCCCTCCGTTCCGCCCTCTCTTCTCTCGAAATCGGCGCTAACCTCTTCGCCGTGGCACACGCACATGGCCTTTTGCGACCATCATTTGCGCGCGTGCCATTGCCATTCGTTGTCGGGTTGGCTTGGAGCAGCAATCCATCACGCCAACACAGCCGCCGCGCAAGGCATGGAGTACAAGCCTGCGCGTTGCTGCGTGACGACGAGTGCTCCGTAGGCCGCCAGCCTCGCCTCGTGCTCCGGCTTGCCCTTGTCCTTCGACTTGATCTTGAACAGGTCAATTGGCTTGTCGCTCTTCTGGCCGGCACGCTGCATGACCCTTTCGCCGTCCACCTCGACCCCCTTGAACGACCACAGCGACTCGAACACTTTGGCCTGACCATCGGTGAACCGGATCGGCGTTGCCTGCACGTCCGGCAGCGTCGCCCACTTGAAGTCCGCCGAGAATGGCCCGTTCACAGGTGCGGCCGGATCGGCCACTGATGGCGCTACAGACGGTACCGAAGGGATGAAGGCGATCCCGCCGCCATAGAACGTGAATCGTTCTTCCAGCGCCAGCCATTCCACACCGGAGCCGAAGGGCGATCCACGGGTCGTGCGCGGCCTGGGGGTGATTACCCGGATGTTGCTTCCCGCCACCCGAACACGATCCAGCAAGGACGGCTCATGCAGCACTCTCGTCAGCTCTCGGGCCAGCACGACCGGCGAGCTGCGGGCATTACCGAGCCGCCAAGCACCGTCGCCCAAGTCATCTATGTCGTCGCGGCTCTCGATGTCGAGCGCGAGGCGCATTTTCTGCCGCAGCCAGTCTTCGTCCAGGGCCAACGCCGCACCGTCGATTGCCTCGACAGGAACCTGTCCACACTCCGGGCACCGGCAGATTCGACCGCCCCGTCCATCGCCCCAGACCTGCGCCCGATGCTGCTGACAGTGGGGACAGAGCACAAAAAACTGATCCACCACTGTTGGCCTGACGGCTTTGCCGAGCATAGACAAAGCAGATACCTCGCGTGGCGACAGCGTGGCCCGCAGCACCGGCGTGCCGCCTGCGAACAGTCGGCAAACCAGGGCCCAGGCATCGTGCGTCGTCATTGGTCAGTCCTCGAAAGCGGATGAAGAACTGACTGGGTCGGTCTCCGGCGGCAACTCCTGGGCGCTGAGGGTCTGGCCCTTCTGCAAGATGCCCACCGCAACCAAGTAGCCTTCCAGCTGCGCCTGCAGCTTGGCGTCGAACTTGTGCAGGTTCAGCCGCCCTTTGCTGGTCACTTCGATGGTGACCACCTTGGGGCGAGTCCTACCCGGCTCGGGTGGGTAGTAGAGATTTACCTGCGCCGCCGTCACCGCCCACTGCCCCTCCAGCGGGCCCGGCAGCTTTTCCTTCAGCAAATCGTGCACCGAGCGTTGCTGACTGGATTGCATCGCCGTGCATTCGATCTTCAGCGCCGTGTCGGGGCTGAGCAGGGTGAGTGCCTTCAACTGAACCATCGAGAAGCCGTCCTCGAACGCATCCGGCACATCGAACCCGGTGCGCAGCATCGACAAATCCAGCGTCGGCGACTTGATCTTGTGAGCGCTTGCTTTCACGCCCAGCACATGCTCCGCAAAGGCCTCGACCAGCATTTGCTGATACTTTGCGCCGCCGCGCACCAGCGTGCGCACCACACCGGTGGACTTAGCGTACTCCAGCACCATGTGGATGTTGGGGTTGCCGACCCGGCGTTTCAGGGTCGCCCCCTCGAACTCCAGACGCAGCATCGCCATGTCCTTGACATGGACCGACAGCAGGAACACGCCCGGGCTGCGCTCGACCAAGTGCGCCACGCTGCCGTCTCCGCATTGGAGTTCGCGCTTGTAGAAAGCCGAGATGGCGTGACGCAACGCGGTCAGATTGGTATCCGAACCGTTCGGTTGGCGTTTCAGGCCAAGATCGTATTGCTGTGTCTGTTGCCCATGCTGTTCCCAAAAGCTGAAGTCATAGGCACGCTCGAACAGTGCCGGGTGGTGGACGTAGAGCCAGAAGGAACGGTGGATGTCGCTTGCACACAGCGCCAAACCCGCAAGCGCAGCACCATCGGCCACGGCCGCCTCAAACATCGCCTGCTTACCAGCCGCATCGCCCAACTGAACGCTGGCCATGAGGTTGGCCGTCATCCGGTCGCGGGCAGCAATGTCGGGCCAGACTTTGACCGCTTCGACCAGAAACTGGCTGGTCTCCGGTGTGTCATCCCAGGCAAAGCCATCGGGCACTGGCAGGCTGTGGGTGGTCAGGAAGTCGCGCAGCGTGGCGTCCACCGGCAGCTCGAGCATCACGTCGACAAAGGTCTTCTTCATCTTGATCGTCCTTTCTGGATCGGCGTCGAAGGTCTGCGACCGATGTACGGACTGCACTGGCCAGCGACTAGGTTACTGAACACGCACCTCGCACAAGTAAAGCAGCGAGATACAAGCGCGATTCTGAACCTCAGATTTCCGCTTGTCAATCAAAGCGGCACATCTAGACCTTATTTGTATCTCGCGGCTATACTAGCGGTCTTGTTTTTGTTAACTGACTGTTTTCCCCTACAGGAGCATCGCTATGGCTTCAGCGTTCGGAGCACGCCTGCGACGCTTACGCGAGGCGAAGAAATTGACCTTGCAACAGGTCGCCGACGAAGTCGGCTGTACCAAGGCGTATATATGGGAACTGGAGATGAAGGACGGCCAGCGTCCCTCCGCTGAACGGGTCCAGGCCTTGGCCAGGGTGCTGGGCGTGACGATGGAGGACATCATGGGCGAGCCCATTGAACAGGTTCCTCAGGCCAGTCCAGAAGATGTGGCCTTCTTCCGCGAGTACGCTGGAATGACGGACGAGGAGAAGGATCGTTACCGTCAGGCACTCAAAATCATGTTCCCCGACAAGAACTAAGGCGGTCTGACAATTGAGCTCATCCCAGCCACTAACCGGTTCCATCGCGGCCAGCACCGTCTTGAGATGGTTGCGGGCGTGGCACGCCGACGGCATGCCGGATGCCGTGGATCTGGAAGTCGTCCGGCAAATGCTTCCAGAGACGCCTTACGGCAAAGGGGTGCGGGAGATCAAGGCCCCGATGGTGCTGGACATCAATAGCTGCGAAGGCATGTTGGTGCGCAACCCACAGGACACCGCAGAGTGGGGCATCTTCTATAACGGCAAGGCAAACCCCGAACGCCAGCGTTTCACCATCGCTCACGAACTGGGCCACTTCATCCTTCACCGCGATCAGCGGCAAAGTTTCAACTGCGACAAGGAAAGCGTGTACTACGGCGCTGACACTATCCGTGTCATCGAACGTGAGGCGGACGACTTTGCCAGCAACCTGCTGATGCCTGGCGACTTGCTGCGCGAGTGGATCTCGAACCAGCGCATCGACTTGCATGTCCTGAGCGCCCTTGCCAAACGGTTCCAGGTGTCGTTCGAGGCGCTGTGCATTCGGTTCATCAAATTCACCACGCAACGGGCAATCCTTGTCTATTGGGACAACGGTTTCGTGAAGTACGAATGGCGCAGCAGCAGCGCGGTCAAGACGCGCGCCCGCATTCGGCGCACTGACGATCCGCAGGAACCATTACCCGGCACCCTGGCTGCTGATTCCACCGTTGAGCAGGAGTGGGATGGCACGGAGATGTCTGCCGCGATCTGGTGCTCGGAGGAGGCACCACACATGAAGTTGCGCGAGTTCAAGCACAGCTACACCACAGGAGATCGCGTCCTGACCCTTTTGCTACTGGAAAGTGCTGAACCACGGTCATGGGATCGGTCTTGGCAAGACGGCGAGAGCTTTGACAGCTTCGATCAGTTCGTCTCGAACGGGCAATTGCCAGTACGGTGAGTCCCTCGATGACAGGCTTACCGATCCAACCCATAGATGAAGAACTGCAGACCTTGCAACGCGAGGTGCAACGAATGCTGGGCCGTTGTCTCTTGCGTCTGCAGCAGTACGAACAATTGATGAAGGCCATCGTGGCCCACCACGAAATCTCCGCGTCAGGATCACCCCTCGAATCGAACGAGGCGGAGCGCATTGCGGATGCCGCAAACAAGACTCTGGGTACGTTGGTTGGCACGCTGCTCGGAACGTATGTCACCAGCGGCGACCAAGACGAGGTCGCCGAACCAGATGCGCCCGACAACATCATCTCGTTCAAGATGAAGATGAGCTTGCAGATGTCTGCCGAGGATTTCGATACGACGCAAAACGATCTGAAGGAACTGGTTCTGCTGCGGAACAACCTGGTGCACCACTTTATCGACCAGCACGACCTTTGGAGTCTGGACGGATGCCGTGGTGCGCAAGAGTCCTTGGTCGCGGCCTACAGTCGCGTCGATCAACACTTTGAGCAACTGCGAGGCTGGGCGGAGCACATGGATCAGGCCCGTCGTCTGGCGGCGGAGTTTGCCCAGTCCGATGCCTTCCGCGATCTGGTGATCAACGGCATAGCGCCGGATGGCTCGGTGGATTGGCCCGCAGCCGGAATTGTTCGCGCATTGCGTGAAGCGGCAGATCAGTTGGCTGTCGACGAGTGGACGCCGGTCGCTACTGCTGGACGATGGATTGCAGAAAGGTATCCCGATCAACTGCCGGCCAAGTATGGGTGCAGCAGTTGGCGGCAGGTCGTGCACGAATCCCGCCTTTTCGAGCTTCGGTATCGGGAAGTGAATGGCCAGCGCGCGGCTTGGTATAGGCCCAAAGAGACATAGCGCCAAACCCGCGCACTCACGCTAAATCACGTTACGCGAAGTGCCCTTGGTTTCTAGCATGAGCAGCGTTTTCCATCGGAACGCTTGCCATGACAGAAATCGAACCTATCTCCATTTGCACATCACCTGACCGGCCACGGCACGGGCATCAAGAAATCGCTGATCTGTTGGCTGCCGCGCTGCTGCGCCTTCGTGCCCGCCAATCGCGCGACATCACCAAAAATAGCGAGCAGGTTTGCCTTGGCTTCCCCGGCCAACAGCGCGTGAATGCGAACCCCGATCACAACAACGGAGTTCGCCCATGACAGCACACGCAACCTCACCAACGCCCGCCTCAGTCGCCGCCCGCGTCGCGGCTATTCCCCATCTTTCGATGGATGATCTTTGGGCTCTCTGGGACGACCATTTCGATGAACGGCCGAATCACCACCATCGGGTCTGGTTGGAAAGTCGCCTGGCCTACCGGATGCAAGAGCGTGCGTTTGGTGGTTTGAAACCGTCACTGCGCAAGAAGCTCGAGGAGGTTGGCGAAACCGGCATCTTGCCCAAGCAACTGCGCGGCGATAGCCAACGCCTACTGCCCGGTACCGTCCTGACACGCATCTACGACGACATTGAACATCGTGTGCTGGTGCGCGGATCGAATGACTTCGAGTACCAGGGGCAACGCTTCAAGAGCTTGTCCGCTGTGGCCAAACGCATCACAGGCAGCCATTGGTCAGGCCCGGTGTTCTTTGGTTTGAAGGCACCAGCTTCGAAGAAGGGGGCAGCATGAGCTTAGCGCGTCGAAACCAGATTCCCGCAGTCACGCCAAAGAAGCGCTGCGCCGTCTACACCCGCAAGTCCTCTGACGAAGGCCTCGATCAGGAATACAACAGCCTCGAGGCACAGCGTGATGCAGGCTTGGCCTTTATTGCAAGCCAACGGCATGAAGGCTGGATAGCCGTCGACGACGGATACGACGACGGCGGCTACTCGGGCGGCAACATGGAACGGCCCGGGTTGCGCCGCCTGATGATCGACATCGAGGCGGGGAAGATCGATACCGTGGTCGTCTACAAAATCGACCGCCTCACGCGCAGCCTGCCGGACTTCGCAAAGCTGGTCGAGGTTTTCGACCGCAACGGCGTCTCCTTTGTAGCGGTCACGCAGCAGTTCAACACCACCACATCGATGGGGCGATTGACGCTCAACATCCTTTTGTCATTCGCGCAGTTCGAACGCGAAGTCACCGGCGAACGCATCCGCGACAAGATCGCCGCCAGCAAGGCCAAAGGCATGTGGATGGGCGGAGTCCCGCCCCTCGGATACGACGTGGTCGAACGCAAGCTCGTTATCAACGACCGTGAAGCTGCGCTGGTACGTGACATCTTCCGCCGCTACGCCGAGCATGGCTCGGCTGCGCGACTCGTCCGCGAACTGGATATCGAAGGGCATACCACCAAGGCATGGGTCACCCAGTCCGGCCGGGAGCGATTGGGGCGCAGCATCGATCAGCAGTACCTCTTTACCTTGCTGCGTAACCGCATTTACCTCGGTGAAATCTGCAATCACGAGACGTGGTACTCGGGCCAGCACGACCCCATCATTTCTCAAGAATTGTGGGACGCGGCACACGCCTTCATTGAGAGGCGAAAGCAGGCACCCCGCGAACACCGAGCCAAGCATCCGGCACTGCTGGCGGGACTTCTGTTCGCACCGGATGGCCAACGCATGTTGCACTCCTTCGTCAAGAAGAAAAATGGTCGGCAGTACCGCTACTACGTGCCTTACCTGCACAAGCGGCGCAACGCAGGTGCCAGCCTGGCTCCGCATACCCCGGACGTGGGCCACCTGCCTGCCGCCGAGATCGAAGATGCCGTGTTGGCGCAAATCCATGCTGCGCTCTCATCGCCGCAAATGCTGATCGCAGTGTGGAGATCCTGCCAGCAGCATCCGGCGGGGTCGACGCTGGACGAGGCACAGGTGGTGGTCGCCATGCAGCGCATCGGTGACGTGTGGTCGCAACTGTTCCCTGCTGAGCAGCAACGGATCACACGGCTGTTGATCGAACGCGTGCAACTACACGGGCACGGCCTGGATATCGTTTGGCGGGAGGACGGTTGGATCGGATTCGGTGCGGACATCAGCACGCATCCCTTGATCGAAGAGTCCCAAGAGCGTGTCGAGGAGGCTTTGGCATGAATGCCACGACCCACCAGCGCCAGCGCGCCGTCCGCATCGAGATTGGAGCCGAGGCGCGCAGTTATGTCAGCGAGGGGCAGCGGGTCACCTTGGTGCCCCTGACGATCAAGCGCCGCCAGAACCGGAAGCTGCTGATACCGCCAGCCCCCGAGATCGCGGACCGAATCGGTGGCTTCGATGTGCCGATGATCAAAACGCTGGGCAAGGCCTTCTACTGGAAGCGCTTGATCGACGATGGCACCTACTCCACGACAACGGACTTGGCGCATGCCTTCAAAGTGGAACCGGGCTGGGCTGCCGAGGTCTTGCGCATGACCATGTTGGCCCCCGATATCGTGGAGGCGATATTCGAAGGACGTCAGCCACGCCACCTGAATCTGCACACCTTGCGTGGCCGCCAAGAGCAACTACCGCGCGATTGGGCTGCGCAGCGTCGATTGCTCGGTTTCTCCGACGCCTGATCTGCTTCCAGACACACCCGATGACGGCGAGCCATGTGCTCGCCGTTTGCTTTTCTGCACTGGGCCATTGGCGAACCTGGAGTTCCGTCGTGGTTCGCCATTGCGTCCCTTAAAGGTTCGCCACCCGAAGTTTGGAATGACACCTGTTACTCAACAACGTCACAGGAGCATTCCATGCAGACACCAACCAGCGGTATCCCCCGGTCGCCACAGCAGGCGATCAACACCATGTCACCCGGTGATCGCCGCGTGCTCAACGAAAACGAGCTCGCGCAACGCTGGGGCGTTAGCCCCAAGACTTTGCAGCGCTGGCGCAGTGAGGGTCGCGGTCCACGCTACCTGAAGCTGTCCAAGCGTGTCGGCTACCCGGTCGACGCGATCCTCGAGTTTGAGCGCGAAGCGCTGCACGACTCGACATCCGAACGCGCGGCGGTTTGAGGAGAGATGCGATGAATGACATCACCATCTTCCCTGCCGACATCGCCGAGATGTCGGTCAGCCAACTGGCCGCATTGCCGCCCGCGCAGAAACACGAGATCGACAAGAACCTCGATGCAGCCATCGACTGGCTGAAGAAGGCGCGCACCAAGTTCGATGCGGCACTGGATCAGTGCTACGGCGAGCAGGCACGCACTGCGCTGCGCGAATCCGGCCGTGACTTCGGCACCGCACACATCAGCGATGGCCCGCTGCACCTGAAGTTCGAGCTGCCCAAGAAGGTCAGCTGGGATCAGAAGCAACTGGCTGCGATCGCTGAACGCATCGTCGCCTCAGGCGAGAAGCTCGAGGGTTACCTCGACATCAAGTTGTCCGTCTCCGAATCCCGCTTCACGAACTGGCCGCCTGCTTTGCAACAGCAGTTCGCCGCCGCTCGCACCGTGGATTCCGGCAAGCCGTCTTTCACCCTTTCCATCGATTCGGAGTAATGACCATGAGCACCAATCTCATCGCCTCGCTGCGTCAACAGCTGCCGTCCATCTACGGCGAACACCTCCCTGACGAAATCCGGTATCGCCGCGCGGACGGTCAGGACGTCGTTGTCCCGCTCGAAGTCGCCACTGTGGACGAGCTGGCTTTTGCCATCCAGACAGCCAACGCGGAGTCGCTGGCGCTCGGCCGCCGCCGCACCGCGCTGGAAGAACTCCACACCGAGGTGCGCAAACGTGCCGCGCGTGGAGCCGACCGTATCGCCGATGTGTCTTGGGAGGACTGATCATGAGCGCGATCATTCCCTTCCAGTTCGAAGCGCACGCCATGCGCGTCCAGGTCGATGAACTCGGGCAGCCGTGGTTCAACGCCACCGATGTCTGCGACGCCCTGGAGATGGGCAATCCGTCTCAGGCGATCAAGTCCCACGTCGATGCGGAGGATCTCCAGAAATTGGAGACCCTTACAGCGGGTGGCCGTCAACGCCAGAACCACGTCAACGAGTCGGGGCTTTACGCCCTGATCCTCGGTAGCACCAAGGATGCCGCTAAGCGCTTCAAGCGCTGGATCACCGGTGAAGTGCTGCCTGCAATCCGCAAGACAGGCGCGTATTCCGCCGTCACCACGATGGCTGCCTTGCCCGCGCCGACCCAAGATCGCGTCACCGCCATCCTGCTGATCGGCGAAGCGGTCGCCAAGGTACCGGGCGTCAAGACCGGCATTGCAATGGCTGCCACGTTGACCTGCATTCAGGAAAACACCGGCCTGACCACGGAAGTGCTGCGCCGCGCTTTGCCTGCCGCCAACGAGCCGATCTGCTCGCTCAACGCCACACAGCTCGGCAAATTGCTGAGTCGCTCAGCCAAGGCCACGAACCAGTTGCTGGCATCCGGCGGCCTTCAGTTCCGCAACGACCGGGACGAGTGGGAACTGACCGAGGCCGGTGAAGCATGGGCCGAAGCCATGCCGTACTCGCGCAACGGCCACAGCGGCTACCAGATCCTCTGGAATCCGGCGGTCGCGGAACAACTGAAGGAGGTGGCGTGATGTCCCTCCCGATCATTTCCGCGCAGCAGCGCTTGGCTGAGCGCAAGGGTGTGAAGTTGCTGATGCTGGGCAAATCCGGCATCGGCAAGACCACCCGGCTCAAAGACCTCGACCCTGCCACCACCTTGTTCCTCGACATCGAGGCGGGTGACCTCGCCGTGGCCGACTGGCCGGGCGACACCATCCGCCCGGCCTCGTGGCCGGAAAGCCGCGACTTTTTCGTGTTCCTCGCAGGCCCGGACAAGTCACTGCCGCCGGAGAGCGCGTTCTCGCAGGCGCATTACGACCACGTCATCGAGAAATTTGGTAACCAGACGCAGCTCGACCGCTACCAGACCTTCTTCCTCGACTCGATCACGCAGCTGTCCCGGCAGTGCTTCGCATGGTGCAAGACGCAACCCGGTGCTACCAGCGACCGTAGCGGCAAACCCGATCTGCGCGCCGCATATGGCCTGCTTGGCCAGGAAATGATCGGCGCGCTGACTCATCTGCAGCACGCACGCGGCAAGAACGTGGTGTTCGTCGCCATCCTCGACGAACGCCTCGATGACTACAACCGCAAGGTGTTCGTGCCACAGATCGAAGGCAGCAAGACCAGTCTGGAGCTGCCCGGCATTGTCGATGAGGTCGTGACACTGGCCGAGATCAAGGCCGACGACGGCAGTGCTTACCGCGCCTTCGTCACCCACACCGTCAATCCCTACGGCTTCCCGGCCAAAGACCGCAGCGGTCGTCTCGACCTGCTGGAGCCGCCGCATCTCGGCGCACTGATCGCCAAGTGCGCAGGCCAGTCGCCATTGCCCATGCCCGGCAGCACCGGCACCCCCACTGCAGCAAACACCACCGAATCCAAGGAGTAATCGCCATGTCGTCCAACTATTTTGATTTCCAAGATGCCGATCCCCAACAGTCGGGCTTTGACCTGATCCCCAAGGGCGCTGTCGTGCCAGTGCGCATGACCATCAAGCCCGGTGGCTATGACGATCCGGGACAAGGCTGGGGCGGCGGCTACGCCACCGAGTCCTTCGAAACCGGCTCTGTCTACCTCGCCGCCGAGTTTGTCGTCACGGCGGGCGACCATGCCAAGCGCAAGATGTGGAGCAACATCGGCCTGCACTCCAAGAAGGGGCCGACCTGGGGTCAGATGGGGCGCAGCTTTATCCGCGCCGCGCTCAACAGCGCCCGCAACGTCCATCCCCAGGACAACAGCCCGCAGGCCGCCGCCGCGCGCCGCATCCAGGGTTTTCATGAACTGGATGGCCTGGAGTTTCTGGCGCGCGTGGACATTGAGAAGGATGGCAAGGGCCAAGACCGGAACGTGGTCAAGCTCGCGGTCGAGCCTGATCACCCCGACTACGCAAAACTGATGGGCGTGCCGCCCAAGGCTCCGGGCAGTGGACATTCCGGCGCTCCGGCGCAGGCGGCTGCGCCTGCGTATCAGGCACCGGCTCCACAACGCGCACCGGTGACCGGCAAGCCGTCGTGGGCACAGTGAGGGAGGCCGATGAAATGCTGGGTCTGCAAACGACAGGCCCGGGGATTCGGCCACACCGACAACCGTCACGTTGTCGGCCATCCCCGGCGCTATCCCATCGACTGGGTGTTCTGCTCACAACGCTGCCAAAACGCGTTTCATGCGCTGTACGGCAACTGGCTGCGGGTCAAGGAAGGTCGCGTCGACAGTACGGAGGTCGCCATGATCGATCCATCTGATGTCGAACTGGCCGCGATGAAGAAGTGCCTCAAGGCCTTCGGCGAGGCTGCGGGCGAGATTGGCTTCACCAAGCCGCTGGGCGACTACTCCGAAGCCGAGGCGCTGCAAGTGATCGACGCCATCGTCACTTGCTACACCGAGGCAATGGTCGCGCACCACGAGGCGAGCAAGTACCCACCGGTACGCGGCATGACGCCTGCGCCCGACCCTCTGGCCAGCCCGTTCGCGGATCTGGAGGACGACCTGCCCTGGGAAGAGCCAAAGGGGAAGAAGCCATGATCGACTTCAACTCCTCATCGAGCATCTCGGGCCAGGTCACCACCCTGGTGGACACTGGCCTGCAGCAGGCTCGCGCCCGCCAGTCCGAGCGCCAGTACCTCGGGGCCTCGCGCCTCGGAGTGGCCTGCGAGCGAGCGCTGCAGTTCGAGTACGCCAAGGCACCCATCGACCACGGGCGTGACACCCCGGGCCGAATGCTGCGGATCTTCGAACGCGGTCACGTCATGGAGGACTGCATGGTCGCGTGGCTCCGGGACGCGGGCTTTGACCTGCGCACCCGCAAGGCCGACGGCGAGCAGTTCGGTTTCTCGGTGGCCGATGGCCGCCTGCAGGGCCACATCGACGGCGTCATCGTCGGCGGCCCCGAGGGCTTCGCCTATCCCGCGCTCTGGGAATGTAAGTGTCTCGGCAACAAGTCCTGGAGCGATCTGGACAAGAAGGGCCTGACTCTCTCCAAGCCCGTCTACGCCGCGCAAGTGGCGATCTACCAAGCCTATCTCGAACTGCACGAGCACCCGGCGATCTTCACGGCACTCAACGCCGACACGATGGAGATCTACACCGAGCTCGTGCCCTTTGACGCAGCACTGGCCCAACGCATGTCGGATCGGGCGGTCAAGGTCATCACGGCGACCGAGGCGGGAGAGCTCCTGCCGCGCGCCTTCCATGACTCGACCCACTTTGAATGCCGGATGTGCGCGTGGCAAGACCGCTGCTGGAGGACACAAGCATGAATACCTCGAATTTCAATTACGTACTGGGCGAGCAGCTGATCGACGTGCGTCAGGCTGCACTGATGTTCAATCTGCCGTCGTATTGGCTCTCTCAAGCCAAGGAGCGAAAGGAGCGTCGCATTCCGCATTACCGCGTCGGCAAACTGGTTCGCTTCAAACCCAACGAGCTGGAAGCCTGGATCGCTGCGCAGCAGACGTCACACGAGGGTGGTGCCGATGCTTGATTTCAATGACACATCACCACCGGGAGAAACGGGCCGGCGCAACGTCAATGACAGCGAGCGGGACGAGATTCGCACTGAACTGATCGCACGCGTGGAATCAGTCCTGACCACGATGTTTCCGGCAGGAAAGAAGCGTCGTGGCAAGTTTCTGATCGGGGACATCCTGGGCAGCCCGGGCGACAGCCTTGAGGTGGTACTCGAAGGCGACAAGGCTGGTCTCTGGACGGATCGTGCTACGGGCGATGGCGGTGACATCTTTGCCTTGATCGCAGCCTACCTCGGGGCCAACGTCCACACCGACTTTCCCCGGGTGCTCGACGAGGCAGCTGATCTGCTCGGTCGTTCGCGATCAGTGCCGGTTCGCCGCGCCAAGAAGGAAGCTCCGGTTGATGATCTCGGCCCGGCCACGGCCAAGTGGGACTACTTCGATGCCACCGGCAAACTGATTGCGGTCGTGTACCGCTACGACCCACCTGGGCGCAAGAAGGAATTCCGGCCGTGGGATGCCAAGCGGCGCAAGATGACTCCGCCTGATCCGCGCCCGCTGTACAACCAGCCGGGGCTGGCTGCCGCTGGTCACGTTGTGCTGGTCGAGGGCGAGAAGTGTGCGCAGGCCCTGATCGCCATCGGCGTGGTGGCAACCACGGCCATGCATGGCGCAAACGCTCCCGTCGATAAGACCGACTGGTCGCCGCTGGCGGGCAAATCCGTGCTGATCTGGCCTGACCGGGACGCGCCAGGCTGGGATTACGCTGACCGTGCATCGCAAGCAATCCTGAACGCGGGTGCGACCACGGTCGCCATTCTGGTGCCACCCGATGACAAGCCGGAAGGATGGGATGCGGCTGACGCCATTCCGGACGGCTTCGATGTGAGGGGCTTCCTCGCCGTCGGCGAGCGGATGCCGGTGATGCGGTCGGTCGAGGAGACGCCACCACCGGATCTGCTGACCGGTGTCGACTGGACTACGGAGGACGGCTTGTCCTCGGCCTTCACACGCCGCTATGGCGAGGACTGGCGCTACTGCGCGCTTTGGGGCAAATGGCTGGTCTGGACCGGCGTGCGCTGGAATCCGGATCAGGTTCTCTATGTGTCTCATCTGGCGCGCGGTATCTGCCGGATGGCGTCACTCAAGGCGGACAGCCCTCGGCTCACAGGCAAGCTGGCCAGCTCCGCCACGATCTCATCCGTCGAGAAAATCGCACGCTCCGATCCCAAGCACGCGTCCACCGCCGAGGAGTGGGATGCCGACGTCTGGGCACTCAACACACCAGGCGGTGTGGTTGATCTGCGCACGGGCCGCATGCGACCGCACCGGCGCGATGATCGGATGACCAAGGTGACCACGGCCACACCGCAGGGCGACAGTCCGACGTGGCGCGCATTCCTGGCCGACGTCACAGGCGGTGACGCTGAACTGATTGCCTACCTGCAACTGATGGTTGGCTACTGCCTGACGGGCGTGACCAGCGAGCACGCGCTGTTCTTCCTGTACGGGACCGGCGCGAACGGCAAGTCGGTGTTCGTCAACGTCCTGACCACCATCTTGGGCGACTACGCGGCCAACGCGCCGATGGACACGTTCATGGAGGCGCGCACCGACCGGCATCCGACCGATTTGGCGGGCCTGCGCGGTGCCCGCTTTGTGTCCTCCATCGAAACCGAACAGGGTCGGCGCTGGAACGAATCCAAGGTCAAGGCCATCACCGGTGGCGACAAGGTGTCTGCGCGTTTCATGCGCCAGGACTTCTTCGAGTACGTGCCGCAGTTCAAGTTGGTGATCGCAGGCAACCACAAGCCATCGATCCGCAACGTGGATGAGGCGATGAAGCGGCGACTGCACCTGATCCCGTTCACGGTGACGATCCCGCCCGAGCGGCGTGACGGCAGGCTGACCGAAAAACTGCTCAAGGAGCGGGACGGCATTCTGGCGTGGGCAGTCGAGGGCTGCAGCTTTTGGCAACGCCAAGGACTGAAGCCACCCGCCAGTGTGGTGTCGGCGACCGAGGAGTATTTCGAGGCTGAGGACGCGCTCGGGCAGTGGATCGAAGAGCGTTGCTTACTGGCCAAGACCCACCGCGAAGGCGTTTCCGAATTGTTCGCCGACTGGCGTGAATGGGCTGAGCGCGCGGGTGAGTACGTGGGCTCGGTCAAGCGCTTTTCCGAACTGATGGCGGCCCGCAAGTTCGAGAAGTGTCGGCTGACCGGGGGCGCACGTGGGATCACGGGCATAGCCCTCAGGCCCAAGCCGTACAGCCACGGCTACCCCTACCGAGATGACTGAGCAATCCGGGCGAGTGACGGATTTGACGGGTTTCCTGATTGACGCGCTACGCGTGCGCGCACGTAAAGGCTGTTTTCCAAAGAACCCGTCGCATCCGTCACTCGCCCCCCGAACTGGAGTACGACGATGAACACGACAATCTTGGCCCTTGATCTGGGCACACACACCGGGTGGGCTTTGCAGCACCTGGACGGCACTATCACCAGCGGCACGGAGCACTTCAAGCCGCAGCGATTTGAAGGAGGCGGCATGCGTTTCCTCCGTTTCAAGCGCTGGCTCAACGAATTGCTCTCGGCCAGCAACCACATCAACGCGGTGTTTTTCGAGGAGGTTCGACGGCACGCTGGCGTTGATGCGGCGCACGCCTACGGTGGCTTCATGGGACACCTGACCGCGTGGTGTGAGCATCACAACATCCCTTACCAGGGTGTTCCAGTCGGCACGATCAAGAAGCACGCGACCGGCAAGGGCAATGCGGGCAAGGACGACATGATCGCGTCCGTCCGCCTGCGTGGTCACACCCCAGTCGACGACAACGAAGCCGACGCCCTGGCCTTGCTGCACTGGGCTGTCGAGACGCAGGAGGTGTGACATGAAGGTGCCGACACCCCAATACCGCTGCCCCCTCGGTCGTCTGCAACCTCAGGCCACGGATCTGGATGCGATCAAGGAACGTGGCTGGCGTGACCAACACATCCTGGTGGTCAACGCATCCGACGAACGTCTGGACTTCATCGAGCGCGAGATCGTGCGACGCATCGGTGACCGGCTCTACGGAGGGCGACGCAATGACTAAGTGGACTATCGAGGACGTTGCTGCTCGGTTTGAAGAGGCCGCAAGCACTAGTCGACGGTTGCCTCCTGTTCGAGTGCAGGGTTACTTCAACTGCTGGCCCGCCATTGTCCGAAGCGAATGGGAGACCTTTGCAGCGGACGAGAGGGTGTACCGATCCTTTCCGCCGAGTCCAGAGGCAATTGAACGAATGCTGGAGGTTATGCGCTGGGTGCAGTGGCTCACCATCGAGCAACGTCATCTCGTATGGATGCGCGCGAAGCGCTATGGCTGGCGGGACATCACGATCCGCTTTGCCTGCGACCGCACGACGGCATGGAGGCATTGGCAGCGGGCATTGCAGACGGTCGCAGATCAACTTAATGGTGTGGTGGTTGCGTAGGGTTTTGGCGTGATTTGGCGCGTATGGTCGGGGATGTGCGCCATCACGCGGAAATCAGCGGTTTTTACCCCTGCAACAAAACGACCTGATCTTGCGTAGTATTCATCTATCGTCTGGACAGAGGTGACGGCAGAGGAAGCAGCCCAGAAATCAACGGGTCCTTCCTGACCAAAAACCAATGCGGGGGGCGCGAGCGCGGCGCTTTTTTAGCGTCAGGGTGCGAACCAAGGTTCGCACGGTTCGCAGTTCGCACCCCGTCAGTTCGCACCAACCCCAAAAACCCGCCCACGGTTGTCGTCGGCGGGTTTTCTATTTTCAGGACACCCTCTTTGAATACGCTCAACGTCGAGTACCGCAAGGTCGAGGCGCTGATTCCCTACGCCCGCAATCCGCGCACACATTCCGATGCGCAGATCACCAAGATCGCCGCCAGCATCGTCGAATATGGCTGGACGAACCCGGTACTGGTTGATGGCGACAACGGCATCATCGCGGGCCACGGTCGTTTGGCTGCTGCACGCAAGCTGGGGCTGGATCAGGTGCCGGTGATCGAACTGGCCCATCTCACCACCGCGCAAAAGCGCGCCTTGGTCATCGCCGACAACCGGCTGGCGCTTGACGCTGGCTGGGATGAGGAGATGTTGGCGCTCGAACTGGCGGAGCTTTCCGAAGCGGGTTTCGAACTGGCGCTGACCGGCTTCGAGAACATCGAGATCGATGCGCTGCTGGCAGATGCCCCGTCGACTGAAGGTGAACCGGCGGCGCAGGATGGTGCAAACGCCGATGAACTCGATACGACCGATGACGTACCTGACACGCCAGTGGTGGCGGTGTCGCGCGAGGGAGATGTCTGGGCCATCGGCTCGCACCGCTTGATCTGTGGCGACGCCACCGACCCAGCCGTGGTCGCCACGCTGATGCAGGGTGACACCGCGCAGCTTTGCTTCACCTCGCCGCCGTATGGCAACCAGCGCAACTACACCTCCGGCGGCATTGTCGATTGGGATGCACTGATGCGCGGTGTGTTCGCACATCTGCCGATAACGGACGCCGGACAGGTGTTGGTCAATCTTGGGCTGATCCACCGCGACAACGAAGTCATCCCCTATTGGGACGGCTGGCTGTCCTGGATGCGTCAGCAAGGGTGGCGGCGCTTCGCGTGGTACGTCTGGGATCAGGGGCCAGGCATGCCCGGCGACTGGCAGGGCCGATTAGCTCCCAGCTTCGAGTTTGTTTTCCACTTCAATCGCAGCACCCGCAAACCCAACAAGATCGTGCCTTGCAAGCACGCAGGCCAGGAATCGCACCTGCGCGCTGACGGGTCGTCCACAGCGATGCGTGGTAAGGATGGCGAGGTCGGCGGCTGGACGCACAAGGGTCAGCCGACGCAGGACACCCGCATCCCCGATTCGGTGATTCGCGTGATGCGCCACAAGGGCAAGATCGGGCAGGACATTGATCACCCGGCCGTGTTCCCGGTGGCATTGCCGGAGTTTGCGATCAAGGCTTACACCGATTCGGGTGACGTCGTGTTCGAGCCCTTCGGTGGCAGTGGCACGACGATGCTGGCCGCGCAACGCACTGGCCGGATCTGCCGCAGTGTGGAAGTTGCACCGGAGTACGTGGACGTGGCCATCAAGCGCTTTCAGCAAAACCACCCCGGCGTGCCGGTCACGCTCATCGCAGGCTTTGGAATCAAATCGGGCCAGTCCTTCGACGACGTGGCCACAGAACGGCTGGCGACCTCGGAGGTCGAACAATGAGCGCGTCCTGGTTGGCAGACAAGATCGAGCAGTGGCCTACAGCCAAACTGCTGCCCTATGCCCGCAATGCGCGGACGCACTCGGATGACCAGGTGGCGCAGATCGCTGCATCGATTGCCGAGTTTGGCTTCACCAATCCGATCCTTGCGGGCAGTGACGGCGTCATCGTCGCTGGGCATGGCCGCTTGGCCGCTGCGCAGAAACTCGGGCTGGAAATCGTGCCCGTGGTCGTACTGGATCACCTGAGCCCGACCCAGCGCCGCGCCTTGGTCATCGCAGACAACCGCATCGCGGAGAACGCTGGTTGGGATGACGCGATGTTGCGGATCGAACTTGAGGCTTTGCAGCTGAAAGGTTTCGATCTGGACATCACAGGCTTCGACGCCGACGCGCTGGCCGAACTGATCGCGGACGACGAGCCGGACAACGAGGGGCAGACCGATGAGGACGCGGTACCGGAGGTTGGCGAAATTCCAATATCGCGCCCGGGCGATGTCTGGATCATGGGCCAGCACCGACTGCTGTGCGGTGACTCGACCGTGGCAGAGAGCTATGCCCGGCTGATGCGAGGCGACATGGCAGACATGGTCTTCACCGACCCGCCGTACAACGTGAACTATGCCAACAGCGCCAAGGACAAGATGCGCGGCAAGGACCGCGCGATCCTCAACGACAACTTGGGCGATGGCTTCTACGACTTCCTGTTGGCAGCATTGACGCCCACCGTGGCGAACTGCCGGGGCGGCATCTATGTGGCGATGTCATCCAGCGAGCTGGATGTGCTGCAGGCCGCCTTTCGCGCCGCCGGTGGCAAGTGGTCGACGTTCATCATCTGGGCCAAGAACACCTTCACGCTGGGCCGTGCCGACTACCAGCGCCAGTACGAACCGATCTTGTACGGATGGCCCGAGGGTGCGCAACGCCACTGGTGTGGTGACCGCGATCAGGGCGATGTGTGGGCGATCAAGAAGCCGCAGAAGAACGATCTGCATCCGACGATGAAGCCGGTGGAGCTGGTCGAGCGAGCCATCCGCAATTCGAGCCGCCCGGGTAACGTGGTGCTCGATCCGTTCGGTGGTTCTGGCACAACGCTGATTGCGGCCGAAAAGTCAGGTCGCGTCGCGCGGCTGATCGAACTCGATCCGAAGTACGTGGATGTGATCGTGCGCCGGTGGGAGGACTTCACCGGCCAGACGGCCATCCGCGAGGCAGCAGACCAGGAAGTGTGCGCCAGTTGAATGGCTGGCCGGGCTGCCTGGCATCTTCTTCCTCGGCGATGCGCCGGAGGATGGGTATCCGCAATCTGCGGTTTATGCCTAAACTGCTTGCTGCGGTGCACCAAGGTGGTTTCCATTCCTTGCTCACCAAAAAATAGGTGAGCGGCTCAGATCGACCCAGAGTGGCCTTTCGCCTTTGGTCAGTAGCGCGACTGAAAGCAGCCGCCCAACGCAGAGTTAGGCATCATTCGGTTGACGGCGTCAGCGCTCCGGCAAGCTCCTCGACGGCTGCGGTAGCTTGGCTGCACAACGCGGCGAATTGTTCTGAGTACGTAGACGGCTTCTCGTCCCGATTTAGGATCTTGTGATCAGCATCGACTCGGAGCGCAGATACCTTACGAAGGACCTCCGACAGACTGCCAGGTAGCTTGAACTGCTGCTCAAGCAACGCCAGCAGCTGGCTGCTGCTGAGGGGGCGCTTTGACTGATGATGCACAAAGTCGGATGCAGACAACCCCAACCTATTTTGGAGAATGTCCTTCATGGTCGCCTGAGAGAGTGCGTCGGGGCCAATGATCTTGTAGAGCTCGCTAGCGCAGTCGCAGAAGGACTTGTACGTTTGCTCAACTGGCGCGCGAAGGTGAACGTTCTCGAGTCGAGTGAAAAGCGCGCCGGGCGACACGATCGAGTTCAGAGATCGCATTGCGGCGATCAAATCGGCGATGGGGTCAGGGTACTCGACCCAAGATCCATCGTAGGTTCTGCCGAGAAAGGCCTGGAAGTTGGGATCGCTGGACTCCAAGTCTGGCTTTACCAGTTCATGGGAGTGCCAGTACCTTTGCTCCAACACTCCCATGTCAGCAAGATCCTTGCAGATCGCAGTGACTGCAATTCTTCCGTCTCGAAGTCGGCATTTGCCATACCTGACATACAGATAACGATCGTCAACATCTTCCCCACGTGCGTTGATCTCTCCGCCGGCGAGACTGTCACTAATGTCGTACAGCTCCGGATGATCAAAGTAGCGAGATAGAACCTCCTCGGAGAAGAAGATGAGTTCAATCTGCTGAGTACCGAGGTGCAGTCTTACAACGTACTCGGTTAGGTTTTGTGCCGGTAGTTCAGAAGCGTAGAAGGCCCGACGCAGCGCGCCCCTGGAGGGGAAGAAGATGTGGGTCGTGAATGGCCTCTGGGTAAAGCCACCACTAGGGTTGGCGGGGTCGAAGCTCAGCGCGACCAGCTTTACGTCACGATTTAGGGTGCCATAGCCCAGATGCGCAAGCTCCTCAACCGCTGCCAGTGCTTGCTCATGTGACACCGAGAGCTTCTCAGCAATGGTGCTCGCGCTGGCGCCGCCGTGGTTGGCGAACCATTCGGCGAGCCCTTCATCAAGAACAAGTGTTTGGAAGTCAGTGAGGGACATGCGGAATTGTGGTCTAGTACGTTTAATGAGCTAGGACGATCACTCACGATCACCATAGCACCTGACCACTTAGCGGTCGCTGACCAGCGTCCACTCCTGGCCGATAGCAGACGTCTATATTTGGCATAGATAGCACAACTTATTTCCCTCACAGGCACCCGCGACCATGTCACAAAAATGACATCAACGAGTCATCAGGGTGTCATATCACGACATTACCATCGCTGCAATTCAGATTCGTAATCAGGTCATCATTTTTGATTACGAATTCAAATCTGCCGGAGGTGTCATGATCGAACTACAGAATGTCTCAGTCAGTTATGGTGATGCGATTGCACTGTATCCCACCACTCTCAAACTCCATCAGGGACAGTTCACCGTATTGCTCGGATCTTCCGGCGCTGGAAAATCCACGCTACTTCGCTGTATTAACTCGCTGCATGCGTCGCAGCGCGGCACCACCATTGTCGCCGGCTTAGGAAATTTGGCGAACTCGCGTGCATTGCGCATGCATCGCCGACAGACTGGCATGGTGTTTCAACAGCATCAATTGATTGGCCGACTGACGGCTTTGCAAAACGTTTCGATGGGCCGAATGGGCTACCACACGGCATTACGCAGTCTATTCCCCCTCCCGGCGAAGGATCAATCCATATGCCTGCAAAGTCTGGACCGAGTCGGCTTATTGCACAAAGCCTTAAGCCGTGTCGACGCATTGAGCGGCGGCCAGCAGCAACGCATCGGTATTGCCCGGGCTCTGGCTCAGCAACCTAAACTGGTGTTGGCTGATGAACCGGTAGCCAGCCTCGATCCTGCTACTGCAGAGCGAGTGCTAAGTCTGCTGCACCGCATTTGTAAAGAGGACGGGATTTCGGCGGTCGTCAGCCTGCATCAGGTAGACCTCGCTCAACGTTATGCCGACCGTATTATTGGCCTGTCCCATGGCCGAGTCATTTTTGATGCCGCCCCGCAGACTTTGGATCAAGCCAGTTACGACACGCTGTATGAACAAGTACCCCGTTCTTCTTTGAGCGTTCCACAAGACGCTCGAGAGGAACGGCTTATCGATACTTCATTTCCCATGCAACTTGCTACCGTAAAGGATTGATTATGAAAAAACTCGCATCCGCATTAATGTCTGTCTTGCTTGCCGCCGTCTGCAGCATTGGCCATGCATCATCCAATCCCGATCCAGAAACGCTCAAAGTTGCGCTGCTGCCGGACGAAAACGCATCGACCGTAATTAAAAACAACAAGCCGCTCGAAATCTATCTGGAAAAAGAGCTGGGAAAGAAAATTGAGCTGGTGGTTACCACTGATTACTCGTCAATGATCGAAGCCATGCGTCACGGCCGTATCGACATGGCATATTTTGGCCCCTTGTCGTATGTGCTGGCTAAGCAAAAGAGCGACATCGAGCCATTCGCAGCGATGAAGCAAAAGGGTAGCACTACCTACCAGTCCGTATTGATCGCCAATACTGGCGCCGGCATCGCCAAAATCAGTGATATCGTCAACAAGAATGTCGCTTACGGTGATATGGCATCCACCTCCAGCCATTTGATTCCGAAGTCGATATTGGCGGAAAACGGTTTGAAAGCCGGCGAAAACTATCGCGAACACTTTGTCGGTGCGCATGACGCGGTGGCCATGGCCGTGCAAAACGGTCACGCGCAGGCTGGCGGCTTGAGTAAGCCGATTTTTGAATCCCTGGTTCAGCGCGGACTGGTCGATCCCAACAAAGTAAAAGTTCTTGCCGAATCGAAGCCATATCCGCAATACCCGTGGACCATGCGCAGCAATCTGAAGCCGGAACTGAAGGAAAAGATCCGTGCAGCCTTCTTGAATCTCAAAGATCCGGAAGTCCTGAAACCTTTCAAAGCCGATGGTTTCGGCCCGATCAGCGACAAAGACTATGACGTGGTGCGCAGCCTTGGCACACTGCTCAAGCTCGATCTGTCGAAGTTCTAAGTGAGCGACAGCATGCAAGCTGATTTTGGTTTGATTCTGGCCGAGCGCCAGCGCGTATGGAACCGCACGATACTGCAGTTTGCCGTTGTGCTGGCGATTGTGATCGGTTGCTGGTATTACGTCGGCCTATTTGATGCCGAGCGATTGAAGGATGGCATGCCAAGCCTGGTAAAAATTGCCGGCGAGATGTTCCCACCGAACTTCTCGCAGGCTGGCACCTGGGTCAAACCGGTACTGGATACCTTGGCCATGAGTATCGCCGGCACGGCAATCGCGGTATTGCTATCCATTCCCTTAGGAGTGCTCGCCGCGCGGAATACTAGCCCTCATCCACTCGTGTATCAAGCCACACGCGGCCTGTTAAACGCTTTGCGATCGATACCCGAACTGATCATGGGCATCCTGTTCGTGGCAGCCGTTGGCTTCGGCGCATTGCCGGGTGTTTTAGCCCTAGGCTTACATTCGGTTGGCATGATCGCCAAATTTTTTTCGGAATCGATCGAACATGCCGATCCGGCACCGGTAGAAGCCGCGCATGCAGCGGGCTGCACGCCATTGCAGGTGATTTTTCATGGGATCTTTCCCCAAGTGCTTCCGCAAATGGCCGATACCGCGATCTATCGATGGGAATACAACTTCCGTGCTTCGACCGTGATGGGCATGGTCGGCGCCGGTGGAATCGGGTTCGAGCTGATGGGCTCTCTGCGCATCATGCAATACCAGGATGTCTCGGCTATTTTGCTGGTTATTTTAGGCATGGTTACCCTCGTCGACGCCTTCAGCTCCTTCCTGCGTCGCAAGTTCAAATAACTCCCAAAGCTTACAAAGGTTTTTATGAAGCCCAAAGTCGTCCTCACCCACTGGGTGCACCCGGAAATCATCGAATTGTTGTCCGCTAGCGCCGATGTTATCCCCAACACCACACGGGAAACCTTGCCGCGTTCTGAGGTAATTGCGCGAGCCAAAGATGCGGATGCACTCATGGCTTTCATGCCGGACAGCATCGACAGCGCGTTTCTCGAGGAATGTCCAAAGCTGCGTGTCATCGGCGCCGCGCTTAAAGGCTATGATAACTTCGATGTCAACGCCTGCACACGCCACGGTGTATGGCTTACGATTGTGCCGGATTTGCTTACGATCCCGACCGCTGAACTGACTATCGGCCTTCTTCTCGGTTTGACAAGGCATATGCTGGAAGGCGATAGGCAAATCCGTAGCGGACACTTCCAAGGCTGGCGGCCGACACTATATGGCTCTGGTTTGACAGGAAAAACGCTTGGCATCATTGGTATGGGGGCGGTCGGCCGTGCAATCGCCCAGCGCTTGGCTGGCTTTGAAATGAATCTCTTGTATTGCGATCCGATTCCGCTCAATGCCGAACAAGAAAAGGCTTGGCACGTACAGCGCGTCACGCTCGATGAACTGCTCGAAAAATGTGATTATGTCGTGCCGATGGTTCCGATGGCCGCAGAGACACTGCATCTGATCGATGCCACCGCGTTGGCCAAGATGAAAACCGGTAGCTACCTGATCAATGCATGTCGCGGCTCGGTCGTGGATGAGAATGCGGTGATAGCAGCACTGGCGTCTGGAAAACTAGCTGGATATGCAGCCGATGTCTTCGAGATGGAAGAATGGATACGCGCTGATCGCCCGCAGGCTATCCCCAAGGCGCTGCTCGACAATACGGCACAAACGTTTTTTACGCCGCATTTGGGATCGGCGGTCAAGGAAGTTCGGCTTGAAATCGAGCGGCAGGCAGCGATGAACATCATCCAGGCACTCGCTGGTGAAAAACCGATGGGCGCGATTAATCTGCCGTATCCGGGAGTAAAGGCGGCGTGATAGATCTGGAGCGTGTGGCGACGTTCATTGCCGTCGTCAAATGCGGGGGCTTTCGCGAAGCGGCGAAGCAAACTGGATTGTCCCAGCCAACAGTAACGCAGCATATCAAGCGGCTGGAGCAGTCTTTGCTGGCCCGGCTGATTGACCGCGCAACAATGCCGCAAAGCCTGACATTGGAGGGAAAGATTTTTTTCCCCTATGCGGAACAATTGCTCCGTACTAGCCATAAGGCTACGGCAGCCCTCCACAATAAAAGCCTGGTCGTTGGTGCAAGCTCCAATATCGGCATTTATCTTTTACAACCCTATATCAAGGCGCTCCAAGATAAATTAGCAAACAAGATCGATGTGAGGATCGGCAAAAATATCGAGATTGCCGCTTTGCTGGAAACGCTTGAAGTGGATGTAGCGGTAATGGAGTGGTGGGACTCACGTCCTGGGTTCGTCTCAACAGTATGGCGGCGCGAGAGGATGGTTGTCATTGTTCGCCCCGGCCATCCTTGGGCTGCCGAGTCGACCATTCCACTTAAGTGGTTAAAATCCCAGAACTTGCTTGGAGGCGAAGCGGCTACCGGAACTGGGCGCCTACTACAACAATATGCCGGTGCCGACTCGGCAGAGTTCACAGTGGGTATGCAGTTAGGTAGCACCGAGGCGGTCAAACACGCGGTCCACGCAGGGCTAGGAATCTCGCTTGTGATGGAAAGCGCGGTCAAGCATGAACAGGCAAGCGGATGGTTACATGCAATTCCGATTGAAGAAGATGTTTACAAAGATCTTTATCTCGTACATCGCTCAGAAACTTCGTTAAGCGGTCCGGTGGCAAGCCTTGCAGATTTGATTCTCCATTCTCCGGATTTAGGCTCAATAGAATATAAATAGCAAAACGAATGTCTGCTTCTGGCCGAACGCAGTCATTTGGAGCAGGCAATACTACTAGGCCGTTTCGATACAGCATTGCAAAAGCACGAATCAATCGCAGATTACGGATAACCGCGCTGAGATCTCAGGGCAGTGCAATGCACATTACCAGCACAGCCTGCTCGATGGAGATGTCTGGACGCCGGTTGGCAGTCAGCCAACGCAGTGCCTGCTCCCGTTCGGTGGCGGGCGTTTTCATCAGGCAGCCAGCTCTTCGCAGATTTCGCAGTGGATCACAAAGCCTGTCAGGTAAGGCAGGCCGCGCGGGATGCCGTACTGCTTGCTGGTCTGGCGGCCAATCGTCCAGCCCATCCAACGTTGGGTGGCGGCCTTGATCGCATCCTGCAAGGCTTGGCCTTGGTACAAGCCGTTCTGGACGTCGTCGGCAAAGTGGCGTCCGTGACGGCTGTCGAGGAAGGTCCGCACCGATTCGAGGGGCTGGTGGGTGGCGTCCGAAATGGCGTTCATGGCCAGGGGCCATGCGGCGCTGGCGTGTTCGTTCATCGTGCCCCAAAAACCCCAGGCTTCGTTCTGGGTGGTGGGGATCTGGTTGGTGGTCATGGTGTCTTCTCCGGGTTGATCGTTGCGACACCTGTAGTAACGCGCTGTTCGATTGAGAAGCCAAGCTGTTCCTGGCCTCTTTCTCGATCAATTTCGCTTACCCGAGACGGGCTACGTAGCGGGCGTAATCACCGCCCTCGGGATTGACGTAGAGGTAAGGGCGTCCGGGAGCAGTGACCTCGACGCAGAGGTAGCCGTCGCCAGTGCCGCCACCCTTGCCACGCAGCCAGTCGCGTGACACCAGCAGGCTGCGCCCAAAGGCGTCGAATTCGGCAGGGGTGAGCTCCTTGGTCTCGGTGACGTAGACATTGTGCTGGTCGCTCCCGCCCGGTTCGCCGAGGTCGGCAGGTTTGCGTGCAAACGGTAGGCGGATGCTCAACTCTTCGACCTGGAGGCTTTGGCCTGCGAACTGCAGAGTGCGTGGGGTGCGTTCGATGGTGATGGTCATGGTGCTCATGGCGGTTTTCCTGGTTTGGCGTCGTCAATCACGACATCTGTATGAACGCGCTGGTGGGGAGAGAAGCCAAGCTATTCATGGCTCCTCTCGCCATCTTTTTGGCTTCGCCGAAACTCGCTGTGCTCGTTTTCAGGCGATGCGGTAGATCCGCTCGCCACCCTTCGGCTTGTCCGAGACGATGTTCAGGCCGAGCTTTTTCTTGAAGGCTCCGGCGAAGGTGCCGCGCACCGTGTGCGCCTGCCAACCGGTGGCGGTGCAGATCTGGCCGATGGTTGCGCCCTCGGGGCGTTGCAGCATCCGGATCACTTCGGCCTGCTTGCTGTTCTCGCGGGTGCGCGGCTTGACCCACGTTGCTTCTGCGGCGGTTACGGCGGCTTCCAGTTCGGGATCGCTCGCGGCCGCAGGCGCGCCTTCAGCGTTGGCGATGATCCGGTCGAGATTGGCTTCGAACTGACCGATGCCCTTCCTGTTCACGTCGGGACGCGGAATGCCCAGGGCGTCGTAGCCCTCCGCAGCGACAAACCAGTTGGTGCCGTCGGTTGTGATTAGTGCGCGGTTGAAAAGTCCGTCGAGCACCTTCTTGCGTGCGCCGCCTTTGATGTTGTCGGGGAACCAGTCGATCTTGCCGCTGGTGTGTTCAACCGCGTGGGCCAGGATCGCGTGCTGGGCAGGGGTCAGTTGAGTGGTGGTCATGTTTTGCTCCTTCGATGTGGTGGACGGTGATGTGATGAACGCGCTGTTCTCAAGTGAAGCCAAGCGCTTTTTGCTTGGCTTCTTCGCTTCGCAATCAGGTGTTGGCCTTGTCTGGCGGGTTGGCATTGCGCCCCTGCTCGAGACCCGCGTTGAAGGCGGCTTCAAGCGCATCGCGTAGGCACCAGACCGCCACATCGTGGAAATCGAGGCTGTCTGAGCGGCGGGTTTCCAGGGTTTCGATGCCCAGCTTGTTTTGCGCGATCTGGGTCAGGAGTTGTTCGAGCTTGCTCATGTCCGTGTCCTTTCATGGTGTTGATGACGAACGTATGAACGCGCTGTTCCAGATGGAAGCCAAGCTCAATTCGCATGAATGACGAACAAATGATTGAAGGTGCCCCGAAGGGGAAATATGGGTATTTCGATTCGTGCCTACGCACGCCACCGAGGGGTGTCCGATGCAGCGGTGCGCAAGGCCATCGCTGCTGGGCGGATCACGCCGGAGGCAGACGGAACGATTGATGCCGAGCGCGTCGACCGCGAGTGGGCGCGCAATTCCGATGCACCGCGCAATGGCACGGCCACCCGCGCGGTCAAGGTCGCCGTCCAGGAATCCAGCGGGGCCACAGGAGACGGGCAAGCAGCCTCATTGGCAACATCCGCAGCAGGTGGCACGTCCTTGTTGCAAGCGCGGACGGTCAACGAAGTGGTCAAGGCGCAAACCAACAAGGTGCGTCTGGCCCGACTCAAGGGCGAGCTGGTGGATCGGCCGCAGGCCATCGCCCATGTCTTCAAGCTGGCGCGCTCCGAACGCGATGCGTGGCTCAACTGGCCCGCACGCATCTCGGCACAAATGGCAGCCAAGCTCGGCGTCGATCCCCACACGATGCACATCGCCTTGGAGGCGGCGGTGCGTGAGCACCTGCAGGAACTGGGCGAGATGCGCCCGAGGGTGGATTGATGGACATGGATTACGAAGGCGCGGCAGAAATCGAACGCGCGTGGCGCGAAGGGCTGACTCCAGACCCGCTGCTCACCGTGTCCGAATGGTCAGATCGCCACCGGATGCTCTCCAGTAAGGCATCTGCCGAACCGGGGCGCTGGCGCACCAGCCGCACGCCGTACCTGAAAGCAATCATGGATTGCCTGTCGCCGACCTCCCCGGTCGAGCGCGTCGTGTTCATGAAAGCCGCCCAGCTTGGCGCGACGGAGATGGGATCGAACTGGATCGGCTATGTGATCCATCACGCACCCGGGCCAATGATGGCGGTGTGGCCGACAGTGGAGATGGCCAAGCGCAACTCCAAGCAGCGGATCGATCCGCTGATCGAGGAGTCGTCCGCACTGGCTGAACTGATTGCACCGGCGCGCAGCCGGGATTCCGGCAACACCATCCTGGCCAAGGAGTTCCGGGGTGGCGTGCTGGTGATGACCGGGGCCAACAGCGCGGTCGGCCTGCGCTCGATGCCGGTGCGGTATCTGTTCCTCGACGAGGTCGACGGCTATCCGTTGGACGTCGAGGGTGAAGGGGATGCGATCTCGCTGGCCGAGGCGCGTACACGCACCTTCGCGCGGCGCAAGATCTTCATCGTCTCGACGCCGACGATCTCAGGGGCATCGGCTATCGAGCGCGAGTACGAGGCCAGTGACCAACGTCGCTACTTCGTGCCGTGTCCGCATTGCTCCCACCGTCAGTGGCTGCGTTTCGAGCAGCTGCGTTGGGACAAAGGGCAACCGGAGACCGCTGCCTACATCTGCGAGTCATGTGACACCGCGATTGCCGAGCACCACAAGACATGGATGCTGGAGCACGGCGAGTGGCGCGCGATGATCACCGATGGCACGGGCAAGACGGCAGGCTTCCACCTGTCGTCGCTATACAGCCCGGTGGGCTGGCGTTCGTGGCGTGAGATCGCCGCTGCGTGGGAAGCCGCCGTCAGTAAAGAGTCGGGATCGGCCGCTGCCATCAAGACCTTCAAGAACACCGAGCTGGGTGAAACCTGGGTCGAGGAAGGCGAAGCCCCGGACTGGCAACGACTGGTCGAGCGCCGAGAGGACTACCGCGTCGGCACGGTGCCGCAAGGCGGTCTGCTCTTGGTCGGCGCTGCCGACGTGCAGAAAGATCGCATCGAGGCGTCGGTCTGGGCCTTTGGGCGCGGCAAGGAGTCCTGGCTGGTTGAGCACCGCGTGCTGATGGGTGACACCGCCCGCGACACGGTGTGGAAGCGCCTTGCTGAAATGCTGGCCGAAACCTGGACACACGCCTCCGGCGCGGCGATACCGCTGGCCCGCTTTGCACTGGATACCGGCTTTGCAACGCAGGAGGCCTACGCCTTTGTGCGGGCCTGCCGCGATTCGCGTGTGATGGCGGTCAAGGGTGTGCCTCGCGGTGCAGCCTTGATCGGCACGCCGACCGCCATCGATGTCTCGCAGGGCGGCAAGAAGCTGCGCCGGGGCATCAAGGTGTACAGGGTGGCGGTCAGCATTGCCAAGCTCGAGTTCTACAACAACCTGCGCAAGAGCGCAGATGTTGGCGAGGACGGATTGACCACGATGTTCCCGGCCGGGTTCGTCCATTTGCCCAAGATCGACGCCGAGTTCATCCAGCAACTCTGCGCGGAACAACTGATCACCCGCCGCGACCGCAACGGCTTCCCGGTGCGCGAGTGGCAAAAGATGCGAGAGCGCAACGAAGCGCTCGACTGCTACGTCTACGCCCGCGCGGCCGCATCGGCGGCGGGTCTGGATCGCTTCGAGGAACGTCACTGGCGGGAACTGGAGCGACAACTGGGGCTGGCCAGTCCGCCAGCCCTTGAAACACCTACTGAATCGATCAACGAGGCCACCACCCGCGACAAGTTCGGCGGTGGCCTCGCTGTTTCTGGCAACCGCAACACCGGTCGGCGCGTGATCAAAAGCCGCTGGCTGTCCTGACATCCCAAGGAGAAAACATGAGTCTTGCTACCCGTATCGAAAGCCTGGTCATCCGCGTCGCGCAGGAATTCAACGATGTGCGCGCCAAGGCAGGCAACCTGGCCAACCTCACCACCACCGACAAATCCAGCTTGGTCGCCGCCATCAACGAATTGAAGGCGGCCGTCGTTTCCTTTGCGGTGATCGACGATGCGCAGGTCGCCACTACCAGCACCTATTCGTCCAGCAAGATCGTCACGCTGCTCGACGCGCTCAAGGCGGAAATCCTCGGTGGAGCGGACGCCGCCTACGACACGCTGGTGGAAATCCAGCAGCTGCTGCAAAACGGCACCAGTGGCCTTGACGCGCTGCTGACGGCGGTGAACAACCGCGTGCGTTTCGACGCCGCTCAGACGCTGACCGCCCCGGAGCAGGCACAGGCGCGCAGCAACATCGGCGCGGTCGCCGCCAGCGATATTGGCAACACCGACACCGACTTTGTCGCAGTGTTCGAAGGCGCGCTGGTCTGATGAGCCTCGCATCGCGCATCAGTGCGTTGGCCAGTCGTGTCGGACTCGAGGTTAAGACCAAGATCGACGCCACCCACCCCGGCGTGGCCCGGGCGTGGGTGTGTTTCGGCTATGTCGGCACGCAGGTCGTCGTGCGCGCATCGCACAACGTGGCCAGCGTGACCCGGACGGCGGCGGGTCGCTACCGCGTGACCTTCGCCACTGCCATGCCGGATTCCAACTACTGCTGGACGGCGCTTGCCCGCAGCAGCACCAACAGCGGCACGCAGCGCATTGCCATCGTGCGATCCAGTACCGACCAGAAGACCGCTCAGTACGTCGACATCAGTTGCGCCACCACGTCTGCATCGTTCGACGACTCCTCCGAAATCAACCTCACGGTGTACCGCTGATGGCTTACACACAAGCACACCTCGACGCACTGGAAGCGGCGCTGGTCAAGGGCGAAAAGCGCGTGACCTTTGGCGAAAAGACCGTCGAGTACCGCAGCGTCGATGAACTCCAGGCCGCCATTGCGGCGGTCAAGCGCGACCTCTTCGAGCAGGCCGTAGACACCGGACTGTGGCCTGGCGCGCCACGCCAGATCCGGGTCACCACCGGCAAAGGGTTCTGAACATGCAATGGTTTGACCGAATGCGTAGACGCGTCGGAATGAGTCTGCTTGGCGGAGCCCCGTTCTATGACGGTATCGGTGGCGGCCGTCGCGCCTTGGCGTGGCAGGTCGGCAATCCAGGCGCAGTCGCAGCACTGGCGTTCACCCAGAACGAATTGCGCGCCAAGAGCCGCGATCTGGTGCGCCGCAATGCCTGGGCAGCGGCAGGCGTTGAAGCCTTTGTCTCGAACGCCATCGGCACCGGCATCAAGCCGCAGAGCATGCTGGCCGATCAGCCCCTGCGCGAAGCGATCCACAGCCTGTGGTGGGACTGGTGCGAGGAAGCCGATGCCGCCGGACTGACCGATTTCTACGGACTGCAGGCCTTGGCCTGTCGCGCCATGCTCGAAGGCGGGGAATGTCTGGTGCGGCTGCGCTATCGCCGCCCGGAGGATGGCCTGCCGGTGGGCCTGCAATTGCAGTTGCTCGAACCCGAACACCTGCCAGCCACTCTGAATCAGGAGTTGGCTTCCGGAAACGTCATCCGTGCGGGTATCGAGTTCGACAAGCTCGGACGGCGGGTGGCTTACCACCTGTATCGCTCGCATCCGGGTGATGGCTCACTGGCCCCGATGTCAGGCACCGGTGGCGTGGTGGGCGGTCTCGACACAGTGCGTGTGCCGGCCAGTGAAATTATCCACCTGTTTCGTCCCTTGCGGCCTGGACAGATCCGGGGCGAACCATGGCTGGCGCGCGCACTGGTCAAGCTTAACGAACTCGACCAGTACGACGACGCCGAGCTCGTGCGCAAGAAAACCGCCGCGATGTTTGCGGGCTTCATCACGCGCCTGTCCCCCGAGGACAACCTGATGGGTGAAGGACTGCCGGATGCCAGTGGTGCAGCGTTGGCCGGGCTGGAGCCGGGCACGATGCAGATCCTGGAGCCCGGCGAGGACGTGAAGTTCAGTCAGCCCGCCGACGTTGGCGCGAGCTATGCCGAATTCCTGCGCATGCAGTTCCGGGCGGTGGCAGCAGCGATGGGCATCACCTACGAGATGCTGACCGGAGACCTGACGCAAGTGAACTACTCGTCGATCCGGGCTGGGCTGCTGGAGTTTCGCCGCCGCTGTGAGGCCATCCAGCACGGCGTGATCGTCCACCAGCTGTGCCGCCCGATCTGGCGTGCCTGGATGGAGCAGGCGCTACTTGAAGGCGCGCTGGCGTTGCCGCAGTTCACCGAGAAGAAGCGCGACTATTTCGCGGCCAAATGGATTCCACAGGGTTGGCAGTGGGTCGATCCCAAGAAGGAATTCGACGCGATGCTGACTGCTATTCGCGCCGGGCTGCTGTCTCGATCGGAAGCCATCTCGGCCTTCGGCCACGACGCCGAGGACATCGACCGCGAGATCGCCGCCGACAACCAGCGTGCCGATGCGCTCGGACTGGTCTTCGACTCTGACCCGCGTCACGACAAAGCGCCCCAACCATCGACATTGGGCGCTCCCACAAATGCGGCCGCCACGGTGGCCGTGCCGCAAGACCAACAGGACAACTGACATGCAACTCGTTCATCTGGCGTCCCGCCTCTACGGGACGCCGCTCCTCATTGCGCGTCCCAAACTCGACGTGATCCTCTCCGTGCTGGGTTCCCGCATCGGCTTGCCCGATCTGGACATGGCGATGCCGCTGCCCATGCCGCGCCAAAGCGCCACATCGGCTCAGGCGGACATTGCCGTCATCCCGGTGGTCGGCACGCTGGTCAGACGTTCGATGGGTATCGAAGCCGCCTCTGGCCTGATGTCCTACGGCGAGATCGAAGCCCGACTGGACGCCGCGCTGGCCGACCCACAGGTGGCGGGCATCCTCCTCGATCTGGATTCGCCCGGCGGCGAGGCCTCGGGTGTGTTCGAACTGGCCGAGCGCATCCGCGCAGCCAGCGCCATCAAGCCGATCTGGGCGCACGCCAACGATGCCGCGTACTCGGCAGCTTTTGCCATCGCGGCTGCCTGCCAGCGCCTGACGCTGTCGCAGACCGCGGGCGTCGGCTCGATTGGCGTGATCGCGCTGCACGTCGACCAGTCGGTGAAGGACGCCAAAGACGGCCTGAACTACACCGCTGTCTTCGCGGGCAGCCACAAGAACGATTTCTCCCCGCACGAGCCACTCACTCCCCAGGCCACTACCGCGTTGCAGACCGAGGTGGATCGTCTCTACGACATCTTCGTGAATCAGGTCGGACAGATGCGCGGCCTCGATCCGGATGCCGTGCGCGCCACCGAGGCGGGGCTGTTCTACGGCGAGCAGGCGGTGGCAGCAGGCCTCGCCGACGCAGTGATGCCGTTTGATGCGGTGATGACCGAGTTCACCGACGCGCTGGCGGCCAAGCAGCGGCTGGCGCAGCCCGGCGTGGCCCGCGCCTCGCCGCGAAGCCTGTCCGCGCAAGACATTTCAAACCCGCCCCGAAGCAAACCTCTCACCCTGGAGAACACCATGACCGACCCCAAAGACGACCACGAAAACCCGAGCCATCCGGCCGACACCGACCCACAGGGCGACCAGCCGCAGACCGACAGCGATCCGCAACCGACGCCTGCCGCCCAAGCCGCACTGGCGCAGTCCTTCGCCAGCGGGCGCGGCCAAGCTCAGGCCATTGCAGAGATGTGCCTGATCGCGGGCCAATCCCAACGCACGGCGGAATTCCTCGCAGCAGGCTTCTCGGAAGCGCAGGTGCGCCGCGCCTTGCTCGACGCCCGTGCCGACCAACCCGAAATTGCCTCGCGTATCACCGCCGAGGCAGGAACCAGCCAGCACCCGGAAAACAGTCCGGTGGTCGCTGCCGTCAAGAAACTCACCGCCAAGGAGTAAGCCATGCCCACTGTCTCTCAACCCAAGAATCTCGGCGACCTGTTGAAGTACGAAGCGCCGAATCTCTACTCGCGTGACCAGGGCACCGTCGCGGCCGCGCAGAACCTGTCGCTGGGTACCGTGGTGGGCCGCGAAACGGCTACCGCCAAGCTCAAGGCCCTCGACCCGAGCGCTGCGGACGGCACGGAAACCGCCGTCGGCGTGCTCGGCAATGACGTCGATGCGACGCTGATTGACCGTGAGGACGCGATCCTGATCGCCCGCCACGCCATCGTCGCGCGCGGCGCATTGATCTGGCCGACCGGCATCAGCACTGCGCACAAAGTGGCTGCCATCAAGCAACTCGCAGAACGTGGAGTCCTGGCCCGCGAGAGTGCCTAAAACCCGCGCCTGACCCACTTCCAACGCTCCGTTTCACTCCCCCCAAAACCCGCCGCTGGCGGGTTTCGTCATTTCTGGAGATCCCAAATGCAGAACCCTTTTGAAAACCCCGGCTTCTCGATGGCCAGCCTGACGGCCGCCATCAACCTCCTGCCCAACCGCTATGGGCGGCTGGAGCAACTCAACCTGTTCCCGGCCAAGCCGGTGCGCACCCGGCAGATCATCGTCGAGGAGTACGCCGGTCGTCTGAACCTGCTGCCCACCCGGGCGCCCGGTTCGCCCGGCACGGTGGGTGAACGTGGCAAGCGCAACCTGCGCTCCTTCGTGATCCCGCACATCCCGCACGACGACGTGGTGCTGCCCGAGGAAGTGCAAGGACTGCGCGCCTTCGGTTCCGAAACCGAAATGGAAGCCATCGGCGGTGTCATGGCCCGCCATCTGGAGACCATGCGCAACAAGCACGCGATCACTCTGGAGCATCTGCGCATGGGGGCGCTTAAGGGCAAGATCCTCGACGCCGATGGCAGTGAACTCGTCGATCTGTTCGACGAGTTCGACATCACTGCGCAATCGGTGTCCTTCGAGTTTTCGACGGCGGCCGACAACGGGCAAATCAAGACTGCCTGCCTGGAACTGCTGGGGCTCATGGAAGATGGACTCACCGGCGAGTTCTCGACCGGTGTGCATGTGCTGTGCTCGACCGAGTTCTTCCGGGCGCTGACCACCCACAAGGAGGTCAAGACCGCCTACCAGAACTGGCAGCAGGGCGCAGTGCTGATCAACGACATGCGCTCGGGCTTCAGCTACAGCGGCATCACCTTCGAGGAATACCGTGGCCAGGCGTCCTTTGTGCAGGCCGACGGCACGCTGGGGTCGCGCCGCTTCATTGCCGCAGGGGAAGCCCATGCCTTCCCGGTCGGCACGGTGGATACTTTCGCGACCTACTTCGCGCCAGCGGACTTCAACGAGACCGTGAACACCATCGGCCAGCCGTTGTATGCCAAGCAGGAGCCGCGCAAGTTCGACCGGGGCACCGATCTGCACACGCAGTCGAACCCGCTGCCGATGTGCCACCGCCCGGGCGTGCTGATCAAGCTCGTTGCAGCCTGATGGATGTCGCGACGCTGTACGAAGCGGCCCGCAATGCCGGACTCCTGACCGCCGTCACGGTGGCGGGCACCACCGTGCAATGCGCCTTCCGTGCCCCGGACGAAACCGTGCTGGATGGTTTTGCACTGTCGCGGGACTACCAGATCGACTACCCGGCGTCCTGGCTGACGCTGGCAGTCGGGGACACGGTCGAGGTGGCAGGCAACACCTTTCAGGTGCGCGACGTGCGTGCCATCGGCGACGGTACCGAGCGTCGCGCCTCGCTCTCCCAACTCTGAGGAACTCCCCATGAACTCCGTCCGCGAGCGCGCCTTGCGGGAGATCGTCACGCGCCTGGCATCTGCGATTGCCCCGACACCGGTGCTGCGCATGCCTGGCGTGCCGGTCACCCGCGAGGCCAGTCCGGCGCTGCTGCTGTTCGTCGATGGCGACAGCATCACTGCCCACGCCAACCACCTGGTCGACCGGCTGCTGATCGTCCGGCTTGCCGTGGTGGCACGCGGTGCGGATGCCTTCGACGTCGCCGACCAGGCGCTGGTCGCGGCCCACGCGGCAATGCTCGCCGACCCCAATCTGGGTGGGCTGGCCATCGCCGTGCGCGAGATCGATTGCGAATGGGAGTTCGACGACGCCGACGCCGGGGCCGTCGCGCTGCCCGCCCGCTACGAAATCCGCTACCGCACCCACGCCATTGATCTCACCCAAACAGGATGAACACATGCACATCGAACTTCTGAAACCCCATACCCACGCAGGCAAGCGCCTCGCCGTAGGTGATCGCCTTGATCTGAATGACGCCAGCGCCCGTTGGCTGATCGCACAAGGCACGGCCAAAGCGGCCACCCCCGCCACCGATTCCAAACCCACCCGTCGTGACGCCACGTCCGGTGTTTCCACAACTGCAGCCACCCAAGGAGACTGAACATGGCTTATTTTTCCGGACAAGGTCGCGTCTACATCGGCGCGCGTGATGAACTCGGCAACCCTGCTGGGCTGACCTTCGTCGGCAACGTGCCCGAGCTGAAGGTGTCGCTGTCGGTGGACACCATCGAGCACCAGGAAGCGCAGTCGGGCCAGCGCCTGACCGACCTGCAACTCATCAAGACCAAGAAAGGCGAATTCGCCTGCACGCTGGAAGAACTGATCGCCACCAATCTGGCGCTGGCGCTCTATGGCACCACGACCACGATCACCCCCGGCACCGTGACCGGCGAGCTGCTGCCCAACCCGATCACGCCGGGCAGTCTGTACCCGCTGGCCATGCAAAACGTGTCCGCCGTGCAGGTGCAGGACTCCGACGCAACGCCCAAGACGCTCCCTGCCAGCCAGTACAGCGTCAACGCCAAGCACGGCTCGCTCGTGGTACTGGATGCCACGTCGGGTGGCCCGTACACCGAGCCGTTCACCGTCGATTACGCCTACGGCGCAGCGCAGAGCACGGCGATGTTCACCCAGCCGCTGCCCGAGCGCTGGATTCGCTTTGAAGGGCTCAACACCGCCGATGGCAACCGCGAGGTGGTGATCGACCTCTACCGCGTCGCCATCAACCCGGCCAAGGAGCTCTCGATCATCACGGACGAACTGCTGAAGTTTGAGCTGTCAGGCCAAGTGCTGGCGGATCTGACCAAACCGGTCGGTGGTGATCTCGGTCAATTCGGCCGTTTGGTGCTGCTGTGATGGACGGCTTCAACACATTCCCACCGGAGCCGGTGGTCGTGACGCTATCTGGCACCGCGCTGGAACTGACGCCGATCCGGCTGGGCGAATTGCCACGGCTGCTGGCTGTGGTGCGCCCGCTGGCCGAGGAAATCACCAGTGATCCTGACTGGATGGCGCTGCTGGGACGGCACGGCGATGCCGTGCTGGATTTGCTGGCGATCACCACCCGGCGTGAACGCGCGTGGATAAACGACCTGTCGCTGGAGGACGCCGTGCAACTGGCCGCCGCCGTGTTCGAGGTGAACGCGGATTTTTTCGTGGCGCACGTCGTTCCGGCGGTTCAGGGCGCGGCTCAGCGACTCGCCCCGACGCTGCGCTCGCTGACGAGCTCGGCTGGGACGCCGCCGTCGCCCGCCTGATCCGCGCCGGTCACCGCCTTAGCGACGTGATGGCCTACACGCTCACGCAGGCGCAAGCCTTTCTGGATGCCGACGGCCAGATCGAACGGCAGCAACTGGCCCAGATGCTCGGCATTCATGCCGTGGCAGCCCAGGGCGAGAAGCGTGGCATCGAACAACTGCAACGCGATCTGCTCAAGGACTGACCCATGCGTCTCTCGCTCACCACCACCGGCTTGCTGGACCCACGCCAGTTGGCGGCGTGGAGCGCCGAGCGGCGTCGCGCCATCCACACCGCCGTCGCCAAGGGCATGCAATCTGGCGGACGCGAAGTGCGTGATGCCGCGCGATCCGAGATGCGCAGTGCCTTCACCGTCAAGCGCAACAGCTTCATCTCCTCGATGGGCGTGAAGGTGTTCGACAGGAAGCCCGAGCAACTGCCTGCCTTGCTGGTGGGCAGCAAGATTCCCTGGCTCGGTCTGCATGAAAAAGGCGGCAGCGTGAGCGGCAATCTGCTGATCCCGCTGCTGCCCGGTCGCATCGGCCCCAAGCGTTTCAAGGCGGTCATCGACGGCCTGATGCGCTCGGGCAATGCATTCTTTATCGAGAAGAACGGCCGCGTGCTGCTGATGGCCGAGAACATCAAAGAGAACGCCGGGCAACTGGGCCGCTTCAAGCGTGCCGAGCGTGGTCGTACCGGGGCCAAGCAGATCAAGCGTGGCCAGGAGATTCCCATCGCCGTGCTGGTCAAGCGCGTCGATCTCAAGCGGCGGCTGAATCTGGCGGGCGGGGTGCAGCGCGCACTGCCTGCCTTGGCGCGGGCTATTCAACAAGAACTGGACAAAGTCTGATGGCAAGCAATCGTGCCCAAATCCTGATCAGCGCTGTCGACCAGACCAAGACCGCCTTCGATTCGATCAAGCGGGGTCTGGGTGGCCTCACCGATACGGCCAAGAGCGTCAACGGTGTGCTGGCCAATCTCGGTGTGGCCGTCTCAGTGGCGGGCCTGACCGCAATGGTTAAATCGGCCATCAACACTGGTGACGCACTCGACGAGATGTCGCAACGTGTGGGCGTCAGCGTCGAGACCCTGTCGGTGTGGAAACCGGCAGCCGAGCAGTCCGGTGTTTCGGGCGAATCGTTCGAGAAGGGTCTGCGCAAGCTGTCCACCACGATGCTGGAGGCTGCGACCGGATCGGAAGATGCCGCTCGCGGATTCTCCGCCGTCGGTGTCGAGTTCAAGAACCAGGACGGCACGCTGCGCGCCACCGATCAGGTACTGCTCGATCTGGCCGAACGCTTCAAAGCTATGCCCGACGGCGCGGAAAAGACTGCGCTGGCCGTGCAACTGTTCGGCAAGTCGGGAGCCGAGCTGATCCCGTTCCTGAATCAGGGGCGCGACGGCATCAACGAGTTGGCTGCCGAGATGCAGGCGCTCGGCGTGCAGATGAGTAGTGAGACTGCGGCGCAGGCGGGCAACTTTAACGATGCGCTCGACAAGCTGAAACTGGCCACCACCAGCATCGGCAACCAGATCATCGCGTCCTTGCTGCCCGCCCTGAACGATATGGCCGGTGGCATGGTCGAGTCGGCCAAGCAAGGCGGCACACTGCGCGCGATCCTGGATGGCGTGGTGCTGGTGCTCAAGACCCTGGCACTGGGTGCCGCCACCGTTGGCAAGGCCTTAGTCGCCTTGGGCGAGGCCATTGGTGCCGGTGTGGCGGCGGCGGTCGAGGCGCTCAAGGGCAACACCGATGGGGCCAAGGCCATCATTGCCGACCTCAAGGGCAATCTGGTCAAACGGCTGGATGAACTGGCGTCCTTTCGTGACAGCCTGTTCGACCCCAAGCCCATCGAGGTCAAGGCACCCAAGATCCAGGCCGATCCGGAACTGCTTCAGCGCCTGACCAAGCCCAAAGCCGTCAAGCCAGCGCAGGACACGACCGGCGCGCAGAGCACGCTGATGAAAGCGCAGCTGGACGCCGAGTTCGCGCTGCTCAAGGACGGTCTGAACCGGCAACAAACTGCGCTTGATGCTGCGCTCGAAGACCGTCTGGTATCGGTGCGCGATTACTACACGCAGAAAACTGCCCTCGAACAGCGCGAGGTCGATGCCGAGATTGCCCGCAAGCAGCAGGAGCTGGCCCGCAGTCAGCAAGTCGCCAATACCGGCAAATCGGAAAACGACCGCCTGCGTGCCAAGGCCGAAGTGGCCAAGGCGGAAGCGGACCTCATCACGCTCAATAACCGGCGCACGGACATCGAACAGGCCAATGCGCGCAAGGCAGCGCAAGCCGAGCGTGAGCTGGCCGATGCCTTGGCGCAGGCGCGTGAGGAACTGGCACAGATCACCGGCACGGCCACAGATGCCGACCGGCAATCTGCTATCGAGCGCAGCTACCGCGATCTACGGGCGCGACTGGCGGCAGAAAGCGATGCCGACGGCGTGTCGCTCATTGATCGGCTGATCAATGTGAAGGCTGCACAGGCCAATCTGGCGGCGCTTGAAGCTCAGTGGCGGCAAGTCACTGAGCGTCTGCGTAATGCGCAGGAGGCCATTCAGACCCAGCAGCAGGCTGGGCTGCTGACCGAAGCACAGGCGCGTCAGCAGATCGTGGCCTTGCAACAGCAATCAGCCACCGAGATGGAGCGCCTGTTGCCGACCATGCAGCAAGCTGCGCAGGCCATCGGGCCGGATGCGGTGATTCGCGTGCAGGCGTGGCGCAACGAGCTGGATCGCACCAAGCTCACCGTCGATGAAATGGCCCCGCTGTGGAATCGCATCGGCGAGAGCTTTGGTGGCGCGCTCAACGGGATGATCACCGGCGCGCAGACCTGGCGCAGTGCCTTGGCGAGCATCTTCCAGCAGGTAGCCGATGCTTTCCTACAGCAGATCGTGATCCAACCCTTCCAGCAGTGGATCGCCATGCAGGCGCGGATGCTGGCGCTCAAGCTCGGCTTCATCCAGCAGGAACAGACCGTCGATGCGGCGGCCAGCGCCGCCAAGGTCGCGCAAAAGACCACCGAAACCACCGCCGTGGTGTCGATGGATGCGGCCAAGGCGGGAGCCGGGGCTGCAGCGTCGCAGGCTTCCATTCCCTATGTTGGCCCGGCACTCGCGGTGGCCGCGATGGTGGCCATGGTCGCTGCGGTCATGGCGCTCTTGGGTGGCATCAAGAAGTTCGCGGGAGGCGGCCTGGTCTCCGGGCCGGGCAGCGCCACCTCGGATTCGATCCCGGCGCGTCTGTCCGCAGGCGAGTACGTGGTGCGGGCGGCCGCCGTGCGCCAGGTCGGCGTGGCCTTCCTCGACTCGCTCAACGGCTTGTCGGCAGGCCCACGTTTCAAGGGTGGCGAACTGGCCTTCGCAGCGGGCGGGCTGGTACCGGAGGTGAAAGTGCCGCCCGCACAGCCGCAGATGAATCAGGCGGTGCGCATCGTCAACGCGGTCGATCCGGGCGTGACCCACGACCACCTGCAGTCGCCTGCCGGAGAGAAAGTCATCGTCAACATCATCGGGCGCAATGCACGGGCCATCCGTGCGGCGCTGCAAGGCTGAATATTCAGGGGAAAGTCCAATGGCACTTCTGTTCATCGACGGTTTCGATCACTACGACCCGCAGGCCGTGGACAGCTTTGGCGATCCGTGGCTCGCACGTGGCAAGGCGGCGTATCTGTCACCGCAGGCCACCCGGATCAATGGCCGTCGTCCGTCCTCCTATGCCCTGCGTTTGCCGGAAGGTTCGGGTGGCGGCTATGTCAAGAACCTCGACGCCACCAAGACCAGCCTGATCGTCGGGGCAGCCATTCGCGTGGTGCCGTACCAGAACACTTACACCGAGCCGCTGCTGCTGGGCGTGCGCGATGCCAACTCGCAGGTCGCGCATCTCGTGAAAATCGGCGAGGACGGTCGGCTCAAGCTCTACCGCTGGCAATACGGCTATGACCAGTTGATCTCTGTCTCAGTCGCCAGCGCTCCGGCGCGCGGCTGGCACTACATCGAGTTGCAGGTCACGCAAGGCACCAGCAACGGCATTCTGTCAGTGCGCATCAACGGCATCCTGGCCATCCAGATGACCGCGCAGAACACCATTCAGGGCGGCGGCCAACTGCTCACGGCATTCGTAGGTGCGGTGCCCGGCCAGAATTGTCCGCTGACCATCGACGTCGACGACTTCTACATCGCCGACACCAGCGGCACGATCAACAACACCTTCCTCGGTGATGTGCGCGTCGATGCCTTGCAGGCTCAGGCCGATGGCAGCCTGAACCAGTGGACCGTCAGTCCGGTCGCGACTTTGGGTAACTTGGCCGCATGGGAAGCCGTGAGCGACGAGGACGAAGCTACGGCGATAAATGCGCCGAACGTGGGGTTGCGCCAGTCCTTCGATGTCGAGCCGCTGCCGGTGATGACCACGCCCGCCATCTACGGCGTCCAGCTCACGATGCTGGCGCGCAAGACCGATGCCGGTCTTGGCAAGGTCAAAGGCCTCGTGGTCAGTGGTGCGCAAAGCGCCGTCAGCACCGACATCATTCTGCAGGAGCAACTGGCCTGGCAGAGCACGCTGTTTGAGCGTAATCCGAACGGCAACGTGCAGTGGACGGAGGCCGCCTTCAATGCTGCTGAGTTCGGCGTGGAGTCGGCATGACGGATCGCGTCGTCGTTCAAGACCTCGCGGAGGTTTCCAGCAAGCCGACGCCTGGAAGCGAACTGCCCGCCTTCCAGAGTGAAGTGCTCTCGCGCGCCACCTTCGGGGCGAGCGCAGCCAGCTTCACGCCGGAAACAGCTGTCGCTACGCTGCCGCCCAATCTTGCGGCCAGCCTGTTGGCGGAATCCTTGGTGGGCCCTTGGCCACCCATCGATGCGCCGATTTTTCTGGTCGAAGTGTTGCGCCGTGATACGGCCTCGAGCGCCATCGTCGCCACCGGTATGGATGCCTTTGGCGACCAGCCTTGGCCGGATGCGCAGCGCGGCGTGTTTGCCTTCCGTCATGATTGGATGGAGCCCCTCGTCGAACGGCTGGAGTGGCAGACCAGCGTCACGCGGCTGGCCAGTGGCAACGAATCCCGGCAGGCACGCCGCCGTGTTCCCCGGCGCTGGCTCACCTACAAGGTGGGCAGCGCCCGGCAGACCGATGCCCTGGTGGCCGACTGGCTGGCCGATAATCTCGGTCAAATGGCGCTGTGGCCGCTGCCGCAGTACGCGGTGCACCTGACCGAGTCCTGCGAACGTGGCGCACTGGCACTCAATGTGACCGAAGCTGACGGGCGACAGTTCGGGCCACTCTCGGCCAATGTGCATCTGACCTATGACGGTGTGCAGGGCTGGCAGGCAACTGAGAACAATGGCCGCTGGATTTTGATCATCGCCGCCGATGGCTGGCAGATCGCCCAGCTCAGCGATGTGGAAAGCGATCTGCTGTGGCTGACGGAGCCCTTGGCACGCGCCGCAGCCGTGGGCAGCACCATCATGCCCTTGGTGTGGGGCAAAGCCATCGACCCGGCGGATCTCACGCAGTGGGTACCCGGTATGGTCGGCGGCAACATCCCCACACAGATCCAACCTGCGCCACTGCCCGACCAGGACGTCCTCGATGACCCATGGCTCGACGAGGTCCCGGTCTGGCCGGATGGCAACTGGCGTGACGATCCGACAGCCGCCGCGCAAGCCACGATCACCCGCCAAGACTTTTCGACTGCAGATCCGTGGGGGCGCCGGGACGATCCGTGGGCGACGACGACTTTGCAGCGGCGCTATCTGGCCAGCTCACTCGATGAAATCGAAATCTGGCGGGCGCGGTTGTGGCGCACCCAAGGCCGTCTGGAAGCCTTCTGGCTGCCCGATGGCTTGGCCCCGATCCTGTGGGTGAACGTCGAAGCCGATCCCGAGGATGGCTTCCTGCGCGTGGATGGCAAAGACATCTCCGCGCGAATTTCGGATTTTTGGCATCGCCCCGCCGCCTGCCTGATCGTGCATCCAGACGGCTATCGGCAGTACGCCCTAACAGCGACCTGCCATCTGGATCAAGGCGGTGTGCTGGTGCTGCGCTCGGGGCTCGACGACTGGGTGCCCGCAGGCAGCCGCGTCATTCGCCTCGTACGCTGCCGCCTCGACCACGATGCCATCGATCTGTACTGGCACAGCCCGACGCTGCTGGAGATCACCCTGACAGCACGTCAGTTGCCCGAACCACGCGGCAATGACCGTCAAACCTACGAGGGAGAGTAAGCACGATGAGCCAGAACCCATTGCTGGAAGTCGAGCTATACGCCTTCGCCAGCAACAGCGCGCAGTTCTATCTGACGCCGCACGAATTCGATGTTGATCTGGATGGCAACCTCTACAAGAGCCTGGCCTTGGAACGCAACGAACTGGCGCTGGGTGCTGAAGCTGCGAAGGCTGGCTTAGATCTGAAACTGCCGCCGAACTGTGATTTGGTGCGCCACCTGCTCGCAAACTCGCTGACCGGCGACACTACCTCGATCACCCTGCGCATCGGACGGCGCGATACCTGGGGCGACTACTGGTGGATCTCCGGCACGCGCTGGATGGGCCGGGTGCTGGGCGTCGAAGTCGCCGACGATGTGGCTCGCGTTCGCTGCGAATCCGCGCAAGTCAGTCTCAAGCGTATCGGGTTGCGGCGGCTCTACAGCCGCAAGTGTTCCCACGTGCTGTATTCGGCTGCCTGTGGTGCCTCACCGATTTCTGCCAGCGCCTTGGTGAGCAACAGCAATGGCCGCAACGTCGATCTCGATGGTGGCACGCCCAGCAGCGTCAGTGGTGGCTTGGCCGGTGGCTGGCTGCAAACCCCGGAAGGTGCCCGCCACATGATCGTCAATGACTACGGTGGCGGCGTCGAGTTGCTCTATCCGGTCGCCATTGAAGCCGGTACCGAGGTTCTGCTGGCGGTCGGCTGCGATCACAGCACGGCCACGTGCGAGTCGCGCTTCGGCAACCTCGACAACTACGGCGGCTTTCCCGCCATCCCGAGCAAAAACCCGTTCTCGACGGGCGTGTTCTGAATCCCTGGAGAAATCGCCATGTGGTACCTCGTCGTCATCGTGGTGGCGGCGCTGGTTTCGGTCGCGCTCGCGCCGAAGCCGCCCGAACCCAAACCGGCGTCCCTGTCTGACGTCGATGCCCCCACCGCAGAAGAAGGCCGACCGATTCCCGTCGTGTTCGGCACCGTGCTGCTGCGTGGCTCCAACGTTGTCTGGTATGGCGACCTCGAAGCCGACCCGATCAAGAAGAAAGGTGGCAAGAAATGACCACTCAGACCGTCATCACCATCGATCACGTGCGCGCCGTGGGCCTGTGCGTGAACGGCACGCGCACTTGGTTTGCGCGTCACGATCTGGATTTCCGGGCCTTCCTGCGCGATGGCTGTGACGCCGAAACCTTGCTGGCCACCGGCGATGCAATGGCCCAACGTGTGGTCGAGCACGCCCGCAATCAATCCAGCCAGCGGGAGCAAGGCTGATGGGTGGCAGCAGCAAATCGCAAACCGTTGGCTACCGCTACCGGATGGGGCTGCATCTGGCCTTGTGCCAGGGGCCCGTCGATGCCGTGCAGGAAATCCAGATGGGCGACCGTACCGCGTGGGGTGATGCCGACCGCGCGCCGCTGTCCACCGGCCACGGGCTGAGCAGCCTCTCGATCAACAAGCCCACGCTGTTTGGCGGCGACGAGCGCGAAGGCGGCGTGGTCGGCACCATCGATGTGCTGTCTGGCCATGCCGGTCAGGGGCGTAACGATTACCTGATGAGCCGCCTCGGCAGTTCCATTCCGGCATTTCGGGGCGTGTTGTCCTTGGTGGCGCGCAAGATCCTGTTCGCGGCTAACAACCCCTACATCAAGCCATGGGCGGTACGGGTGCGTCGCTTCACGGCGGGTTGGTTCGATGCGCCGTGGATGGAGTGGAACGCTGAAGTCCGCACCTGGGATGAGGACGAAGGCCGTGAGATCAGCGTCGGTATGAACCCGGCACACATCCTGGTGCAGTGCCTCACCGATCCGCACTGGGGCATGGGCTATCCGCAGAGCACCATCGGCTGGAGTTTCTGGAACGCGGCATGGGCTTTGTCGAGCGAGGGCTTCGGCCTCAATCTAATCTGGACGCGCCAGCAGCCCATCGAGAGCTTCATCGGCCAGGTCATCGACCACATTGGCGGCATCCTCTACACCGATCCGGAGCAAGGCACGTTTGAGCTCAAGCTGCTGCGCGACGACTATTGGATCGACAGCCTGCCGCAGTTGGGGCCTGACGAAATTGTGCGGCTGGAACGCTTCGAACGTGCCCAGTGGGGCGAGCTGCCCAATGAACTGACCGTGGTCTACACCGACTGGCAGACCGGCGGCGATGCTGCCGTCACGGTCGAGAACCTGGCCGCCATCCAGTTGCAAGGCGGCGTGATCAATCAACGCCGCGACTACCCGGGCGTCAACTACGGGCCACTGGCCGCGCGGCTGGCCTTGCGTGACCTGCGCGCCTTGGGTTCGCCCTTGGCCCGGATGAGTCTGACCGTGGCACGCGACACCCTGGAACGTGCGCCGCTGCCGGGCGATGTGTTTCTGCTGAACTGGCCGCGCCTGGGTGTGGATCAGATGGTGGTGCGCGTCACCGGCATCGACACCGGCACCTTGGTAGCGGCCGAGTGGCGCATCGAAGCCATGGAAGATGTATTCGGAATGAGCAACACCGTGCTGTCGCCTCCGCCACCGCACGTCGAGGAGCCGACCATCGAACCGTTGTCGCCCGCCTTGGTTCTGGCCGTCGAGGTGCCGTATTGGGAATTGGCCCGGCGCTTGTCGCGCGCAGATTTGGCCTACCTGACCGATACGGACACCTATCTCGGTGCGCTAGCCGCCGCCGGTGGCAGCGGGCAACTGAACTGGCAACTGGCCACCGGTGCTACGAGCGGCGATCTCGCTGCCGTCGTGGGTGAAGACTACGCGCCACTGCTCACGCTCAATGCCGTTTTGCCTGCGAGCGAGGTTGATGCCGTTGGTGTTCCGGTGACGGCCTTCAGCCAGCCGGAGAGACTGGCTGTCGGCGATTACGCCTATCTGGTGGATGCCAGTGGGGCGATTGCAGAGGCCGTTGCCGTCCTGGCCTTCGATGCTGCCAACGCGACCATCGATCTCGCACGCGGCGTGCTCGACACCACACCCCAAGCACATGCCTTGGGGAGTCGGCTGATCGGTGTCGGCGAATGGCTGGCATCGGAAGGTGCCGAACGCGCCCTGGGCGAATCGATGTTCGTGGGCGCGATTCCTCGCACATCGACCGATCAGGGCGATCCTGTGTTGGCCGCCAATGGGCAGCCGATGGTGCTGGCTGGTCGGCAGGCTTTGCCGTATCCACCCGGTCGTATCCGCCTTAATGGCCAGACTGAGCCTGCCGTGGTGGCCGGTGACCTCACCGTCGCGTGGGCGCATCGCGACCGCACGCAGCAGACCGCCTATCTCGTGCAGCAGGACGAGGGCGACATCGGGCCGGAACTGGGCGTGACCTACACGCTGCGTATCCGCAATCGCAATGGCGTGCTGGCGCACACCGAAACGGGACTGCTCGGCACCACCTTTATCTGGACGGCAGCAGTGGCCGCGCTGGATGCCGGTGCGCTGGGCGACCGCATCACGGTTGAGATCAGTGCCGAGCGCGATGGTTTGAGTAGCTGGCAGCCGCAGGTGCGGGTCATGGATCGCGCGGGCTACGGCCTGCGCTGGGGACAGTATTGGGGAGGTGTGTGATGGAGCCGCGCATCGATGTTCATCTGCTCACCCTGAACGAGTCTGCCGAATGGCGGGAGGCATGCATCGCCAGCCTCGAGGAAGCACCGATCAGTTTGCACGTTTTGCCCGGCATTCCGGGGCGTATCGGCGAGGCACGCGCGGCAGGCTACGCACAAGGCACGCTGCCGCTGGTGTCCTTCGTCGATCCCGACGATTTGTACGAAGCCAGCGCTTTCACACAATTGGCCGATGCGCTGGATGCCTGCCCGCAGGCCGTGATGGCCTACACCGACGAAGCACTGACCGACGAAAACGGCCAGGACATCGCCGTGCGGCGGCTGGCCTACAGCCGTTGGCAACACGCCAACAGCGCCAGCCACGTGCACGGCCTGATCGTGATGCGGCGCTCCGTCGTCGAAGCCGTGCTCAAGGAAACCACCGACCTCAACAACTTCGCCGACTGGCTGCTGACCCTGCTCGTAGCCAAGCGCAGCGGCGTGCTGTACCTGCCCATCGTCGGGCGGCATTGGCGACAGCACCCGCAGCAAAGCCATCGCACCGGCGACCCGGACGCTGTCCGGCGCATTCGCCAAGCATCGAATCTCTGGAGATAAACCATGTCATCAACCGATCCGAACCTCGGACTCAATTACGGCTGGACACTCGGCGAGAGCGGCTGGGACAGCGGCATGGATGCCAATCTCAAGCGCCTCGGCGCTGTGGTCGGTCTGTCCGTGAAAGACCGCGACCTGACCACGCCACCTGCCAGCCCCACCAACGGCGACCGCTACCTCATTCCTGCCGCTGCCACGGGTGTGTGGGCGGGAAAAACCAACCAGATCGTCGTGCGCATCGCCGATGCCTGGGAGTACCACGCGCCCAAGATCGGCTGGCTTTGCTACATCGAGGACGAGGCCAAGCTCTCGGCCTACAAGTCCACCGGCTGGAGCGCAGGCATCGCCATCTGATTTCCCATCTTCGTACCCACCAGAAACCCGCCCAGATGTTCACGCACTGGGCGGGTTTCGCATTTCTGGAGACTGCAATGACCGAACCCGAACAACAACAGCCTGCGCTCGTCGAGAACATGCTCCTTTTGCGCCGCGAGGACTTCGACGAACTGCTGGATCGTGCCGCTGAACGCGGAGCCGAGCGTGTCCTGACCCACCTTGGCCTGGAAAACGGCCACGCAGCACGCGACATCCGCGAACTACGCGACCTGTTGGAAGCCTGGCGTGATGCCCGGCGTACCGCGTGGCAGACCACCGTCAAGGTCATCACCACCGGCATCCTGGCCGCACTGCTGGTTGGTGCTGCGATCAAGCTCAAGCTGATGGGAGGCCCGCAATGATCGAGACACTGCTCGGTGGTCTCCTCGGAGGGGCCTTCCGTCTCGCACCTGAAATCCTCAAATGGCTCGACCGCAAGGGTGAGCGTGGCCACGAACTGGCAATGCAGGACAAGGCGCTGGAGTTCGAGAAGATTCGTGGCGCGCAGCGAATGTCGGAAATCGGCGCGGGTGCCGACGCGGCATGGAACGTCGGTGCCATCGAAACCTTGCGGGAAGCAGTGCGGACTCAGGGCGAGAAAACCGGGGTTCGCTGGGCCGATGCCTTGTCGATCAGCGTGCGCCCCGTCATCACCTACTGGTTCATGGCCCTGTACTGCGCCGCCAAGACAGCCGCTTTCGCGGCGGCAGTGACTGCAGGTGCTGGCTGGGGAATGGCCATCCTGCATGCCTGGACGGAGGCCGATCAGGCGCTGTGGGCCGGGGTGCTGAACTTCTGGTTCCTCGGGCGCGTGTTTGACCGGGTACGGCCATGATCGAAATGCCTCAAGCGGCCATTGATCTGGCCAAGCGCTTCGAGGGATTCGAGCGCAAGGTGAAACGCGGAATCGAGATCACTGCTGTTCCCTATATCTGCCCCGCAGGTTTCTGGACAATTGGGTACGGCCACCTTTGCGATCCCAAGCACCCACCGATCACAGAGGCGGAAGCCGAGGTCTATCTGGCGCGCGACATCCAATTGGCACTCGCCGCCACACTGCGCTACTGCCCGATGCTGGCCACTGAGCCCGAGGGGCGGCTCGCTGCCATCGTGGACTTCACGTTCAACCTTGGCGCAGGGCGACTGCAAACGTCGACGCTGCGACGGCGCGTCAATCAGCGTGACTGGGTCGCCGCTAGCCAAGAACTCCGCCGTTGGGTGTATGGCGGAGGTCGGGTGCTGCCGGGCTTACTCGCCCGCCGCGAGGCTGAAGCGCATCTTCTCTCTGCCTGACTCGCCTCTATCCTTACGCCCAAACCTCGTCCAAATTCTTCGCTGCCAGCAGCTTCTCCCGCAGCGCGTAGCGGGACGACTGCATATTGACCTCGCTGTTCTCCGGGCGCGGGATCGGGACAATCGCAGTCGCTGGCCCTTTGAACTTGATCATGTACTTACCGGTGTCGTTATAAGGCAGGATGGCCTCGACCTCAGCAATGTGGGTGATCGCTGCAACGGGAGCGACCTGATAGGCCGCGATAAACTTCAGCTTCGAGATGTGCTTCGCATTAATCCGAACGGCAAACCAGCAGTTCTCGTTCAGGAAGCGCTGCTTGAATCCTTCCTCACGTGCAGGGACGACGATGGTGTCGAACTTGTCGTTCTCCGAACCAACAGGCTGCACCTGATCATTCGGGTCTTCCTGCTTCGGCGGGGTGAAAGCGTTGATGCCAAGCATCGGCAGGATCAGCAACATGTCGGCGAGGAACGCCTGGGCCGTGGCCTTCGCAGCGGGGGCCATCGTCGGAGCCGTGGGGTTGTTCTTGTTCAGCAGAATGGCCCGGTCGTGCTTCTTGGCCAGTGCAACCAGCGCCGACTCCAGGTACTGAACCTCGGTCTTGCCGATCTTGTGATTACGGTCGAAGAAGTAGACGCCCCACACCCAACCTTCCTTGTTCGAGACGTGGTTCTTCAGCCGGTCACCAACGGGGTCGGCCTCGCCGATGTAGATCGTCTCTTCGGCTGCATTGCCGACGAGGATGTAGATACCGGCCTGCGAGAAGCCCGGCTCCTGCTTCAACAGATGGAAAAGCTCCTTGTTGAAGACGACGCCGTAGCCCGACCAGTTCGACTTGTCGAGGTGACGAATGCCCTCTGGGTCACCAGAAGTCGCAAATAACGTAATGGAAAAAGGATGCATTGATTAACCCCAGGCTGCGCTCATCAGGGTGGCGAGATCGCGCCGCGACAAGACTTCTGTGAACTCACGCCAATCCTTGTCCGGTGGCATCATCGTGCCGGTGTAGCGTAGGTCAAAGCCCGTCGCGGTTTTCTGTGCGTTGATGTAGTCGTCCAGCCGCTCACCCAGTGTTTCGATGTCCTCGATCCACTCATCCTTGATGGTGTCCGGCAGTGAACCGAAAAGGTCGTAGCGGTTCTTCATCCGTTCGGACAGGCGTTCGTAGATCTTCTCGTCCACGGTCTGCTCGAACACGAGGTTCAGCATATCCACGGTTTCACGCCTCTGTCCGAAGCGTTTGATCCGGCCAATCCGCTGTTCGAGGCGCGTCGGATTCCACGGCAGATCGACGTTGATCAACGTGCCCAACGTTTGCAGGTTCAAGCCTTCGCAGGCGGCATCGGTTGCCACCATGACGCGAATCTGGTGCTCGGCCACCATGCGCTTGAGCGTTTCGCGCTCGACACTCACGCTGTCACCACGCTGGTAGAGGCGACTGCGGCCCGCGCCTGCGTACAGGCCCACCGCCTCCTCGGGATAGCGGGCCGCCAGCGCATCGGCCAGCCACTTCGCGGTGTCGTAGTACTGACTGAAGATGATGACGCCCAATCCCAGCCATTTCTCCTTATCGAGAAAGTTGACGACGGCCTCCATCTTCGGATCGGCCTCCAACCGCTCGAGTCGGGTAATGAGGCGTTGCAAAACTTCGCGCTCCTCACCTGTCTCGACTTTGAGATCAACTTCCTGCTCTTCGTCTTCCTCGTGCTCGGCATCGCCTTGCAGCAAGCGCCGGGCGGTCGCTAAGCCCGCGTGGACGCTAGAGCAGATGCGCTGCTCCATGAGGTTTTTCATGAAACCGCTGCCTTTACCGCGTTTGGCCAGTGCTTTGCCGAAAGCACGGGCTTCGCCATAGGCCTGCCGGAAATCTTCCGACGTGCGCAGCGCCTTTCCCTCGAACAAGGCATCGAAAGCGCGCTGCTCCGATGCTTGTTCTCGTTCCGGATGCACGTCCACGCCGACGCGAGCCAGCAGCCCCGCATCTTCAAGCTGCTGGCGTTTGCGCAGCACGACATGGCGTACCAGCGGGTTTTCGCGCTGGAAAAGCGTTGCACCTGATATGCGGCGCTCCAGCTCCTCTTCCAGAATCTCCCGCGTTTCTTCCGTCAGATCGGCCAGCGAACGGTTGGTTTGCCACTCCCCGTTCTGCAAACCCAAGTCTTGCCGGATAGCGGAGAACAAACGTCGGGCGCGAGGCTCACTGGTTGATTCCATGCGCGGAAGTGGCGAGCGCAGCAGTTCCCACGCATGAGTGAGCGATTCCACCTCCACGCGGCCCGCGAGAATGTCGAGCACTTCGTCGGGTCGGTGCCACGGCGCTAGGTCGTGGCCGAGCACGAAGCGGCCTGAGCCTTGGTGCAGGATGCCCAGCAAGTCCCATAGATCAGCAGGGTTGGTCTGGATCGGCGTGGCCGTGCCCAGCAGCACGTGATCGGCACGGGCTGCGATCTCACGCATGAAGGCCAGCAGCTCGTTCGGTGTTCCGGCTTCCTTGCCGAAACCCTGGCGGGTTCTGGCTTTGTGCGCTTCGTCGAGAATCACCACACCGAAGCGCATACCGAGCAGGTGCTGCTTCTCCAGGGAGTCGCGCATCATCAAGCCTGTGGAGACAATGCCGATGCGCAGCGGGCAATGGGCGATTTGCTCGCGCCCGGCAGGCGACAGCACTCTCTCGTCAGCATCTAGCCAGACTTTGCCAACGGTATCCCAACGTGCGGTCGGGATGCCCAGCTTGTCCAGCATTTCGGTCTGCCATTGTTCGGTCAGTGTGGCCGGGGCAAAGATAACGACTGGGCGGCGTGGCCCATTGTCTTTGTCTGATAACAGGCAAAGCGTCAGTGCGGCCGTCGCCAGCGACAGCGTTTTTCCCAGTCCGACTTCGTCGGCCAACAGCAGGCGCACCGTGCCGTAAAGCCGCTGATGGCGCAGACATTCGGTCAGAAACCCTTGCTGCCACGGCTGTAGCTGCTGGCCTTCGCGGTATAGCGGCGATTCAATCAGCGCTGCAGGGGCAAGGTTTTCGTCATCGTCGATTTCGACGAACTCGATCTCTCGCCTATAGCCGCGCCGATGTACCTCGCGGATCACTGCCTGAGGCAGTGGTTTTGCTGCGTTCCAGAGAAAGTCGAATTCTTCCTCGATCCACGCCACACCCTCCGGGGATTCGTCCTCCCACAAGATTTCGTAGTGGCGCTGCCAGCCGCTGCGCGTCTCGTTCATCGACCCGATGAAACCCAGCCTGCGGCCATCGGCTAAGGTAATCACGCCGGCCTTACCGTGCACAAAACCGCAGATGTCATCCGGCGCGATTCGCACCGCCTGCCCATGCTTGGCCAGGAAGGCGTCCAGCCGCCGATAGCGTTCGCGGTTCAGCAGAGCCTCGGCCTCCAGGGCGCGCTCGTTCCAGCGGCCGAGCATCTTGCTCTCGCGCAGTTGCGCCACCTTCAGGTCGTCTGGGTGGATGTCCACATTGCAGACGATCTTGACCTCGGGGATGTGCTCTAGCGCCTCGCCAGCCACTTCGAACAGCGAGCTGGTGAAGTAGCCCGCAATGCGCTTGTAGCTCCGCGCACCGGCCAGATGCTGCATCAGGAAGCTGGCATCCAGCCGATGGGTACGCGAAGAGAAGCGCCGGATGCTCATGGCTCAAGACCTCAGTCGCCGAAGCGCAGATTCTTGAGACGCGCACCCAGTACCTCGGCGGCAGAGCGCACCTCAGATTCGGGCGCTTTGCGCTCGATGAAGGCCAGCATGTCCACAAGCAGGGATCGGGCCTCCAAGAAGTCAGCCATCTCGGCTCGCAGTTGTTCGACGATAACTTGCGCCTCCGTGTCCTTGAGCAGCTGTTGCAATGCGATGATGAGCTGACCCAGCCGCGTCAAGCCGATCTCGGTGGCATCTGTCAGATCGCGCGAAGCGTATTCGCTGACGCGCTTGAGGCGTGCGTTGTTGGGGCGCATGTCGCCCATCACGCGGCTGTAGTCCGTCACGCGGAACGCCTTGGCGAAGTTCTGATAGTTGTCCAGCTTGGACGTGCCTGCGGTTTCCATGTCCATCATCCGCAGTACAAAGCGTTCGATGCCAGTGAGGCGCCCCCACGCGTCGGCGGTGAGGCCCTCTGGAACGAGCAGGCTGGATGCGGTTTCCGCTGCTTGCTGGACGATTTCGTCCACCACGGTCACTTCACCCCGTGCACGCGGGCGCAGGGCGAAGCTGGTGACGTCCTCGTCGCCGATGCGTGTGTAGGCGGTCAGCACCTTGAGCGCTGCCGCATAACCGGCCATCTGCAAATCGGAGTCGCCCCACACCGGCTCACCGTGGTGGGCGGCCACGGTGTCGTTCAAGTGCATCATGGTTTCGATCTGGCGCGCCACTTCCTGCCGCACAGCGGGTAGCAGGCGCTGTTTGAAGCCAGTTCGCTCGCCAGCCGCGCGCTTCTTGAGCATCAGGATGACGGTGCCTTGAACAAAGCTTCCCTTCTTGATGGCTGCATTGGTTTCCGTTGCGATGTACCACGCCGCCACAACTTGTAGGCCCGCAGCCCAGAAGATGCCGATCAGGTCGCCCCAGACGGCAGTGTCCTGATGGGTAAACATCACGCACTGCATGCCGTTGTCAGGCATGTGATCGGCCATTGCTTTGTAGGCGGCAGCCATGCCACGTCGAAACTCGTCGTCTGACCCCTTGATCGCCAGTGCGCGGCGCGAATCCCACACCCAGTCATCGAAGGGTTTGGGTGGGTTCTTGCGCAACCAGGCAATGAAGTATTCGGTGATCTCGTGGTAATTCACCGCATCCGCATAGGGTGGATCGGTGATCCAGATATCGGCGTCGTCTTCAAGCTTGGCTGCATCACGGCACTTGATCGACCGGCGAGTCTCTGGAAGCGGACTGTTGGCAAAGCCGAACGACCGGCCTGCTTCGTGGCTGAAAAAGCAGCGGATGCCGTAGTTGTAGAACGTGTTCAACGCTTGGTTGTAGAAGACGTTGTTGGTCTTCTCCCAATGGTTCATCCAGTTGGCGATCCGGGAGTTCCAATCCAGCGACTTGGCGTTGAAGACGTAGTCTTCCGGCGTGCGATGCTGGAAGTAGCGCGAGATCAAAAGCAGCTGCCGCGCATTGAATAAATGGTGCCAATGCGTCCACCCGCGCGTGCGGATCAGTTCATCGGTTTTGTCGCCTGGCTCAATCGCCATATCCGGCACCAAGCCTTCGTCCTGCCAGAGGTTCAGCTTTTCGGCGACGAGCGTTTCCACGCGGCGCTCACATTCCCAATCGGCATCGGTCGGGGCGGCAAACCAAGTTTCCTGCCGGGACTTGGTGAGCGAGTCCTTGGCGATCCAGTGTATTGCGTAGAGCCGCTCCTGAAAAATATCACCAGGGCGCGGCTTGAAATCGTTCTTCTCCCAACGGCGTAGGCGGTTGCCCGTGCTGCCATCGGCATTCCGATAGTCGCCGCGCAGCGTCTTGATGGGCGTGCGATAGGTCTTTCCGTCCAGCGTATAGACCATGTCGCCGTCTTGTACCGTACCCTGATCTGCAGCCGCTGCTTCCTTGTCCGAAACGCCACTGACAATCTCGATGTCGAATCGCCTGTTGCCGTGATCCGGCTTCAGGCGAGCGATGATGTTCCGGCCCTTAGAGATCACCCACGAGGGAGACAGAGGAACCATCCATCCCGTCTCCGGGCAACGGGCTTCTACGCAATAAAGATATGACTTGGCGCGATTGCCTTGCTTGTCGTGCTCGATGCCCAGCTTCGTAATCTCCGCATCCACCGACTTGGCAACACGTTCCTGTGACTTTTCGATTTCTGAGCGTCGCTCCGGGCTTGAACCAATGATGTTCAATGCGCCCCAAGTCAGCATGCATGCGATGGGGTTGAGGTCAGAGGCGTACACGTCGCATCCGATGCGCGCGGCCTCGAACGGAATGGAGCCACCGCCACTAAAGGTGTCACCCACGCGGGCGCGGTGGCCGTAGCGCAATACGCCCAGCTGTTCCACCAGCTCGGGCAAGGACTGCACGCTCAAACCGAGATGAGCATAGTGACGGTTGACCTCTGCCCACACCGGGGCGAAGAGCCAGTCTTGATCCAGTTCTTCCGGGCGTTTGCTGATGCTGGCCTTTTCTTCGTAACCTGACAGGGTGGCCAGCGCCTGGCGGTACAGCACCAGCTTGTCGTCATCGGTGATGTCGCGTCGCCAACCACGTCCGCCAAAGTAGCGCTCCGGGTCCGAGATGGGGATCATCTCCTGGAGCTTGGACACCGAGAACGCGTTGGCAGCCAATGCCCGCCGGGCCAATCCTTCATCGTCGAAGGCCATCAGCTTTTCGAAGATGGCGAGATCGGCTTCCGCGTCGTCAGTGGGCGGTAGCAGAGTGCCAAGCACGATGGCTCGCACCAAAATCAGTGGCTTGCGCCCCTTCCAGTAGGAGCCCAGCCCGGTCAGGGTTTGGCCAAGATTTGCCTTGCGCTCCTTTTGTGCCTCGAACGACACCTTCTGGGCGGGAAAAACCGACTCGATTAGCGCGGGCGCATCTTTCAGGGCCAAGGGCGTGAGAGTGATTGTTGTTTTTTGCATTCCCTGATGAATCCTCAATGGGCCGAAGCCACGTCAGGTGACAGCCAGCCGTGGGAGCGCAGCCGCTCTTCGGCAATGGCTAGCTGGCGCGGGGTGAACTGCTGCTTGCGTGCGTTCCAGCTATAGACCTGACGTTCTACGCTCTCATGCTGTGTGGCACCCTCGCGGCTCATCACCCAATGCACTGTGGCCAGGAGCTCTAGCCCGTAAGGCGACTCGAAGCCCTCGACCAGCTTGGTTACGCGCTCGAAACGGGCGCGGCTGATGTCGTGTTGATCCAGATAATCCTTGGCGTCTTCCACTGCACCGGGTACCAGAGTGAGTGGCTTGTCCGGCGCATCGCCGCCGTCGGCATAACCCGCGATCAAATGACCTTCCACCGCCTTCAGTACATGCCGAAGGTTCTCGGCGTAAGGACCGTAGTGATGCTTGACGTACTGGAGACGCAGCGGCTCGCCTGCTTCCTGCATGAAGTACATCAGCTTGTGGACTTCCAGCAGGGTGACAAAGGGGTCAAGCAGGCCGCCAAGATAGCGCTGCATCAGTTCCACCAAGGCGGCGCGACCCGCTGTCATCTTGGGCACCTCGCGCACGTGTGCCATCTTGTCGTTGGCCGGGGCTCCCTTGGGCTCAAACACCAGCACGCGTACGTCGGCAAGCTCTGCCAGTGCGTGCTCGATGCGTGGTCGCACCTCGTTCCAGTCCAGCCCCCCCAGTCCTGCGCCCAGCGGCGGGATGGCGATGGAGCGGATGCCCTTGTTGCGGATGACATTGACCAGATCGACAAGGCCCGCATCGATGTCTTCAATACGGCTCTTGCCGCGCCAGTGGCGCTTTGTCGGGAAGTTGATGATGAAGCGCGGCAACGTGAGCTGCCCCGTTTCAAAAACGAACATGCGACCAGGTTGCACGGCTTCGCGTTTGCAGGCGGCCTCATAAGCCTTAAAGTTTTCGGGGAAGACGTTCTTGAACTGCAAGGCGATGCCACGCCCCATCACGCCGACGCAATTGACGGTGTTGACCAGTGCGTCGGCCTCACACTGGAGGATGTCGCCCGAGGTGTACTCGATCATGGCTGTGCTCCTCTCATTCAGTAATACCAGTCCGGGCGCACTTCGACCGGAGGCCGGTGTCCGTGCGCCGGAAGGGCGTTGACGACTTGTCGATAGACCGTGGCCGACTGCACGCCGATGCGTTCGATCAGGTGCCACGGAAAATGTTGCTCCAACAGGAACTCGGCTTGCTTGCCTTCTTTCAGGCCGCCACTCCAGTTGTTCGCCTGCACCGCCGCCCAGTTGATTTCATCAAGACGCGCCAAGTCATTGCGGTCTTCAAAAAAATACGATCCGGCGTTTGATAGCGTGAACGCCCAGCGAGCGGGTTGCGCGTTGGCCCAGGCCACAACTGCGCCCAAATCCGCCTGCAAGTGGATGATGGACGCTTGCCCACCTTGGTAAGCCAGTTCTGCGTTGCGTCGGTGAATCAAATAAAGCATCACGGATCGCGGGCAGAAGTAAAACGGCACGCAGGCACCGACGAACAAGCCGGGATGACTTGCAAGCTGAAGCTCAGTCAAACGACGCTGCTTGATGTGGTTCATCCCAATCATCGTTCCGCCCAGCGCCTGCGCTTGCACCATTGCGTCCGACAATAGGCCACCTGTTGCCACGATGGATGGCAGACGATCTACGTGGGCAATGTGGTAGATCTTCGGCTGCGGGGGCACGGCGTTCATGGCGCTTCGTCTCCGAACAGCCCCAATGAGGCTTGGGCAACTTCCTGTTCCGGCTTGCCGCGTCGGGCACGAGGAGCGAGCAGTTCGCTCTGTGCCACATCGCCCAAGGCGTGTTTGAGCGCTGCGCGCCAGCCCTTGCCCCCATCCATCACCCCGCCGGTGCTCATGGCCGTCATGCCAAACAGCCACCAGCGTTCCTCCGGGCGCAGCGCCAACCAGTTGCGCACAGCGACTGGAATCTTCTCCATCTCCATCTGCTCGACGGCCCAGGCCAGTACGCATAATTCCTTGCCGAGCAACCGATCCACCGGGTTGTCGCCGACCTTCCACGTACCGGGCTTGATGCCGTGCGCGGCCAGACGAGCGTTGAAGGCTCGTTGAACTTCGGCGCGGATGGCGGTCCAGCGCGGGCGATCCAGTAGAACGCGGTCGATCACTGCGTTGTCGTTGCTTGCAGACTGCAAGCCGAGGTGTTCGCTGATCTGAACTTTGCCCGTGCTGGCCTTGGGAATAACGACCTTGAAGTGATGGGGGTCAGAAGTCGCAGGCACGCCAAAACCCAGCGTGTGCAGCACTTGCGCACGCGCCTTGGGCGTTGGTGTGTTACCTGCGGCTCTGGCCATCCTCATTCCTCCTGATTGATGTCGCCCGGCTTGAGATCGATTCCGGCCAGCTTGGCGAATTCTTTGAGTGCAAAGCCAGTATCGAAGGCGATGCCGTCGGCAATGGCAATGTTGAGCGGGGCGTCGGGCTCCTTGAGCACATCGCGCAAGCTGTTGACGACGCCTTCGATGATGGCGGCGGTGACTTCGCGCTCCTGGAAGCGCACGGTTACGGTGTTCTCGCCCTCACCGATTTCGACGCGCACACCCTTGAAGCGCGTGCCCGGCTGATCGCGGAAACGGTTGATGACGCTGAAGACGCGGTCGGTCGTGTCGAGAGCAACACGCTTGCTTTGCAGGCGCGCGGGCTTACTGTCGACGATCTGCACTGTCTTGTCGCCGCTGGCAGGAATCTGGAAATCCGCTGTCTTGTTAGCCTCGCGTGCGCGGGCGAACACCAGCAGGCGGCAACTTGCTGAACCGATCTCAAACGGCGCGTCGTAGCGGGTGCCGTCCTTGGGGTTGGAGCCGTCCAGGGTGTAGTAGATGTCAGCGTGCGGTGTGGCGGCCAGGGTGACACGGCGCTTGTCAGCAGCTGGTTCGACCTGATGACGGATCTTGAGGTCGGCAAGCCAGCGAGTAGCCGCTGCACTTTCATGCTGGCCTGTTGTGTCCTTGACCCAGAAGTACAAGGTGCCTTCGGTCGAGCTGAAGTTGTCCAAGTCCTCGACCTTGTTGTCCTTGTCAGAGACGTCGGCCTTGGTCGACCAATAGACGACCGGACTGTCACCTGCGTGGCGTGGTGTGAGGCTCAACACCGTCTCGCCGGTGTCCGGCTTGACGTTGATGACGGACACGTTGACGGTGGCCTTGTCCTTGGGGAACGGCCCCTTCTCGATGTAGCCGTCCTCGCCCAAGCGCCAGCGACCCTGTTTTAGAGCCTCGGTTTTGAGCGTATCCAGGCCACTGGCACCCGGCATCCACGGCCAGATAGGAGAGCATTTAGCGCGGGTAGCGACGTCCTTCCAAGGGGTGCGACGGTTGTCCTTGCCAGACGGCCACAGGTACTCCTCGGCCTGCGCGAAGCATTCGTCGAAGTTGTCCTTGCTCAGCTCTGCGACCAGCTTGTAGTCGGCGCGCGGGCTGGCCAGCAGTTTTTCGATCTGCGTCTCGGCGGACTGATCACCTTGGCCAAGCTTCAGGCCTTGGTCGATGGTGACCCCGGCCAGCACGTCCCGTCCGTCCACTGGGTCGTTGGCAGGGAAGTACAGGCGGTTGTAGGCCGCCGACAGCGCCTTGCCGAAGCGATCTTCCGCTTCTTCAAAGCGATCCCGGGCTTCCTCGAACAAGGTGTCGCCGGATTTGAGACGCTTGTGGATCTGCTCAATGGCGTACAGCTCGCGCAACCGCTCTTCGACCGCATCGGCCAGCAGGCTGTCCTGACCGCTCAACACCAGCAGGTTGTTCTTCTCCTGCTGGTAGTCGAAGAAGTTTTGCAATTCACTGGGCGGCATCTTGCCATCCGGCTTGATGACGATCAGCGTGCGTGGGCCACCGAGCTTGAGTTCATCCAGCCGGGGCAGCACCTGCACGTCCTGATAGGCGATCTTGCTGACCGGAGCGAGGATACCCGAGAGTCGATTGATGAGCGCCTGATCGACCTTGGGTTGTGGAACTTCTTTGGCGTTGCGCTCGATCTGACGCGACAGGTTCTCGGTTTCCTTAATGAAAAAGCGTTGCTCTTCACGGTGGAGGTACCACGCCGACTCGCGCAAGCGCTGCATGGCCTGAAGGAACTCGTCGGGCTTGCGTTGGGGCGCGGCCAGGAACTCGATCAGTTCGCTCTCCGTAAGACCGATACGTCCACCAACAGCGCGCGACAGGCTGGATGACAGCAGCAAGGTCATGAGCTGCTGCGCGGCGTCGCCCGCCAGTTCGATGTCGATATGTTCGGCGATGGCGTTACCCGCGTCGGCGATATCGCGCGTCACCGCTGGCATCAGCTTGGGCGCAATACGTTCGATCTCGTCCTTGACCTGCTCGTCGTTCAAGTTGAGATGCTGTGTGCCGATCAGGAAGACGTCGTCGGCTTCGCGCTCGTCAACACTCTTGAGCAGTCGCGCAGTGAACTGCATCAGGCCACGGGTCTGACGGAAGCCTTCGTTCTCCTTGAACAGCGCGACGAGGTGCTTGAACGAGGGATGGAAGGGATAGGTTTCCCGCACCTGCTCGGCGATCTGCTCGATGCTGCTGGCGACGATGTAGCCGCCATCCTCGGCTTTCTTGATCTGCTGCGCGTACTCCTCGGCGACATCAGAGATAACCCGCTCATCCGGCAGTTCGTCGATGAGGCGCTTCTTCAGAATTTCGTAGATTTCGTTGCCCGCCAGTTGCACCGGCGTGATGGTCATCGCCTGGCGGCGGGTTTCCTGCTGCAGGTTGGAGATGGCGTCGGCCAGCGCCTTAGTCTGGGCCTTGTAGCTGCCCGACAGGTTGGCGACCACGATGGCGCAGTTGGGCAGCTCTAGCGCTGCGCTCATCAGGCTGGAGAGGCTGTAGACCGCCATGTTGGCCAGCGTGCCCTGACCGAATACCTGCGTACTAGCGTTGTCGAGATAGGGCGGCAGTTCGTCAAGCAGGATCAGCGTCGGCTTGTCGCCAATGATTTCCTTCCACTGACGTTGATCGACAGCCTTGGGGCCATTCGCCCAGTAGGGCTTGATGGCTTCGGCTGCTCCTAGCTGGGTAGCAATCTCGCCCCAGATGAAGTTATCGGGGTTGTTGCGGCCGTTGAACGCGGCAATACGCGCTTGCCCAAAATCTACGCGTGAAGCCAAGTCGGCTGGCAGAACGTTCTTGCGCAGATGCGGATGGCGTGCCAGAAGGCCCAGCGCGATCATCATGTGCGTCTTACCGCCGCCCATCGCCTGGGTCAGCTCAAACACCGCCTGATCTGACTTGCCGGAGAGACGCAGCAGACCTTCGCGGAAAAGCTGATCCATGCCGTGGGTGACGAAGTTGCGTGAGAAGAACTCACCGCCGTCACCCGCGTCATTGATGAGGTCTGCGAGGTTCTCGATCCCCTGGCTCATCCGATAGTCGCGGATGATGGGGTTGAACCGGCAGGCTTGCTTGACCGTCTTGATCATGAACGAGCTCCGTTGTTGTTCTTGGTTTCCTCGGAGTGCGGAATCGCAATGCCGTGCCGCTCGCAGTAGCCCCGAATCAGCACTTCGACCATGTTCGCGATGGATCGATGCTCCTGATCCGCCGCGATGCGAAGCGCTTCCTTTAGTCCGGGGTCGATACGAAATGTGAGCGTGGCAGTCTTGACTGTGGCCATAGCCTCTCCAGAAACCACTGTAAATGTACTGCACTTTACAGTATTGACTTGACTTCGGCAATGCGAAGTGGGTCAGGACTCCTCGCCCGCTGGTTGACACGCCAGAGACCTTCCCGCGCAGCGTGCGTGGCTCTTGGCGGTAGCGTTCGAAGGGGTTTGGCATCGTTGTCTCTTGGCGTCGGCAGGCATGCATATGAACGCGCTGTTCTGCAGAAAAGCCAAGCGGGATCAGACCTGACTGCTGATAACCGACCAAACAACGACTTTAGGCACAAGGGCCCTATCTAGCCGGCCACTCTGGAGAGAGTGGCAGATTGATTGGTGCCGCTGTTCGCCCAGGCGCAGGCCCCGATGCGCGTGGGCAGGCCAGCGGCAAGCCTGTCGGTCACCGCCCTTGATCACGAAGGGAGGCAGAAACTCCGTTTTAGGGGCGATGACCCTGATGCTTCCAGATTGTTAAAGAACCGTGGCCGCCTGCGTTGACGCCGTCACGACCTTCCTATGGGAAGGATTTCGCTCACTACGCCGATTGCGCGCCGCTTATTTGTCCAGCGCCACCATACGGACGATGCTGTCGAACTCGTTCAGCACGTCGGGGTGGTTCCTGGTCAGGTGACGCAAGATGGCTTCGTTCGCCATTAACTTGGCGAGATAGCCCTTGGCCAGCACCAGGTTGAGGATGTCCTGACCATAGGTTTGCTCGGCGAGCTTGAACTGCTCGTGGAGATTGCCCATTTCCCTCTCCATCTTGGCCATTTGGTCGGCGCTGACGCCGGTCATCTTCTTGGGCTTGGTCTCGCCGACGAGCAAGTTGCTGGGTGTCGCCGCAACCAAGGCTTGGGCATAGGCGACCGTGATGTTGTTGGCACTGACCATCAGTTCGACGCACTCAACCTGACGCGTTGGCTTGAGCTTGCGCAGGACCGCACCAAGGTTTGCCGAAAACGTCTGGTCGCGCAGTAACTCGGCGGCCTCCGGGCAGATGCCTTCCAGCAGGTTTAGCTTCTTGATGATGTGGCTGATGTCCACGTCCAAGGCCTTCGCCAGCTTTTCCGGGGTGACACCCCGTTCGACAGCGCGACGGATCATGAGGTGCTCCTGAATGCTGGAGAGGCGATTGATCCGGTTGTTGTAGGTGTAGCTCTCGTCGTCGGTGGCCACGAGGCACGGTGCCTTGTCGAAGCCCAGCTGCTTCAGCGCCACCAGCCGTGTGTGCCCGTCCAGCAAGATGTGCTGCCCCTCGCGGTTGGGCTTTCCCACCGACAGGGGTTCAATCAGCCCGACCGCCTCGATAGATGCGGTGATCTGCTTGAATTTCCGTGAGGCAAGCAAGCCTTCTGGCGTCTTACGCGAGGGCAGGACGGACGAGAGGGGCAGAACCAATGGCTCCGGAACGAAGCCCAAGGGCGGTTTGCTCATGCGCCGCTCCCTCGAGCCCAAACCCGCTCCGCCAGATACTGGGGCAGTGTGTCCAGCCCCTCCGCGCGCAGCAGGGTGGTGAAATTCTCGTCGGCCAGCAGTTGGCGCAGGGCCCCGACAATGAATAGCAAGTTGCGTTGAGCTGTCTCTGCTTTCCTGACCAGCAGCTTCTGTCGCTCGACTTCCCGCTGGTAGTTCCTCACCAGGCTGGACGTGGTGACATCCTCATTGGTCTTGCGGGAGGTCATCCTGCCGCCGATGGATTTGCCTTGGGTGCGGCGACGTTCGATCACACGACGGGCTTGGATCAACTGGCTGCCACGCAGCTTTCCGGTTTCGTAGGCATCTTGCAATGCGGCTTGAATGGCTTTCTCGTCGCTGCCCGCGCCAGCGATGGTGATCGCCGCGTTAAGAGGGATGCGCCCGCTGCCGACGGCCATCAGCAGTCGCTGTTCACCGTTCTGCAGCAACTGCAGGATGCCCTGCACGTACTCCGGACTCAGGCCTGTCTTTTGGGCAATGGATTTCTTGTCATAGCCCTGATCCCGCAGCTGCTCGATGCCGGACAGCAATTCCAACGGGCTGAACTTTCGTCGGGCGATGTTCTCGGTGAGGCTCATGATGAAGGCCGATTCGTCATCGACGTTAATCACCATTGCCGGGATCTCTTGATGCCCGAGCGTCTTGAAGGCTTTGAACCGCCCCTCGCCGCAGATGAGGAGATAGTGCTCGCCATTGCTCCCTGGACGCGGCGTCAAGATGATGGGCTTTTTCAGGCCAATGTTCTGGATGTTGCCGACGATCTGCTCGAAGACCCGGCTGTTGCGCTCGCGGGGGTTGAGAACCTCAATCCGGTTGAGCGGAATCATCCGCAACTCCGAATGCCGATGTTCTTTGTCTTGACTCATGCGGCCCTCCGTATGCGGATACGCCGCGCCATGCCGTAGAGGTAGTCCAGGCTGTCGAAGCGATAGCACTCAAACTCGATGCCGTTGTGGTCGGCCAAATGGATGCGTGCCTGACCGAAGTCCAGTCGCGGCAGCAGGTAGTAGTCCAAGGCAGCCTGATTGCTGTCGTCCAGCCGCACGGCCACCGTGATGTCGGGCGCGAGACTGGTGTCGAAGCGCACCTTCCAGCGCCGTCGCCCGTTGTCGAGCAATTGGCACCGCGCCAGCACCACTGAAACGGTGAACTCGCGATTGACGGTGAGAAGGTCTGTGGCCGGGTCACGTTCGACAGTGCCGCCGACCTTGGCAATCATGCGTTCGGTCTGGCTGACGATCTCTGGATGCAGTCTGCGCAGAAACTGATTCACCTCCAGATACTGGTAGTCGCGGTCCGGGGTGAAGCCTACCGTCTGGTAGGCGCGAACCAAACTGCCGAATCGATGTGCATAGGCCGCCGCAGACGGCATGCCATCAGCCTCATCGATGATCAGGCCGGAGAGGTACCCGTGGCGCTGGTACAGATTGCGCAGCTTCTCGATCAACTCCTCGTCGCTGTAGCGATGTGCCCTTGCGCGCAAGATGCCCTGCGCCGTGTAGAAGAGCTCCGGCGGAACGATGCCCTCGAACGCACCTTCCTTCTTGATCCACATGTCGGGGCTGTTAACCACCCGGTGCTTCTTGAGTTTGAAAGACCGACGGTTGTAGATGTTGTTGCCGATGTATTTCTCGTTGGACAGCACCTCGCGGACGGTCGCTCGTGTCCAATCTCGTCCAAGGTCAGTACGCGTTCCTTGTGCGTTCAGCCGTTCGGCGATGTCCAGCTCCGTCAGGTTGTCGGTGACAAACCAGCGGTAGATCTGGTTGACCACGGCGACCTCATCATCCGGCCCCGGCTGAAGAATGACGCGGTCGGTTTGCAGGCTCTTGTGCTCGCCGCGAGCCAATTCACCTTTGAGCGTGCCGGACTGATCGATCAGCACACGTCGCAGTCCATAGCCAGCCGGGCCACCCTGGCGGAAACCCAACTCAATCAGGCGGCACTGCCCGGCAAACACTTTGGCCGACAATTCGCGGCTGTATTCGCCTGCCATCGCACGCTTGACGCCCTTGACGATGGTCGACACAGGCGAGCCGTCGTTTTCGAACTGCTCTGCACAGTAGGCGACCTGGATGCCCGCGCGACGGCAGATGTATTCGTAATAGGCGCTCTCATCGGCGTCCTGGAACCGACCCCAGCGGCTGACGTCATAGACCAGAATGATCTGGAAGTCCGCGCTGCCTGTCTCGACGTCCTTGATCAGCTGCTGCAGCGCCCGCCGCCCATCGATGCGCAAGCCGCTCTTGCCCTCGTCGGCATAAGTGCGAACGATTTCGATGTTGCGCCGAGCCGCGTACTCGCGGATTTTGTCGGCTTGGTTTTCCGTCGAATACTGCTGGTGCTCGGTCGACATCCGCACGTACTCGGCGGCCCGAAATGTCGGTGGCTGATCCGCCCCCGGAATGGAGAACTCTTCTGCCTGCATAGACCCGATCACTTTATGTTGTGTGAACTTGCTCTCGGGCCTGCCTTTCACCTCATTGGCATACACGTGGCCTGCAATGCGCGGCCGGAATGCACATGGTTGAAATTGTTGCCATCCAGGATGATCGAGAGCCCATTTGGGCTTGAAGTTAAGGCTGGATTCCCTGGGTGTCGATCAAGTCATCTCTTGACGCATCCATCTTGCATTCGCAGGTTTCGCACAGCAGCGTGATTTCAACTACCCAAGAGCCCGGTGCTCCATTGGGAAACTCCGGACGTCTTGTGATCCGGTAGATGCCGGAAGGCAGCGCTGACACGTCCATCTTTACAGGATCGATGACTGCCTGCCGATGGGCGGCGGTAGGTTGTTCCCCTTGATCGCCGTTGGCCTGTTGTTCGTCTCGGTGATTGCGCCAATAGTCGTGATTGCGCTGTGACCACGCGCGCTGGGCCGCCTGCTGGTTGATGCGGTACTCAGGATCGGATTGGAGTTTTGCCCGCTGCCATTCGCGCTTGCGAGCCCGCTGGCATTCAGGGGCGGAGCAGAACGCTTGGTCGGGAACCTGTGGGCGGGGTTCGAAGGGGTGGCCGCAGTGTGCGCAAAGTCGAGTAGTCATCGTGGTCTCCATGCAAAGTCCGTATGGAGACCGCCACTGACCGTGGCGAAGGGCGCGAAGCGGCTGCCCTATGAAGGGGTATTCAACGAGCGACGACGTTCAGCGCGGGGGCCAATGCCACGCTCAAGCGGCCAACGATGGCGGGCAAGGGTTCTGGCGGAAGTTCGTTCTTCTTGAGAAATGCCAGCCACAGCGCCTGGCGCGAAGCGTCGTGCGCAAACTCGTCCGTCAGGCCGACTGGCAGCGCGTCAGGAAGCGCCATGCCGCGTCTTTCGAATGTGGCCTTGATCGCTTGGGCCAGCAGATCAGTGTCCAGAGTTTCTCGTTCCAACAGCACCGACAGATCGAAGTAGTCCTTCAGGCGGCTGTTGGTCATGCCCAGCAATGCGATGGCGTGGAGCTTTTCCGCGATGACGGTGTACGTTGGGTAGGCCCGCAGTCGTGGGGCGGGCATTTCCTCCAGCAGTACTGGGTAGACCGAATCAACAGGCGCCGGGGTGACGGCGTCGCCGAAGCCGACATCGATTTGGGTCTTGCAGCGTGCTCTGGCCAGATCGCCTGCAATCATCACGCGAACGCCGCCGTAGCCAGCTTCCTTGCGTATCTCCTCGACCGTGACGGAGGCTGGGTCGAACACGATGCCGTCGTCGACCGGTACAGCTGCGATGTCTCGGAATACTTGGGCCACTGACTCCAGATCACTGGCACCGAAACCCAACAGATCGGCGTCGCGTGTGGCCCGGTGTGGCATGTCGTACCAGAGCGTGAACAGCAGCGCACCCTTGAGCAGAAAACGGTCCGCGTGCGGCGACTGGGTCAGCCGATAGAGGATGCGCTCCAGGGCAAAGCGCACCAGCACCTGATTGAAATCCACGCCTTGCGCCTTGGCGACATTGAGCAGACGCGCACGGACGGATGCCGCGACATTTGGGGTAGCCGCACTCATCCGACACTCTCCAGGTAGGGGCGCATCACATTGGCCACGCGGCATATCTTGGCGAAACGCCAGATGTCGTCGACGGAGGCCTTGCCGCGCGCCCGAGCGTCCTTCAGCGCCTCCAGCGCCACATCCAGTCCGATCTTGTTGCGGTGCTTGAAGCAGTCCGCCACGGTCTTGGCCACGCCGTACACCCGGAGCCTGACACCGTCGCGTTCGACTTCCTCAATCCCTGTCGAGTAGGCATCACCCGTGAACTGCACCATCTTGACGGGCGGGTAGTCGACCCGGGGCGGGTGGCTGCCCCGAGGCATGGCGATCCAGATCTGACGCGGCAGCTGTGTGGTCAGCTCATGAAACTGCAGCGCCGTAAGCAGGCAGAACACCGCTTGAGGTACCTTGGTGGCGATGGTGCCCATGCTCTCGAATTCCGAAACCTGTGCATCCGGCAGACGGTACAGGCCACGCCCCACCTTCTCTAGTAGACCCGCAGCGGTCAGCCGCGTCAGAACGACCCGAGGCGCACTGATGGCGTCCAGATCGCTGGCGCGCAGTAGCCCCTTCTGGCTGGCCAGATCGAGAACACGTTGATTGTGGGTACTGGAGAGCATGGTTGGAGTATGTTCCGTTATTTCGTCGAATGCAACTTTTGGAAGACAAAACGAAACATTTAGCCCACGTTCTCCCGGTATCGCTGCTGGCAGACGATGCGCTGGGCGCGCTACAAATCGGGGGCGTTACCGCCTCAATCGCAGCGTCCACTACAAAAAAACCTTTTAAGCGAAATTATTTGATGATAGAATCCGATTGAACGAAATCCGATGACGGAGTTGCCAATGGCCCAGCCGAACCAAGAAACGATCCATGACCTGCTTGTGAGGAATATCCCGCGTGAGCTTGTCATGGGCCTCGAAGAAGCCAAGCTGGTCGGCGCTCAACGTGCCTATGCTGCGGCGCGAGGGATGGATGACGGGCACTTGCCCAGCGTGGTGGGGCAGTTGCGCCACTTCCATATGAACGAGTCCTTCCATCGCGCTCTCGCCGTTGCAGACGCATCTCCCTCACCGCTACGCGGTAATCAGATCGTCACAGGCCGGTCTGGGATCTTCACCTTGGCACGGTTCAACACCAAGTATGGGGTCTGGAACAGCGGGCGGCGTAGCGAAACCCGAAAACAGATGTCCCTGGCGAACGCAGCCATCGAGCCACTGGTTCAACCCGGACTCTTTTCAGGCTACGTGGAGCCATCCCAAGCGGTTGTGTTCGTCGTGGCCTGCTTTGCAGGATCGCTGCACAGCCAGCCGGACACACCCGTCTCCATCGAAATCGCGGTTCCAGATCGCCACATGCAAGGCTGGCTTTTCCGGGAACCCATTGACGCATTCATCAAGCGCTACGACCAGCAGCCGACAGCAGGCCAGGACGATTTGGCTGTACCGAAGCTGAAGAAGAACATTGGCAAACAACAAGACAAAGACGGAACAGGATCATGAGCAGGGGTGGTGTACAAGGATTTCAGAAAGATCGACTTAGCCAAATTCTTGCGGCCCGTCGTCTGACTCAAGTCCAGCTGGCCTCAATGGTCGACGTGTCTCCGGCGACCGTCAGTAAGTGGCGCGCAGGAACGCAAGCGCCCGAGCGTGACGCGCTTGAACGCCTTGCTGGCGTGGTCAACGTCACGCCGGAATGGTTTACGCGTGCGCCCGGGGCGAAGTTGTCGTTGCCGCTTTTTCGTAGCAACGCGTCAGCGCACGTCGCTGCACGCGCCATGCTGGAGGCCCGCCTTGAGTGGGCCCAAGACGTGGCGGCTGCCCTGATGGAGTACGTTGACTACCCCGATGTCAATTTGCCCTCTCGTGATTACACCGAGCCGGAGCAGATCACAAACGAGGATATCGAGAAGGCTGCCTGCGAATGCCGGGATCTGTGGCGTCTGGGCCGCTCGGCGATTCAAGACTTGGCACTGGCCGTGGAAGGCGCTGGGGTAATCCTCGTTCGGGAAGAAACCGGCGTGGCCCAGATTGAAGGACTGTCGGCTTGGAGCGAGGTATTGGGCCGACCGTTGATCCTCCTGTCCGCCGACAAGGACAATGGTTACCGCAGTCGCTTCGACCTTGCCCACGAAATCGGGCATCTTGTTCTGCATCGTCACATTCAGCGCACGACTGACAGCGCACGCCACAAACTGATGGAGCAGCAGGCGCACCGCTTCGCAGGCGCTTTTTTGCTGCCCGCCGAAACGTTCGCCAGCGAAGTTCGTGTGCCACCGACTCTGGATGACTTGTTGCTGTTGAAGCGCCGTTGGGGCGTGTCGGCAGCGGCGATCATCATGCGGCTCAAGGCACTTGAGATGCTGGATGAAGATGGTGCTCTGATGCTTTTCAAGCGTCGCTCTGCTCGGTGGGGTGCGAAATCGGAACCCGGAGACGAGGATCGTCGACCAGAGCAGCCACGTCTGCTTCGTCGCACCATCGATCTATTGGTCGAAGAGAAAGTCATGCCTTTGGAAGCCATCCCGAGGCACATCGGACTGGCTGCGGGCGACGTGGAAGCACTCGCCGGATTGCCCGAAGGCTACTTCCAGGGAAAAACCAATGTCGTGGAGTTTGCGCGACTGAAAGCAACCCAGAAGCAGGTTGATGACCAACCAGCCCAAGGCAATAAGGTGGTGCCATTCCGGCCCGTCTCCAAATCCTGATGTGAAAGGAACAGCGATGTCCAAGAACACAAAGCAGACGTCCTCACGAATTGGTCGGCTGGCGTCGGAAACGCTGCAAAGTAGCAGTTCGTCGCAAGTGGCGAAGAGTCTGGCCGCCTCGGCACTGTCTCAGCGCAGCGGCGACAAACAGACCGGTGCCCAGATGGAGGACAAGGCCGCACGCGTTTTGGCCAGCGACCGATACGCCAAAGAGACGAAAGAACTGGCGGCTTCGGTTCTGTCCCAGGCCAACAAGCAGCGCTGAGCCAGGGAGTCGAGTCCCTCATGTCACAGGATCTGAGCGACTCGCAACTGAAGGATCTCTGGCGTCAGGGAAAAATCCCGGTCATCTTCAAGCGCAATAAGCCACTCCCGGTCTTGGCACGCATTCCGTTTGCCGAAGGGAACATGGAGTGGCTGCGGGATGGCCGACGCTTGAAGCCCGATTGGTGTGCGCAGTTCAAGGCCTGGGAAATTCCGACTGCGTGGTTCGACAGCGTGATCAAACTTGCGCTGAGGCGACACCAAGAGGTCTACGTGATCCAGTTGTACCGGGAGCACCAGAAATGCGCTCCGGCATGCTGGAACGCTGAGGGCTTTCACTGCGAATGCTCCTGCATGGGGGAGAACCACGGCGGTGGTCATCCAGGCGGCAACTGGTACGAGGTTTCCGAAACCTTTGCCGTGTCCTGGGGGCAGCAGCGCTATTCATGCCGCCATCTGAAGGTCAAGAACCCCGGGCGCTGACCGTGGCAGCGCAAGCTATCGAAGGTCGGAAATGCGCGGAGACAGCCAAAGTCCACCCGGACCTCCGCATCGTATATGATCTCGCCTACGGTGTCCTCGCCGGTGAGGCAGGAAGGTTCTCTCTAGTAGGGGACTACACCACCAACACCCTCAAAACCAGCCCCGCGTGGGCTGGTTTTTTTTTCGGGGCGGCCCGGACGGTCATGCGTGGCGGAGGGTGTTCATGGGCAATGTTGCTTTGCAACAAAAACTTGCGATTGGGGACAGGCCGACACAGCAGGGGTTTTCTGCCCGGCCTACATTGGTCGCATGAGGCCCGCAATTCACCCGCCGCGCGTCGTGGCATGGTGATCATGGCGTGGGCCAGCTTTCAGGAGAACACCATGACCATCTACCGCAACCTGCATCCGAAGAGCTTGCCGCCGCACGCGCGCATTTGCGAGGCGGACCTTGGTCGCCCCGCGCGCGTGGACATGGACACGCCGGCCACGGCGGTCATGACCGACCTGCGGCGCGTGCCGGCGGTGACCATCGCGCCGGACGCGACCGTGGAGACGGCGCAGGAACGCATGATCCATGCCCGCGTGCGGCTGCTTTTGGTGACCGCGCCGGGCGGGGAGGTGCTGGGCCTGATTACCGCGCGCGACCTGCTCGGCGAGAAACCCATCCGCGTCGCGGTCGACGATGGCGTCGCGCGCGACGCCGTGACCGTGGCGCGGGTGATGGTGCCGCGCGAGCGCATTCAGGTGCTCGACTACGGCGAGGTGCAGCACTCGAGCGTGGGCGATGTGGTGATGACGCTGCGCGAAGCCGGCCGCCAGCACGCGCTGGTTCTCGAGCAGGGACCGGTCCCGGTCATTCGCGGCATTTTTTCCACGACCCAGATCGGGCGCCAGCTCGGTTCGCCGATCGAGGCGTCGGAACGCCCGCAGAGCTTCGCCGAAGTGGAACATCTGCTCGCGGCGAGTTGAGCGCGTGCGCGCGAGGGGTTGCCGCTTCGCGCCCGCCAGTTGGCAGGCTGCGAGGTCGACGCCCCAGTCGCCGCACAATAGCGGTACGCGAAGCGGCGGGCGCGTGCCTGCCGCATGACGCGCAACACAGGTCCACACGATGCACGATCTCGGTCTTGAAGCCCGCCAATTCGTCCGCGCCCATCCCAACGGCGTGCTGTCCACGCTGTCCAAGCGCCTGGGCGGTTTCCCCTTCGGCTCCATCGCGCCCTTCATGCTCGACCATGCGGGGCGGCCCGTCATCCTCATCTCCACCCTGGCCGAGCACACCAAGAACCTGGATGCCGACCCGCGCTGCAGCCTGATCGCCCATCCTTGCGAGCAGGACGCGCAGGCGGCCGGGCGGGTCACCCTCGTCGGCCATGCCAGCCGCTTGGCCGAGAAGGACGCCATGGGGCCGCGCTACCTGCGCTATTTACCCGAGGCCGAGGGTTATTTCGGCATGCACGATTTCTTCTTCTACCGGCTGGAGATCGAGGCGGTGCGCTTCATCGGCGGATTCGGCAAGATCCACTGGATCGCCCCGGCCGACTTCGCGCCGCCCGCCAACGACCTCGATGCGTCCGAGCCGGGCATCCTGGCGCATATGAACGCAGACCACGTCGACAACCTGCGCGCCTACTGCGCCCATGTGCACGGCGTGCAGGCGCAAGAGGTGGCGATGATCGGCGTGGACACCGACGGTTTCGACGTGCGCGCCGACGGTCGCTTGCTGCGCTTCGCTTTCACGCAGCCGGTGCGCAACGCCGGCGAGGTGCGCCAGGCGCTGGTCGATCTCGCGCACCAGTGCCGCCAGCAGGCTTGAGCGCGCCGCATCGCCGCCCCGAAGGCGGGCAGAAGCCGCCGAGGACGCGCGCGGGATGCCGGTGGCGCAAGCCTTGCCGAGGGCCTGTTCCGGTCGGCCCAAGGCTCTGCTAGGCTCGCCTGGACCGATCCCGCGTATGCCGCCATTCACCGAATATCCGGAACTTGACGCCACGGACCTCGCCGCCCTCATCGCGCGCGGCGAGGTCAGCCGCGCCGAGGTGCTCGACGCCGCGCTGACGCGGCTGGATGCGGTGAACCCCCATGTCCATGCCGTGGTGATGGATGGGCGCGAGCAGGCGCGCGCCCAGCTCACGCGAGACGCGGCCGGGCCGTTTTCCGGCGTGCCCTTCCTGCTCAAGGATCTGGGCCAGGATGTCGCCGGCCTGCCGTCCACCTGGGGTTCGCGCGCGCGCCGCGGCGTGCTGGCCGCGGCCACCAGCGGCGTGGTGCGGCGCTGGATGGATGCGGGGTTGCTCGTGCTGGGCAAGACCAATCTGCCCGAATTCGCGCTCAAGGGCGTGACCGAACCGGCGCTGTTCGGCGCCACGCGCAACCCCTGGAACCTGGCGCGCACGCCGGGCGGTTCATCCGGCGGCGCGGCGGCGGCGGTGGCGGCCGGCATCGTGCCGGTCGCTGGCGCATCCGACGGCGGGGGCTCGATCCGCATTCCCGCTGCGTATTGCGGCTTGTTCGGACTCAAACCCTCGCGCGGCCGCGTCAGCCACGCCCCGGGAGACGGCGAGGTCTGGGACGGTGCCAGCGTCACGCACGCGCTGTCGCGCAGCGTGCGCGACAGCGCCGCCCTGCTCGATGTGATCGCCGGCGCCGAACCCGGCGATCCGTTCGTCGCGGCCCCGCCTGCGCGGCCCTATGCCGAGGAGGTGGGCGCCCCGCCGGGGCGCTTGCGCATCGGGTTTGCCACCGATTCGCCGCTGGGCGCGCCGGTGCACGCCGAGATGCGCGCGGCGGTCGACGGCGCGGCGCGGCTGCTGGAATCGCTGGGGCACCATGTCGAGCCCGCCGCGCCAGCCATCGACGGCCTGGCGCTGGCGCAAAGCTATCTGGCCATCTACTTTGGCCACGTCGCGGCCGAAGTGCGCGCCTGCATCCGCGACTTCGGCGCGCGTCCGTCCGATTTCGAGCTCGACACGCGCGCGCTCGCGGCGATCGGCGACAGCCTGCGCGCCGGCGAATACGTCCGGCTGCGCACGCGCTGGAATGATTTTGCCCGGACGCTGGCGGCATTCCACAACCGATTCGACTTGTTCCTCACCCCCACCACCGCGCAGCCGGCCGCGGACATCGGCGAGCTCGACACCCCGCGCTGGCAGCAGGCCGCGCTGCGCGCCATTCTCGGCCTGGGCGCGGGGGGGTTGCTGCGCAGGCTCGGCGTGGTCGAGGGTCTCGCGCGGCGTAATCTCGAGCGCACACCGTTCACCCAGCTCGCCAATCTCACCGGCTGCCCGGCGATGTCCGTGCCCCTGCACTGGGGCCGCGATGGCATGCCGGTGGGGGTCCAGTTCGTCGCCGCCTGGGGCCGCGAGGACCTGCTCATCCGCCTGGCCGCGCAACTCGAAGTCGCGCAGCCCTGGGCGCAGCGCCGGCCGAAGCTGCCGGCCGAACCCGGGGTGGTGCGATGAGCGCCGCGCCATCGGACGGCCGGCTCAGCCTGCGCCGCTACGGGGCGCAGGCCGCAGGCCATGCGCACGACCACGTGCAGGTGCTGTGGGCCTGCCGCGGTGTTCTGTCGCTGCGCATCGACCGCCGCGCGCTGGACCTGGCGCCCGGCACGGCTTGTGTGATCCCGGCACAGGCCTGGCATGGCTACGCCGCCGCGCGAGGCAGCGTTTGCCTGGTGCTGGATACCCGCGCCGCCATCGCGTCCAAGCTGCAGGCGCGGCTGCTCGACGCCAGGCCTCTCGGCGGCTTGCTGCGCTGGCTGGAGCAGGCCGCCGGCACGCCGCGCGCCGAGGCGCTGCTGCAGAGCGCGCGGCCTTTGCTTCAGACCTGTCTGGACGACGCCGGCCAGGCGTCGATGGCGCCGCCGCGCGTGCGCCGCGCCATCGATTGGGCGGCCTTGCAGGGCTGGGTCGACGCCAGGCTGGATCTGCCTCTGCGGGTGGCGGATCTCGCCGCGCGTGTGCACCTGAGCCCGACCCAGTTCACCGTGCGCTGCATCGAGGAGCAGGGTTTGCCCGCGGCGGCCTGGCTGCGCCAGCGCCGCGTGCTCAAGGCGCAGGAACTGCGCCGCCAAGGCTGGTCCGCCGAGCGTGCCGCGCTGGCCTGCGGCTACGCCAGCGCGTCGGCCCTCATCGCCGCCACGCGTCGCGCGCAATAAAGCGTTCGCGCACGCGGCGCGGGGCCTTGGGTCCAGTTCCGCGCCCGGACCCGCGCCCGACCGTCCGATCGCGACAGTTGGCCGTTCAAGCGCGCAAATTCCGTCGTCCCTGCGCCTCTACATTGCGTGGATGATCTCGCGCCAGGCCGCCGCCAATCTCCATGCCCTCGGGGCCATCGCCATGTGGTCCAGCCTGGCCACGCTGGGCGTCAAGCTGGGGCAAGTGCCGCCCTTCCTGCTCACCGGGCTTGCGCTCGTCATCGGCAGCGTGCCGGCATGGCCCTACGCGCGTCAGTGGCGGGTGCGCCCGGCGATCTTGTCGCTGGGGGTGTACGGCCTGTTCGGCTTTCACTTCCTGCTGTTCATCGCCTTGCGCCACGCTCCGCCGGTGCAGGCCAATCTGGTGAACTACCTCTGGCCCTTGTTCATCGTCGTGCTGGCACCCTGGCTGCTGCCCGGCGTGAGGCTGCGGCCGGTGCACGCCGTTGCGGCCGTCGTCGGCTTTGCCGGCGCCGTGCTGGCCATTCTGGGCGGGCGCGGACTTCGCGGCGGCTTCGCCTGGGGCTATGTGCCCGCGCTCGGGTCCGCGCTGGTCTGGGCCACGTTCTCGCTCGGTTGCCGGCGTCTGGCGCAGCAGGGGCGCGGGTTTCCGACGGCGGCCATCGGCCTGTTCGCGCTGGTTTCGGGTTTGCTCGCACTGCTGTGCCATGCGCTCCTGGAGCCGGCCTTCAGCCTTGCGCCGGCCGCATGGTCCCGCATCGTCCTGCTCGGGCTGGGGCCCCTGGGCGCGGCGTTCTATCTCTGGGACCGCGCGCTCAAGCTGGGCGATGCGCGGCAGATCGGGGTGCTGGCCTACATCACGCCGCTGGCCTCGACCGCGCTGCTGGTGTGGGCCAGCGGCCGGCACTTGACCTGGCCTCTGGCCCTGGCCGCGGTGCTCATCGTCGGCTCGGCGCTGGCCGCAGTGCGGACCGGGAACTGAACCGCGCCGTGCTCAGCGCTGCTTCGTCATCCGTCTGCGGCGGGGCCGGCCGCGGGGCCGCAAGACCGCCGCGCCGGGCAGGAAAACCTCGCTCACCCACAGCGCCTGGCCGGCGTGGACGAAGGCCGAGCGGCGTGCCCAGAGCCGGGTGTCCGGCGGCAGGCCAGCCGCGGCGCAGGCGGCGCGCTGCAGCGGGTGGCCCGGCTTGAGGTGCCGGACTTCGATGGCGCCGCGCCGGGTGAGGGGGCGCGCGAACACGGCGTCTCCCACCGGCTTGCCGCCGATGCGCGCGAGCAGGCGCCAGGCACCGTGCAGAACCTCGGTGCGCGCCACGCTGTGGGCGTAAACGACGGGGACGCCGTCGGCCAGCAGCAGCACCTCGCGGACCCAGGCCTTGCGGCCCTGCGGCAAGCCAAGCAGCGGGGTCTCGTCGCGATGCGGCGTCGCTGCGCGCTGGCCGAGGCGCAGCAGCACGAACTGCCCGCAATGGGCGCGAAGGCGCGCGGTGAGCGAGCCGCGTTCGGCCAGCCAGCCCGCCAAGCCGCTGCGCCCGGCGGCCGGGCGCAGCGGCAGCCAGGCGCCGGGGCGTGGCGGATTTGCAGGCGATTGGCGCAAGGCGCTGACGTCCGGCGGTCCTGGCATGCGGTCGGGTTCAGCCCAGGTGCTTGGCGAAGAAGGCCAGGCTGCGCTCCATGGCCAGCTTGGCGCTGGGGGCGTCGAAGCTGGCGCGGGCGTCGCAGTTGAAACCGTGGTCGGCGTCGTAGACGTAGAACTCGGCGTCGGGGTTGGCGCGGCGCACCGCTTCACGGTCGGCCTCGCTGATGTGCGCGTCCTTCAGGCCGTAGTGGAACAGCAGCGGGGCCTTGGCCTTCTCGCCCACCAGCTGCGCGTTGCGCCCGCCGTAGTAGCTCACCGCGGGGAGGCCCAGGCGGATGGCCGACAGGTAAGCCACGCTGCCGCCCCAGCAATAGCCGACGATGCCGACCTTGCCTGCGGATGCGATGGCCTTGGCCGCCGCGTCCACGCCGGCGACGGCCGAATCGAAGCCGAGCTTGCCGACCAGTTCCAGGCCCTTTTGCATGCCGGCCTGGTCGTAGCCCAGCTCGACGTTCTTCTCGACGGGGTCGAACACCGCCGGCGCGATCGCGGTGTAGCCGGCCGCGGCGTAGCGGTCGGCCACGCTGCGGATATGCGAATTGACGCCGAAAATCTCCTGCATCACGACGATGCCGCCTTTGGACGGGCCGGTGGGTTCGGCGAGGTAGGCGCTCAGTTGCTGGCCGTCCGCGGTTTTGAGTGCGAGGGTCTTGCCCATGGGGTTCTCCGGTTGAAATCGCCATGCCGCACGATGCGCATGTGCAACCGCACATTCTCGTCACGACGCTGGATGTGTGCAGATGTCACTTGCGGTCATGCCTGGCCAGAATCGTGTGAAACGCCGGCATCGCCCTGCCCCAGGCCGAGTTGCGCGACATAGGCCAGCACCGCGCGACCGAGCTCCTGGCGCAGCGATGCGGCATCGACGCCGGGTCCCAGGGTCAATAGACACTGCGAGACCCAGCCGTAGACCATGGCGTGGACCATGCGCGCGGCCAGCAGCGGCGGTTGCGCCAGACCGGGACAGCGCAGCGCCTCGTGCCACAGCCCGACATGTCGGAGGTATTGCTGGCGAAACGCTTGCGGGCTCGAGATTTGGCGCTCGAGCTGGAACAGCGCGGCCCAAGCCGGCGCGTCGATCAGCACGTCCCCGACCTGCTGATCGAGCAATGCGTTGACGCGCACGTCCCGCGGCGCGCCGGCGTTTTGCGCGATCACCGCGCGGCCGCGCGATTCCAGTGTCTTGACGCGCTGATGGATGCACAGCGCCGCGAGCGCGTGCATATTGCCGAAGTACTCGTAGAACGTGCCAACCCCGACTCCTGCGACCGCGACGACTTCGCGGATGGTCGTGCGCGCATAGCCGCGTTCGATCAAAACCCGAACAAAGGCGTCCTGCAGCGCCTGTGAGCTGGCTTGCGCGCGCGACTGGCGCGGGCGCCTGCGCATCGCGGCGGGCACCTGTTTGGCGGCCGATGCGCCGGCCTCCGCAATCCGAACACCTCGTGCGGCCATGTTTCCTAGACTTGATTGACGATTCATCGAACCGAGAGGAAGGCATCATGCGTACCGCGACACACGAAGTTTTCAACCAGTTCGCCGAACTGGCAGATTACAACCTGCTGGCGACCGACCCGGCGTTGCGCGAGGCGCTGGAGCGCGCCGGCGCGCAGTGGGCCTCGCCACAACTCGAAGCCTACGCGGACTGGCTGGGGCGCGCCGAGACCTATGCGCTGGCGCAAGACGCCAACCGCTATACGCCCGAACTCAAGGCCTTCGATGCGCGCGGCAGGCGCATCGACCAGGTGCAGTTCCATCCGAGCTGGCATGCGCTCAGCCGCGCGTATCGCGAGCAGGGGCTGATTTCGACGCCATTTCGCGAAACGCGCGCGGGACGCTGGAGCGCGTGGGCGGCAGGCTTTTACCTGCACGGCCAGATCGAGCAGGGGACGCTTTGCCCGATCAGCATGACGACCGCCGCCATACCTCTGCTGCAAAAAGAGCCGCAGCTCTGGGCGCGGCTCGAAGACAAGCTCTACAGCAGCCGCTACGACGCGCGCGACATGCCGCTGGAGCACAAGCCTTCGGCCTGGGTCGGGATGGGGATGACCGAAAAGCAGGGCGGTTCGGATGTGCGCGCCAACACCACCGCGGCGGTTGCGGTCGGCGCCGGCGGACGCGGCGGCGAATACCTGCTGCGCGGTCACAAGTGGTTTTTCTCGGCGCCGATGTGCGATGCGCATCTGGTCGTCGCCAGCACGCAGGACGGCGGCCATGCCTGCTTCTATGTTCCGCGCTGGCGTCCCGACGGCAGCAGAAATGCCGTGCTTCTCCAGCGGCTCAAGGACAAGGTCGGCAACCGCAGCAATTCGAGCAGCGAAGTGGAGTTCGACGATGCCTGGGGCATCCTGATGGGCGAGGAAGGACATGGAATCCGCACGATCATCGAAATGGCCACGATCACGCGCTTGACCTGCGTCATCGGCAGCGCAGCGATCATGCGCCAGGCGCTGGTGCAGGGGGTGGTCTATGCGCGCCAGCGCAGCGCCTTCGGCAAGCGCCTGGCCGAGCAGCCCTTGATGCAGGCCGTGCTGGCCGACATGACCCTCGAAAGCGAGGCCGCGCTGGCGCTGGCGATGCGCCTGGCCGAGGCCTACGAACGCGAGGACGATCCGGTGCAGCGCGCGTGGAAGCGCATCATGACGCCGGCGGCGAAATTCTGGGTGTGCAAGCGCGCGGTCGAACTGACCGGCGAGGCGATGGAGGTGTTCGGCGGCAACGGCTATGTCGAAGAGGGCGTGATGGGGCGCCTCTACCGCGAAGCGCCGGTGAACTCGATCTGGGAAGGCTCGGGCAACGTGATGTGCCTGGACGTGATGCGCGCGCTGTCGCGCGAGCCCGATTCCGCCGCGGCACTGCTCGCGGACCTGGCGCAGGGCGCCGCCGGCGACCCGGCGCTCGCCACCGAGGCCAAGGACCTGATGCTGTGGCTTTCCGCGCCCGGCCGGATCGGCGAATCGGACGGTCGCGTGCTCGCGCAGCGCCTGGTCCTGCTCGCGCAAGCCTGCCTGTTGCGGCGCAATGCCGCGCAAGCCGTCGCCGACGCCTTCATCGCGACGCGCTTCGCCGACCGGCGCTGGGGACATGTCGTGGGCGGCCTGGACACCCGCGCCATCGACATGCCGGCCTTGCTGCAACGAGCCTATCCGGCCTGACGCCACGCAACGGCGCCACATCACCATCCAAAACGAGGAGGGGACATGGATCTGCTTTCAGCGTTCGACGCCGCCGCGCGCAAGACGCCGGACCAGGCTTTTCTGCGCAGCGAGGGCGAGTCGATCAGCTATGCCCGGATGCAGTCGCGGTCGCGGCGCGCGGCCGCGGTGCTGCACGACTGCGGAGTCCGTGCTGGCGACAAGGTCGCGATCATGGGCCTGAACACACCGGGATTCGTCGACGCGCTGCTCGGCGCCTGGCGCCTGGGCGCCGCGGTCGTGCCGGTGAACCACAAGCTGCAGGCGCCCGAGGTGGGCTACATCCTCGGGCACAGCGCAGCCAAGGTCGTCGTGTTCGACGCCTCGCTCGCCGAGGTGCTGTCGCGGGTCGACGCGGCGGCGCTTCGCCTGAGCACCGGCGGCAGCGTGGACGGCGCCGGCGACTTCGATGCGCTGGTGGCGGCGGCGCGGGACATCGCGGGCGAGACGCCGGTGGAAAACGCGGTGGCCGAGGTGCTCTACACCTCGGGAACGACGGGGCGGCCGAAAGGCTGCCTGCTGACCCATCGCAGCGTGGCGTTTGCCGCGATCACCGCGGCGCTGGCGTTGTCGATGACGCGCGGCGAGCGCACGCTGATCGCGATGCCGCTGTGGCATTCCTCGCCGTTGAACAACTGGTTCGGGGGAACGCTGTACGTCGGCGGCACGGTCGTTTTCCTGCGCGAATACCACCCGCAGCAGTTCCTGCAGACGGTGCAGGACGAGCGCGTCACGCTGTATTTCGGCGCGCCCGTGTCGTACTTGCTGCCCTTGCAGAAAGTGCCCGACTTCGACCGTTACGACCTCTCCAGCGTGCGCGCCTGGGTCTACGGCGGCGGTCCGATCGGCGCTGACGCGGCCGTGAAGCTCGCCGCCGCGTACAAGAGCGACCGTTTTTATCAGGTCTACGGCATGACCGAGACCGGCCCGCTCGGGACCACGCTCTATCCCGAGGAGCAGGCCGCCAAGGCCGGGTCGATCGGGCGCCATGCGCTTGCGGGGGTCGATATGCGCGTCGTGCGCGACGACGGCGCCGATGCGCACAAGGGCGAGGTCGGCGAAATCTGGCTGCGCACGGAAAGCGTCATGCTCGGCTATCTGCACGACGAGGCTGCGACCCGGGCCGCGTTCGCCGCGGGCGGCTGGTATCGCACCGGCGACCTCGCGCGCATCGACGACGACGGCTATCTGTTCATCGTCGACCGCACCAAGGACATGATCGTCACCGGCGGCGAGAACGTCTATTCCAAGGAGGTCGAAGACGCGATCGGGGCGCACCCCGACGTCGCCGACGTGGCGGTCGTCGGCCGCGCGCATCCGGAATGGGGCGAAACCGTCGTCGCGCATGTCGTGCCGCGTCCCGGTTGCGTCGTGACCGGTGACGAACTTGCCGCGTATCTGTCCAGCCGGATCGCGCGCTACAAGATCCCGCGTCTTTACGAATTCAAGCCCAGCCTGCCCCGCACCCCGACCGGAAAGCTGCAGAAGTTCCTGTTGCGGCAGTAGCGTCCCGCCCAACGGGGTCGCGCGCAGCGCGGGGGTGCTTACCCGGCGAGCGCGCCGCGCGCGCAGGCCAGCGCCTGCTGCGCATAGGCGCCGCCGAACAGCAGGGCGTGGTTGAGCAGGTGGTAGAGCTGGTACAGCGGCCGCCGGCGCGCGTAGCCGGGACGAAGCCGAAGGCGCGCGCCATAGGCCGGCCAGAACCCCGCCGGCGGGCTGCCGAACAGCTCCATCATCGCCAGTTCGGCTTCGTGGTCGGCGCAGCTCACGGCGGGGTCGTAGATGACCGGGGTGCCGTCGGCCAGCATGCCCCAGTTGCCGCTCCACAGGTCGCCGTGGATCAGGCTGGGGCGCGGGATGTCGCCGTCGGCGAAGAACGCGGGGAGGGCGTCGCACACCGCGTCGACCGCGCCGAGCAGGGACTCGGCGGCCCCTTGCCGGGCGAGGCCCTGGCGCATCGGGCGCAGGCGGCGCTCGCGCCAGAAGTCGAGCCAGTCGTCCAGCGCGTCGCCGCCGGTCCAGCCGTTGGCCTGCGGCGTGGCGCCGATGAAATTGTCGGCCTCCCAGCCGTAGCGCGGCTGGGGCCGGGCGTGCAACGCGCCGAGCGCGGCGCCGAGGCGCGCGCCGAAGCCGGCGTCGGGCGGGGCGAGGTCGAGCCAGCGCATGGCTAGCAGCCCGCCGCCGCCGGGAAGATCGGCCAGGGCCAGCACCTCGGGAGTGCGGACGGTGCGCGTGGCGGCGATGGCCGCGAGCCCCTGGGCTTCGGCCCGCAGCATCGGGGCGCGTGCGCCCGGCGCGGTCTTGACGAACAGCCGTGCTCCGTCGGCGCCATCGGCCCGCCAGGTGTCGCTGAAACCGCTCGCGTGCAGGGGCCGCACGGTCCAGCCGCCGCCCAGCGCGGCGCTCAGCGCCCCGGGCAGTGCCGGGCTCATGGCGACTCCCGGCGCCGCGCGCAGCCCTCCGCGAGGGTTGCACACTTCTGCGGAACGGCGGTGCGCAGTGCGCTCATGCCGCCGCGGCTTGCTGGCGCAGCAGACGGGCCAGGTAGTGGCCGGTGAGCGAGGCCGGTTCGGCCGCGAGTTGCGCCGGCGGACCCGCCGCCACCAGGCGCCCGCCGCCGGAGCCGCCTTCGGGGCCGAGGTCGACGACCCAGTCGCTGCTGGCGATCACGTCCAGGTTGTGTTCGATGACGACGATGGTGTTGCCGGCGTCGCGCAGGCGCAGCAGCACCTTGAGCAGCAGGTCGATGTCGGCGAAGTGCAGGCCGGTGGTGGGCTCGTCGAGGATGTACAGGGTGCGGCCGGTGTCGCGGCGCGAGAGTTCGAGCGCGAGCTTGACGCGCTGGGCCTCGCCGCCGGAGAGCGTGGTCGCGCTCTGGCCGAGGCGGATGTAGCCGAGCCCGACTTCCTGCAGGGTCTGCAGCTTGCGGGCGATGGCCGGCACCGCGCTGAAATGCTCCAGCGCCTGGTCCACCGTGAGGTCCAGCACCTGGGCGATGTTCAGGCCGTGCCACACCACGTCCAGGGTCTCGCGGTTGTAGCGCCGGCCGTGGCACACGTCGCACGGCACGTACAGATCGGGCAGGAAGTGCATTTCCACTTTCACCAGGCCGTCGCCCTGGCAGGCCTCGCAGCGCCCGCCCTTGACGTTGAAGGAGAAGCGCCCGGCGTCGTAGCCGCGCTCGCGCGACAGATTGGTTTGCGCGAACAGCTCGCGCAGCGGCGTGAACAGGCCGGTGTAGGTCGCCGGGTTGCTGCGCGGCGTGCGGCCCAGCGGCGACTGGTCGACCGCGATCACCTTGTCCAGTTTGTCGAGCCCGTGCAGCGCGTCGAAGGGCGCGGGCTCGGTGTGCGCGCCGTTGAGCGCGGCGGCCGCGGCGGCATACAGCGTGTCGTTCACCAGCGTGGATTTTCCCGAACCGGACACGCCCGTGATGCAGGTGAACAGCCCGAGCGGAATGCGCGCGGTGACGTCCTGCAGGTTGTTGCCGCGCGCGCCGGTCAGCTCCAGCCACTGCTCGCCGGGGCTGCGGCGGCTGCCGCCGGGGGCGATGCGCTTGCGTCCGCTGAGGTAGGCGCCGGTGAGCGAGCCCGGGTCGGCCGTGATCTGCGCCGGCGTGCCCTGCGACACCACCTCGCCGCCATGCACGCCGGCGCCAGGGCCCATGTCCACGACATGGTCGGCGGCGCGGATCATGTCCTCGTCGTGCTCGACCACGATCACGCTGTTGCCCAGGTCGCGCAGGCGCTTGAGCATGGCGATGAGCCTGTCGTTGTCGCGCTGGTGCAGGCCGATGGACGGCTCGTCGAGCACGTACATCACCCCGGTGAGGCCGGAGCCGATCTGCGACGCCAGTCGGATGCGTTGCGCCTCGCCGCCCGATAGTGTGTCGGCGCTGCGCTCCAGCGTCAGATAGCTCAGGCCCACGTCGTTGAGGAAGCGCAGCCGGGTGGCGATCTCGCGCACGATGCGCGCGGCGATTTCGGCGCGCGCGCCCTCGAGTTGCAGCGCGTCGAACCAGGCCTGGGCCTGGCGCAGGGTCATGTGGCCGAGTTCCGGCAGGGTCAGCTCGCCCACCGTCACCAGGCGCGCCTCGCGCTTGAGCCGGCTGCCGTCGCAGTCCGGGCAGGTATGCACGCTGCGCAGGCGCGACAACTCTTCGCGCACGGCGATGGTGTCGGTCTCGCGCCAGCGCCGCTCCAGGTTTGGCAGCACACCCTCGAAGGGGTGCTGGCGGGTGACGGTCTTGCCCTTGGGGTCGAGGCTGGTGAAGGTGATCTTGTCGTTGCCCGTGCCGTGCAGCAGGCGCTGCTGCGCGGCCTCGGGCAGTTGTTCGAAGGGCGTGTCGAGGTCGAAGCCGTCATGCGCGGCCAGCGCCTGCAGCTGCTCGAAGTAGAAGCGGTTGCGCCGGTCCCAGCCGCGTATGGCGCCGCTGCCCAGGCTCAGCTCCGGATGCGCCACGACCAGCGCGGGGTCGAACAACTCGACCTGGCCCAGGCCGTCGCAGCTGGGGCAGGCGCCGGCCGGGTTGTTGAAGGAGAACAGGCGCGGCTCCAGGTCGGGCAGCGCGGTGCCGCAGATGGGGCAGGCGAAGCGGCTGTTGAAGCCCTGCTCCTCGCCCGTGTCCAGGTCGAGCGCCACGGCGCGGCCGTCGCTCAGGCGCAGCGCGGCTTCCAGGCTCTCGGCCAGGCGCTGGCGGATGTCGCCGCCGGTCTTGACGCGATCGACCACCACCTCCAGGCTGTGCCGGGCGCCGTCGTCCAGCGCCGGCAGGTTCTCGGCTTCGACGATCCGCCCGTCCACCCGGAAGCGCACGTAGCCCTGCGCGCGCAGCGCGGCCAGAAGCTCGGCATGCCCGCCCTTGCGCCCGTCCACCACCGAGGCCAGCAGCGCCAGCTTCTGCCCCGGCGGCCGCGCCAGCAGGGCGTCGACCATTTGCGAGACGGTCTGCGCCTGCAGCGCCTGCGTGGGGTGGTTGGGGCAGTGCGGCACGCCGACGCGCGCCCACAGCAGGCGCACGTAGTCGTAGATCTCGGTCACCGTGCCCACGGTGGAGCGCGGGTTGTGGCTGGCCGACTTCTGCTCGATGGAGATGGCCGGCGCCAGGCCCTCGATCACGTCCACGTCCGGCTTTTCCATGCGCTGCAGAAACTGCCGCGCGTAAGCCGACAGGCTTTCCACGTAGCGCCGCTGGCCCTCGGCATACAGTGTGTCGAAGGCCAGGGACGACTTGCCGGAACCCGACAGCCCGGTCACCACCACCAGGCTGTTGCGCGGGATGTCGAGCGAGATGTTCTTCAGGTTGTGGGTGCGCGCGCCACGCACGCGGATGCTCGCGGCCGGCGGCGCGACGGTGGCGTCGTCGGAGGCGGTGTCGATCAGGGCGAGGCGGTCTTGAGCGTTCATGGCGGCGATGCTGGACAACACGCAACTATAGGCGCGCGGAGGCTTTCCGCGCACCGCACAGGAATGCCAAGCAAGGACTGTGCGCACCGGGGGGCTGTTTTCGACGTGGCGCGGGGTTGGCCCGCCCAGAGGGCGGGCATCGTGCAACCGACTGTAAAGCGGGGGAATTTTCACCTGCCGCGGACCTCCTTCCTGAGAAGAATGGGCGAAAATGCAGTGTCTTCCCGGGGCAGGCCGCCGAGCCGCCGTCCTTTCCGGGATGTGAACCGGTGGATTCCAGTTCCCATCCGCCGCCTCCAACCGGACCGAACCGGTTTCGTTTCAGCACACAGATCACCTCGTCGACCCATGTCCGCCACCGCATCGAACCGTGCCGCACCATTGCCCCAGCCATCCGGCATGACCCCGGCCGAGCGCCGTGCCAGCACGACCCTGGCGTCCATCTACGGCCTGCGCATGCTCGGCCTGTTCTTCATCCTGCCGGTGTTCGCCATCTATGCCGAACATCTTCCGCTCGGCCACGACAAGACCCTGGTGGGCCTGGCCATGGGCATCTACGGGCTGACCCAGGCCCTGATGCAAATTCCTTTCGGCATGGCCAGCGACCGCTTCGGCCGCAAGCCGGTGATGGTGCTCGGCCTGCTGATCTTCGCCGCCGGCAGCTTTTGCGCCGGCTCGTCCGACAACCTCTACCTCATCATCCTCGGCCGCGCCATCCAGGGTGCCGGGGCCATTTCGGCGGCGATCTCGGCCATGATCGCCGACGCCACGCGCGAAGAGCACCGCACCAAGGCCATGGCCCTGGTCGGGATGACCATCGGCTTCAGTTTCATCGCCTCGCTGGTGTTGGGCCCGCCGGTGTATCACGCCATTTCCGTTCCCGGCATGTTCATCCTCACCGGCCTGTCGGCGCTGGTCGCCATTGCGGTCATCATCTGGGTGGTGCCCAACGTGCCCATGGTCCAGCACGCGGAAGAACTCGAGGGCCACTGGGCCAAGGCCGTGTTCACGCCAGCCCTGCTCAAGCTCGACTTCTCCATCTTCGTGGTCAACTTCCTGCAGGTCAGCATGTTCGTCGTCGTGCCCGTGGCCCTGGTGCAGTACGCCGGCATCCCGCTGATGCACCATTGGATGGTGTATCTGCCGGTGACCGTGGTGTCCTTCATGCTGTCGATCCCCGGCATCATCTGGGCCGAGAAGCACGGATACATGAAGGTGGTCTTCGTGTCCTCGGTGGCCTTGCTGGTGCTCACCATGTTCGGCTTCGCGGCCGGCTACAAGAGCCCGGTGGCCTTGATCGCCGCTTTGTTTTTCTTCTTCATGGCCTTCAACGTGATGGAAGCTCTGCTGCCGTCCCTGGTGTCGCGCACGGCGCCGCCCAGCCGCAAGGGCCTGGCCATGGGCATCTACAACACCGGGCAGTCGCTCGGCCTGTTCGCCGGCGGCGCGGTAGGCGGCCTGCTGGCCCAGCACTTCAGCAAGGAAGCCGTGTTCCTTGCCGCCGCCGCGCTGGCCGCGCTGTGGCTGGCGGTGGCCATGACCATCAAGCCGCCGGCCAAGCGGGCGAAGGCGGCCGTGCAGGAGCAGCAGCCCCAGGCGCAGCCGGGCTGAACCCCGCGTTTTTTCCCGCGGGCCTGCGGGTGCGGCCTGCTCGTGGCGACCCGCGCGTCCTCGAGGCGTCGGGGCGGGGCAAGTCCACAAGGCGTTGTCAACCATTGCGCGGCGCGGCTTGACTCCGGACTTTGGTACGGCTCTACAGTGCTGCCATCGTCAACCCCATGGAGTTTCGGCATGTCGCAACCCAGTCCATCCAACCCGCCCACCGGGCGCGGCGCTCTGTTCGCCGGTGGGCTCGCGGCCATCCTGGCCTCGACCTGTTGCCTGGGCCCGCTGATCCTGCTGTCGCTGGGCATCAGCGGTGCGTGGATCAGCAATCTGACCCTGCTCGAACCATACCGGCCGATCTTCATCGGCGCTGCCCTCGTCGCCCTGTTCTTCGCCTACCGCCGCCTGTTCAGGGCTCCGGCGGCATGCACGCCCGGCGAGGTCTGCGCCATTCCCCAGGTCAGCGCCACGTACAGGCTGCTGTTCTGGATCGTCGCAGCCCTGATCGTCGTTGCCCTGGCTTTCCCCTACGTCGCCCCCCTGTTCTATTGAATTGAAAGGAATCCCCATGAACAAGCTCCTGACCGCCCTCGCCGCCGTCTGCGTTTTCAGCGCCCCCGCCTGGGCTGCCGAGCAGACGGTGACGCTCGCCGTGCCTGGCATGACCTGCGGGGTCTGCCCCATCACCGTGCACAAGGCCCTCACCGCCGTGCCTGGCGTGGAAAAAGTGAGCGTGGACGAGGCCAAGAAAGACGCCGTGGTCACGTTCGACGATGCCAGGACCAATGTCAAGGCTCTGATCAAGGCCACCACCGATGCGGGCTATCCCTCGACGGTGGCGCAGTAAGTCGATGGCGCGACGGTTCGACCGGCGCCCGGGCCATGCCGCCGCGGCGGGGCGCGGGGATCGCCAACCCGGTTCGCGCATCGCCGGCGGCATCGCCCGGCACGCGGCGTGAGCGGCCGGGCGCCGAGCGCGCCACAGCCACATCAGGGACATCGTGTATCCGAAGCTTGGCCTCGCGCTCGTGCCGGCCGGGGTGATCCGGGCCTTGGTCGGCTTCCTCCGAATCCATCCATCCCAAGGACAAGCACATGCAAACCCTGAGCATCAGCGGCATGACCTGCAACAGCTGCGCCATCCACGTCAAGGACGTCCTGGAACGGCTGCCCGGCGTGAAGTCCGCGCAGGTCTCGTATCCGCAGGGCACGGCCCAGGTCGTCGCCGATGCCGGCGTCTCGTTTGACGCGATGGCGGCGGCCGTGGCCAAGGCCGGCTACTCGGCGAAACAGGCGACCCGCTCGCCCGAGAGCTCGAGCGGCCAGCCCGGCGACACCACCGGTCCCGCCCGGCATGGCGATGGCAACGGCCTGCGCATCGCCGTCATCGGCAGCGGCGGGGCGGCCATGGCGGCGGCCATCAAGGCGGCCGGCAGCGGCGCCCAGGTCACGCTGATCGAGCGCGGCGTGATCGGCGGCACCTGCGTCAACGTCGGTTGCGTGCCGTCCAAGATCATGATCCGTGCCGCGCACATCGCCCATCTGCGCCGCCACAGTCCGTTCGACGCCGGCATCGAGCCCGCGGCCCCGGCCATCCTGCGCGACAAGCTGCTCGCGCAGCAGCAAGCGCGTGTCGACGAACTGCGCCACGCCAAGTACGAAAGCATTCTCGAAGGCCAGCCGGCCATCACCACCCTGCGCGGCAGGGCCAGCTTCAAAGACGCCCGGACGCTGGTCGTGACGCTGCACGACGGCAGCGAGCGCAGGCTCGGATTCGACCGCTGCCTGATCGCCACCGGCGCCAGCCCGTCCATCCCACCCATTGCGGGCTTGAGGGACACGCCATACTGGACTTCGACCGAGGCGCTGGAAAGCGACACGATTCCGCCGCGCCTGGCGGTCATCGGCTCTTCCGTCGTGGCGCTGGAACTGGCCCAGGCCTTCGCCCGCCTGGGCAGCCAGGTCACCGTCCTGGCGCGCCACACGCTGTTCTCGCAGGAAGATCCGGCCATCGGCGAAGCCGTTGCCGCCGCGTTCCGCGAGGAGGGCATCACCGTGCTGACCCACACCCAGGCCAGCGCGGTGGCTCATGCCGGCGGCAGCTTCGCGCTGACCACGAACCGTGGCGAGATTCGGGCCGAGCGCCTGCTGGTGGCGACGGGCCGCGCGCCCAACACGGCGGCGCTCAATCTGCAGGCCGCCGGGGTGGAGTGCGACGCGCGCGGCGCCATTGCGGTGGACGACCATCTGCGCACCAACGTGCCCCACATCTATGCCGCCGGGGACTGTACCGATCAACCCCAGTTCGTCTATGTGGCCGCAGCCGGGGGCACGCGTGCGGCCATCAACATGACCGGAGGCGATGCGACACTCGACCTCTCGGCCATGCCGGCCGTGGTGTTCACCGATCCGCAGGTGGCCACGGTGGGCCTGACCGAGGCCGAGGCGCAGCGCCAAAACATCGAGACCGCCAGCCGCACGCTGAACCTGGAGAACGTGCCCAGGGCGCTGGCCAACTTCGACACGCGCGGCTTCATCAAGCTGGTCGCTGATGCCGGCTCCGGACGCCTGCTCGGCGTGCAGGCGGTGGCCGCCGAGGCCGGCGAACTCATCCAGACCGCGGCATTGGCGATCCGCAACCGCATGACGGTGCAGGAACTGGCCGATCAGCTGTTTCCCTACCTGACCATGGTGGAGGGCCTGAAGCTGACCGCCCAGACCTTCACCAAGGATGTGACGCAACTGTCGTGCTGCGCGGGGTGAACAGGCCCTAGCTCTCGCGGCGTGGAGCAGGGTAGGGTTTCAGCCGCTCCTCTTTGTGCCCCAGCGCCTCGATTGGCGCTATCCTTCCGACCCAGCCCGCAGAGCGGCCGCACGGGCCGCCGGGAACGCCCGCCGCGCGGGCCACACCTACGCTCAGGATTCGATATGGCTTCCGTCAACAAAGTGATACTCATCGGCAATCTCGGCCGCGACCCCGAGGTGCGCTATGCGCCTTCCGGCGCCGCGGTCTGCAACGTGTCCATCGCCACCACGCGGCAGTGGAAGGACAAGTCCGGCGAGAAGAAAGAAGAGACCGACTGGCACCGCGTGGTGTTCTACGACCGCCTCGCGGAGATTGCCGGCGAGTACCTCAAGAAAGGCCGCCCGGTTTATGTCGAGGGACGCCTGAAGTACGGCAAATACACCGACAAGGACGGCGTGGAACGCTACACCACCGACATCGTCGCCACCGAAATGCAGTTGCTCGGCGGTCGTGAGGGCGGTGGTGGCGGCGACGACGAGGGTTACACGCGCAGCCGCGAAAGCGCTCCGTCCCGTCCCGCGGCGAGCCGAGGCTCGGCGCCCGCAGCCAAGCCGGCAGGCAATTTCGACGACATGGACGACGACATTCCTTTTTAATTACTACCAACCGGCTTTCTTGTTGGTAGCGGCCCACATCTCTTAGGAGAGTGGGCCGTTTTCGTTTACCAACACTTTTCCTGCCACCGATCATGGAGGGCCCCCTATGCCGATTTCGATGCGGTCTCGCATCGATGCGGCGCTGGTCCCGGAGGCGTGAGCGGGATTCAGCTCCGAACCCCACCCACGGGCCGCGCCTTTCAGCGGCGCCTTAAAGTTTGGCCATATCGATTACGAAGCGATATTTCACATCGCTTTTGAGCATGCGCTCATAGGCCGTGTTGATGTAGTCCATCGGGATGGTTTCGATGTCCGAAACAATGTTGTGCTCGGCGCAGAAGTCGAGCATTTCTTGTGTTTCGCGAATGCCGCCGATGAGCGATCCGGCCAACTGGCGGCGCTTGAAAATGAGGTTGAAAACTTCCGGCGACGGGTGCGGTTCCGAGGGTGCACCAACCAGGGCCATGGTGCCGTCGAGCTTGAGGAGTTGCAGGTAGGCGTCCAGATTGTGGGGTGCGGCAACGGTATTCAGAATGAAGTCGAGCCCGTTGACGTGCACGGCCATTTGCTCGGGGTCGGTTGAAATGCAGACTTCGTCCGCCCCCAGCCGCTTGCCGTCCCCGATTTTTCCGGGCGAGGTCGTAAACAGCACCACGTGAGCGCCCATGGCGTGCGCGATTTTGACGCCCATATGGCCCAGGCCGCCGAGGCCGACGATCCCGACCTTCTTGCCAGGCCCGACCTTCCAATGCCGCAGCGGCGAGTACGTTGTGATTCCCGCGCAAAGCAACGGCGCCACACTCGCCAAATCCCTTTCGTCGTGCTTGATGTGCAGAACAAAGGACTGCTTGACGACAATGGTTTTCGAGTAACCGCCGTATGTGTTCTCGCCGCCGAAGACAGGGCCGTTATAGGTGCCGGTGAAACCATGTTCGCAATATTGCTCCTCGCCTTCCTGACAGGGGTGGCAATGGCCGCAACTATCGACCATGCAGCCGACGCCGGCCAGATCGCCCACTTTGAAACCATGAACCTGATTCCCGACGGAAACGACGCGGCCGACGATCTCATGGCCGGGCACGGAAGGGTAGAGCGTGTTCTTCCACTCGTTGCGCGCGGTGTGCAAATCCGAGTGGCAGACGCCGCAATAAAGAATCTCGATCTGCACGTCGTCAGGACCGGGCTCGCGGCGCTCGATTTCGTACGGGACCAACTGGCTTGTCGCGCTGAGTGCTGCGTAGGCTTTGCTCTTCATCATGCTGGAAATGCTCCGTCGTTGGCTGAGGGCCCAGCACAAAGGGCATGCCATGGGCAAGCCTGGCGAGGCCGCGCATGGCATCTTCCAATGTTCCGCTGGGAATGACAGGCGGTTTGAGGGCGTCGCGCCCGAACCGTACACAGGCAGCTGGCGAACCGCATCAGCGCTGGAATGCAGGCGTTGAAGCGATCGCTGATGTCGTGGGAATGTCTATCTGCGAATTATGGTCGGCGCATCGTCAGCCCGTTGCACCGATGGTCTAAAGCCATGCCTTGGATGGTGCCAAAGCATCTCGGTCGTGCAGACTCGGCACCGATGCGTCTTGAATCCGGCGCCGTTGTTCGGCGCCGCAGCGCGGGGCTTCTGCCTGCCGACACTGACACTATTCGATGGCTTTGGTAATGTCTTCGATGATCTTCTTGGCGTCGCCGAAGACCATCATGGTTTTGTCGAGATAAAACAAGTCATTATCCAAACCCGCATAGCCCGTGGCCATGGATCGCTTGTTCA
>JAJYXG010000129.1:0-24249 GCA_021791095.1 Pseudomonadota bacterium
ACCACTTCGGCGGCCCGCACCTCGCTCCAGGACGGCGGCGACACTTCGAATCGCACGGCGTAGTCCACCGCCAGATCCTCGAAGTTTTCCTGCTGGCCGAGCGTCTGATACAGCTCGAGCAATAGCAGCCAGTGTACTGCGCGGCTGTGGGTGGCCCGGTTGAGATCCTGCAGCAAGGCGATCAGGGTGTCGACGCCGCTCACCTGCAGCTTGCGCTTGGCCTTGCGTGCGGCGGCAAGGGTCTTGGCGCACTCGTCCGCGCCTGATTCGTCGACCATGGCGATGTGAGAGAAATCGATTCGCACCACATCATTCTTGGCGGTGGCTGCGATGCCCTCGCGCAGCGTGGCGGCTGCATTCTTGTCGAGCAGGCCCGGTAAATCCAGGCTGGCAGTTTGCGCCTGCTGGGGTTTGGTCGCGCCGCTGCCGGCCATTTTTTGCCAGACCGGGGGCGAGGTCTCGAAGCGCATCGCGTAGTCCAGCGCCAACTGTTCGAATTCCTTTTCACGGTTCTGGATGTCGTACAGGTCGAACAGCATGTGCCAGGCGCGGCGGTTGCCCGTGGTCAGAACATCCTTCAACAAACGCTCCGCCATATCGGCCTGGCCGCTTGCGTACAGGATGGCCACTTCATCCACCGGCGATTGCGGCGCGCCGCTGGATTCCTCCACCACAATGCCGCTCGACCCCATGTCCATGGTCAACAGGGTTTCGGTCGGCGGAGATTCGGTGGCACGCGCAGGCGCAGGCGTCGGCTTGTGCGCGGGGCTGGGGGCCTTGTCCTTGCCTTTTTTGAAAAACGGAAGAGCCACTGAATATAGGTGTGTCGGATAGGGGTTCAGTAACGGATACTAGCGCTGTCCCCAGCTTGCGGCAACCCGCTGAACCCTGTTGGCGAAAAGGGCAAACGCGGCGAGTCCGATGACAATCGCGGGTCCGGCCGGCCAGTCGAACAGCGCGGATGCTGCCAGCCCTGCCGCATAGGCCAGCGCGCCAACTGTCCAGCCAGCCATCAGCCCGGCACGCGTCGGCAGGCCGCGCCCCGCCAGCGCAGGCAGGATCAGGCTGGCAAACACCAGGTAAACGCCGACCAGCTGCACCGACGCTGTGATCGCCAGCGCAAACACCAGGTAGAAGCCAAGGCCGCCGAGGCGCTCGCCACGCCATGCCATGAGCGCCAGCAAGGCCCCGTACAGCGCGGCAATCTGGACGGCCTGCACCGGCGTCGCCCACAGGATTTGCCCGGTGAGCAGCTCAGCCAGATGCTCGCCGCCGTGCGGGTCGCCCGCCATCAGCAGCACCGCCAGACTGGCGGCTACAACGAAGGTGGAGCCGATCAGGGCTTCCTGGATCTCCGGCCAGCGCCGCTCGCACCCGGCCAGAAGCGCTGCGCCGAGCAGCGCGGCGGTGGCGGCCGCCAGCTGGGTGGGCCAGCCGTCGGCGGCCAGATCCAGTGCGTGCGCTGCGACGACGCCAAGCACGGCGAGTTGCGCCACCGCCAGGTCGAGAAAGATGATGCCGCGCGCCAGCACCCGGCGCCCCAGCGGAACGTGCGTGGCGAGCACAAGCAGGCCGACGATGAACGGCCACATCAAGAGGCCGGGGTCGAGCGCCGCAAGGTTGATCGCGTCGGGCTTCACGAAGCGGCTTTCAGCAATTGGTCCAGCGTGTCGTCGAACAGGCCGAACAAGCCACTTGCCCGTTCGCTGCCGCCCACGGTGTAGGGCAGCGCCAGCGCGGGAATGCCTGCGCGCTGCGCCAGCCAGTCGGCCGGGCGCGGACTCTGGTAGGCGGCGCGCAGCACCATCTTTGCCGGGGTCGTCTTCAGTTGTTCGGCCACCCTTGCAAGATATCCGACCGAAGGCTCGACGCCCGGCTTGGGCTCGAGCACGGCCACTTCGCGCAGGCCCAGCCAGTTGAACAGATAGGGAAACGACTTGTGCTGCGTCACCACCGCCATGCCCTTGAGCGGCGTGGCGCGCGCTTCCCAGCGTGCGATTGCGGCCTGCCAGCGGGTGGCAAAGTCCTGGCCGCGTGAGCGATACGCGGCAGCATTCGCCGGATCGACCTCGGCCAGCCGTTCCGTCATTGCCGCGCCCACACGCAGGATGTTGCGCGGATCGGTGTGGATGTGCGGATTGCCCGCCGCATGCACGTCGCCCTCGGCGCGGTCGAGCCGCGCGGGTTTGTCCAGCAGCGGCACGAATCGCGTTGCTTCGAAGTAGCCGGGCCGCCCCGGCTGCACCGCGGCGTTGCCCGCTTCGCGCAGCAAGACCGGTAGCCAGCCGATTTCCAGTTCAGCCCCGGTGCAGACGACCAGGTTCGCGCGCCGCATCTGCGCGATCAGGCTGGGCCGTGCCTCGATGCGATGCGGATCCTGCAAGGCGGTGGTGGCGGAATACACCTTGACGTCGGCGCCGCCGATTTCCCCGGCCAGCGCGGCCCATTCGGGCTCGCAGGCGAAAACGTTCAGTGCGGCGTGGGCTTGCACGGGCAGCCAGAGGAGTATCAAAACCAGCAGTCGTTTCATGCGGCCTCCTAGAACGTGTGGGCGCCGTGCGCGCCCAGGCTGTGGATGTACTGCACGAACCACTGGTTCTCGCTCAGGCTTTCCATCGACTTGTCCTTGGAGTATTGCAGGCGCAGGCGCGAGAACTCGGACGGCGAATAATCGAGCATCAGAGAATGGCGCGTTGGCTTGAAATCCGTCACCGGCAGGAAGGCGCTGTTGGCGCCGAAATCGACCGAGCCGGGATCCAGGCGGTCGTAGCGGTAGCCGGCGCGCCAGCGCGGTATGAACTGGTAGACGCCCTGCGCGTAGAAGCCCGATTGCGTCGCTGTGTAATCGCCAGCCGAATCCGCGCCGCACAGGCCGCCAGCGCAGTTCAGCAGGCCGGTTTCCCGGCGGCGGAAATACTCCGCTGCGAACTTGAAATTCTGCTCGGCGGCATTGCCGTTGGGCGCCCATTTCCAGACGAAGTCGGCCAGCCAGGTCTTGCTCTTGCCTGAGAAGAACGTGTCGACTGGTACCTCGTCGAGGTCTTCCAACTCGCCCTCGCGTTCGCTGGCTTTGGCAGTGAGGTAGGACACCCCAGCGCGCCAACTGCTCGACACGCCGACATCGCCGCCGACATGGCCGAACAGGGTGGTGCTGCCCGCGCCGTTGCTGTTGCGGTCGGTGCCGGGAAAGTTGGCACCGCGCCCGGCCTCGGCGCCGAACTCCAGGAACAGCTCGGTCGGTGCGACCCATTTCAGCTGCACGCCGTCGTTGCCGTAGGCCTCGCCGAACAGCGCGCGGTACATCAGGCTGTTGTCGGCGAAATCCCAGGCGTGCGGGTGCTGTTCGTTCTGGTAGCCGATGCCGGACAGAAAGCGTCCGCCCTTGAGCAACAGGCCGTTGCCCAGGCTGGTCGTCTGAAACCAGGCCTCCTCGATCTCGACTTCCTCGTCGAGCAGGGCCAAATTGAAATAGCCGCGGAAATACGGGTCGACGCTGGCCGACATCACCAGTTCGGTGTGGTCGAGCGAAAAGCCGTGCGCCGCGTCGTGCGCATGGCCGGCCGGCAGAAAACCGCTGAGGTGGCGATGCTCGACGTCGTCGAGATGCGCATAGCGTCCCTGCAGGATGAGCGAGATATCCGGGTTGAAGCGGTTGCCGGCCGGGGTGGCCTCCGTCGTCGCGTGTTCAGGCGGAATGGATTGGGTTGCCGCATCCGCGGTTTTGATCTTGGTTTGCTGCAGGCGCGCTTCCAGTGCCTGGATGCGCGCCTCGTACACGGCCTTCATTTCTCTCAGTTCAGCGCGCAGGGCGTCGAGATCGTCGCTCGCGAAAGCGGGACAGGCGGTCGTCAGCGCGGCCGCCAGCAGGGTGGGTCGTAACATGGTCAAGCTCCGTCGAAATGGAATTGGGGTCGGCTGCCTCATGGGCAGCCGACGGTCATATCCGGATTTCAGACGGCGGCAGGCGGCGCGCGGGCTTGCGCAGATTGAACGATTACGCTGACCGACGGCAGTCCAACGTCCAGCATTTCGACGTGGCCGCCTGGCACCACGGGCAGGCTGAACAGCTTCTCCGGCGCCGCGCTGCCCAGATGGGCCTGGGCGACACAGACTTCGCATACCTTGTCGGGCAGCGCGCCATCGTGCGCATGCAGATGACTGAGCGCATGCGCGAACGCCGCCGCCTGACCGAACAGCAGGGTCAGGGCAACAATCCAGGAAAGCAGGCGGCGCGGCAACATGAACCGCATTTTACTTGCGCGGCTCGACCGGCGGTACCGGGTCGTAGCCGTGCGCGCAACCCGGGCGGCAGCGGCCGATGCGCTTGGCGGCGAGCCAGCTGCCCTTCCACGCGCCGTGTTTTTCGATCGCCTCCTTGCCGTATTCCGAGCAGGTCGGCAGGTAACGGCACTGTCGTCCGAGCCAGGGCGAGAGGGCGAGCTGATACACGCGAATCATTCCGATGAGGAATTTTTGCGCCAGATTCATGGCATCACCCCGGCATGACTTTGTGCAGCGCCGGAGAAATCGGCCAGCAGCTTGCCGACGAATTCGGGGTCGAGGTCGCGCACGATGAAGACGAAGCGGCTGCGGTGATCCTCGTCGGGCCAGGCGTCGAGCGTCACTTCCGGATACAGCACGTGCTGCACGCCGTGCAGCACCACCGGCTTCTCCTCGCCCTGCAGGTTCACGATTGCCTTGAAGCGCAGCAGGTTTTCGGCGCGAAACGAGGTGAGCATGGATAGCGCCGACTGCAGGCCATAGCGGTCCAGCGGCGCGTCGAGCACTACCGAGAACGCCTGGATGCGCGCGTCGTGCAAGGCGGCGGGCTTGCCGCCGAGCTTGCCGGCGCTGGCGGGCTGGTAGCGCTGCGGCTTCAGCCAGCGTGCCACTTCCAGCGAGCGGGTTTCGGCGTTCCACAGCCCGAGGTTCTGGATCAGGGCCGGGTCGAGTTCGCCGTGCGTCACGGTCACGATGTCGGCGGCCGGATTCAGTGCCGCCAGCCGCTCGCGCAGCGTGGCCACGCTGTCGGCCGGCGCGAGGTCGGTCTTGGTCAGCAGCAGCCGGTCGGCCACCGCGACCTGCTTTACCGCCTCGAAATGTTCGTCCAGCTGGCCCATGCCGAACAGCGCGTCGACCGTGGTGACCACGCCGTCGAGGCGGAAACGCGCGCGCACCCAGTTGTCGTGCAGCAGGTTGTCGAGCACCGGTGCCGGGTCGGCGATGCCGGTGGTTTCGATGATGACGCGCTCGAACGGCGGGATGCCGCCTTTCTGCCGTGCCATCCACAGGTTTTTAAGGGTGGGCGACAGGCTGCCCGAGATCGTGCAGCACACGCAGCCGCCGGAGAGCAGCGCCATCGGCCCTTCCATCTTTTGCAGCAGCTGGTGGTCGAGCGCGACTTCGCCGAACTCGTTCATCAGGATCGCGGTGCGCGGCAGGGTGCGCACCAGATGATTCAGTACCGTGGTCTTGCCGCTGCCCAGAAATCCGGTGAGCAGGGTGATCGGAAGGGGATCCGAATCCTTCAGGGGGTCCATCGGGGTCAAACAGGCTGGCTCAGGCGCGCAGCCTTTCCATTTTTTCGTGGCGTTCCTGCGCCTCGATCGAGTATTCGGCCGTGGGACGGGCCAGCAGGCGGGGCAGGCCGATGGGGTCGCCGGTTTCCAGGCACCAGCCGTACTCGCCGTTTTCGATCCGGTTGAGGGCGGTGTTGATTTTTTTCAGCAACTTGCGCTCACGGTCGCGCACGCGCTGCTCCAGCATGTGCTCCTCTTCCACCGTGGCCCGGTCGTTGGGGTCGGCAAAGTTTTCGTTTTCCTTCAGGGTCGCGCCGGTGTCGGCGGCATTGCTGAGCATTTCGTCCCGCAGCGCTTCGAGGCGGCTGCGAAAGAACGCCAGCTGGTCGGCGTTCATGTAGGCGGCGGCCGGCATTTTCAGCAGTGCGGCTTCGGTTAAGGGCTTGGGTGAGGCGGGCATCAGGGCGCTCCGGAGTCGAATATTGGATTATTTACCACCGGCATTGCGGTGCGAAGGGGGGCAGTCTGAACGTCATGCGCCAAAGGTGCAACCCATCAGGCGATTAGCGGGCTGGCGGGGATGCATTCATCCACGATTAAACCATAATGGAAGGCAAACTGCCGCCATCCTGCCGACAGGCCAGAGAGGGGCGGCGGATGGCGAATTGCAGGTTCCACGTGAGAAGGGGGCAGAATGAAGATCATCGGAATTGGACTGGTGCTTCTGCTGGGCGGCTGCGCTGGGCTTGAGTCGCCGGATCCGGCTTCTCCTTATTACGCCTATACGACCGGCTGGACGGCGCAACTCAATCGGCCGTTGACGATTGATCCGGCCTCCGCGACGGTGCGCCTGCAATTCGGCCGGATCGTGCCGCGCAACGGCGTGCAGGAGCATGCCCCCTTCTGCGTGGTGGAGTTGAATACGGTGAGCGACGAAGCGCAGACGCTGCAGCCGGGGCGCTTCGAGGTGTGGCGAGTGACGCGCAGCGTCAGCACCATCGCCGCCGCGGCATCGCCTTTCGTCAAAGTGGGGCTGATGGTCGATCACAGTGAACCGTCCTTCCTGTATTTCAAAACCGAATTCCGCCTGCGTGATGCCGTCCAGCCCAAGCTGCGCAGCATGACCTGCATGTGGGACCAGATGGCACCCGGCAACCGGCCGTGGATGCGTCATCTCACGCTGGATGAAATCCGCCAGGCGCTGGGCGACTGGATGACCCTGATCCCGCCGAAGGAGGCGCTGTGAAACCGGCTGACACCCGTGTTGCCCCCGATACCAAGGTCAAGCTGTCGAAGTGGGATGCCGACGAGTCCGACATCATCGGCAAGGACAAATCGGATGCGCGCGAGCGCCTGGATGAATACCGTGCGCGCCTGGAAACCCTGCAGGAGCTGCTGTACGCCGAGGGCAGGCACAAGCTTTTGATCGTGCTGCAGGCAATGGACACGGCCGGCAAGGATTCCACCATCCGCCACGTGTTTCAGGGCGTCGACCCGCTCGGGGTGAAAGTGGCGGGCTTCAAGGCCCCCACGCCCTATGAGCTGGCGCGCGACTATCTGTGGCGGGTGCATCACCATGTGCCGGGCTCAGGCGAGATCGCCATCTTCAACCGTTCGCACTACGAGGATGTGCTGATCACCCGCGTCAACGGCTGGATCGACGACGCCGAATGCAAGCGCCGCTATCGCCAGATCAACGACTTCGAACGCATGCTGGCGGAAACCGGGACGACGATCCTGAAGTTCTACCTGCATATATCGAAGGACGAACAGAAAAAACGCCTGGAAGAACGCCGCGACAACCCGGAAAAACAATGGAAATTCCATCTGGGCGACCTTGCCGTGCGCGAGCAGTGGGACGACTACATGGCGGCCTACGAAGCGGCTCTGTCGGCCACCAGCACGGAACACGCGCCGTGGCACGTGATCCCCGCCAACAGCAAGCTGGCGCGCAATCTGATGATTTCCCGGTTGTTGATCGAGGCGCTCGACGGGCTGAAGATGCGCTATCCGGAGCCGGAGGAAGGGGTCGCCGACACCGTGATCGTCTGACTTTACTGGACCAGGGTCAGCTGAGACGCACGCAGGGCGTGCACCTGTGCGGTTGCCTGGGTGTTGTTCACGGGCTGCCAGTGCGGGAAGGCTTCCGGGCGATGAATATGGTAGCCCTGCAGGTAATCCACTCCCATGTCGCGCAGCAGCGTCGCCATCTCGGCGTCTTCCACCTGTTCGGCCACCGACATCATGCCGAAGTCGCTTGCCAGCCGGGTAATCGAACGCACGATGGCCTGGTCGCGGCGATCGTCCAGCATGCCGCGCACAAAGGCACCGTCGATCTTGAGGAAGTCGGCGGGCAGGTGCTTGAGGTAGAAAAACGACGAGGCATCGCGCCCGAAATCGTCCAGCGCAAACTGGCAGCCGCGTTCCCGCAGGCCCTGAATCAGGCGCTGGGCGTCGTTCAGGTTCACCACCGCGGCGGTTTCGGTGACCTCGAATCCCAGCCGTTCGCCCGCCACGCCATAGTGGTCGAGCATATGGCAGACCACACCGAGGAAGGATTCGTCGGCGACGGTCTTGCCCGACAGGTTGATGAAATACACCGCATTGTCCTCGGGCTGTGACGCCAGATAGGAGACGACCGCTTCCAGCATCCAGCGGTCGAGGATGGGCGCCTGCCCGTAGCGCTCGAGCGCGGGCAGCAGCTTGGCCGGCCCCTCGATCACGCCATTGCGCTGCCAGCGGACCAGCACTTCGTAGTGCGGCTGGCCGGTGTGTGAAGTCGGCTGGATCAGCTGACGGTAGGGCAGGAACTGGTTGGCTTCCAGCGCCTGGGCGAAATCCGCGGCCCAGCCCATTTCGGCTTCCAGGCGGCGGAAGCCAACCTCGTCCGCTTCATACAGCATGACCCGGCCGCTGCCCTCGGACTTGGCGCGATAGCAGGCCATGTCGGCCTGCACCAGGATGTCGCCGGCGGTGGTCGATCCTTGGGTGATGGGCGCGATGCCGGCGCAGGCGCCGAGGGTGAAGCGCCGCCCCTTGTGCTCGAAGCGGAATTCGCGGATGCGCTGCACCAGCTGCCGGCACACCGCGTTGGCCTCCTCGGGCTGACTGTCGAACAGGATCAGACCGAATTCGTCGCCCCCCAGCCGGCCCAGATAGGCGTGATCGGGCAGGGTGGCTTTCATGGTCTGCGCAATGTCCATCAGCAGGGCGTCGCCCACCGAATGGCCGCAGGTATCGTTCACCAGCTTGAACTGGTCGAGGTCGATGTAGCAGAACGCATGCTGTTTCGCCTGCTCGCGCGCCGTGCGCAGGGCACGGGCCAGCCGGCCTTCCACCGCGCGGCGGTTGGGCAGCGTGGTCAGGGTGTCGTGGAACGCCATCTCGCGCAGGCTGTCGAGCAGCTGTTTCTTTTCGGTCTCGTCGCGCAGCACGTACACCGCGCCGACCCCGCCGCTGCCGGTCAGCGGTGCGCAGCTGTAGCTGATGGCAAGGTCCTGCCCGAACCGGGTATGCAGCTGGGCCGATCCGGTCTGGCTGTGCGGCAGGGATGCCGGCGACAGGAAGCAGGCCGGCGCATCCTCGTCGCCCAGCTGATCGATTTGCATCAGGGTTTTGAGCGGGCTCGACATTGCCTCGTCCAGGGTTATGCCGAGCAGGCTCTCGGCAGCCGGATTGAGGTACGTCACCTGATTGCGGGCGTTGGTGACGATGACGGCGTCGTTGATCGATTGCAGCGTGACATGCCAGCGTTCCTTCTCTTCGCCGAGTGCAGCCTCGTCGAGCTTGCGCTGGGTGATGTCGAAGCGGATCGACAGATATTTCACCGGCATGCCGGCGTCATCCTTGATCGGGATGATGGTCGTGGCTGTCCAGAACAGCCGGCCGTCCCGGGCGCGGTTGCAGATTTCGCCGCGCCAGGTCCGCCCGCTCGAAATGGTTTCCCACAGGTTGCTGAAGAACGCAGCGTCGTGCCAGCCCGAGTTGACGATGCGGTGGTTCTGGCCGATCAGTTCTTCGCGCGTGTAGCCGCTCACGATGCAGAACAGGTCGTTGACGAAGGTGATGTTGCCGGCGAGGTCGGATTCCGACACGTTGGCCGTGCTGTCGAGCGCCTTCTGCTGTTCGTTGAGATCGGTGAGCAGCTTCTCCAGGGCGGCACTCATGTGATTGAACGCGCGCGTGGTTTCCTGCAGTTCAGGCGGGCTGCTCGGGCGGATGGGAATGCGTGCGCTGTAGTCGCCGGCCTCGATCTGGCGCGCTGTCGCACGCAGACGGGTCAGATCCTGCAGATTGATTCTGAGCAGCACGTGGGTCAGCCAGCCGAGCAGGGCGAACGCGGTGGCGAGCAGGGCGAACAGGCGGGTGCCGAGGTGCCAGAGAAAATCTTCATACGCATGGGAAGATGGCTGGATCACCAGGCGGCCATAGGGGGTGCCGCCAATGACCAGGGATTTCTGCATGACCGGCATCTCAAGGCCGGTCAGCTCGGCAAACCAGTCAGGGCGGTGAGCCTGGTGCAGTGGCGCCTCCTCTCGCAGGAGGTAGCCATTAGGCGCGATGTATTCCGCGTAGCGCAGGTTGCCCTGGGCGATTGGTGTTTTCAGATGTTCCTGCAAGGCATTGTGGTCGCGCAGGATGGCCGTGTCGGACACCGCCTGCGACAGCGCGGCAAGCTGTGCCGAAGCCTGAACGCGCAAGGCTTCGTCGGCGTCGTGACGCGCAATCTGCAGCGCCTGTTGACCCGCAAGGACAAACACGACAACGAGGATGGACAGGAGCGCGCCCATGATGCGCCCCTTCGTGCTGAGCAGGGTCAGGTGCAGGCCCTGCACTAGGCGGCCGGGTAGAGCGGAGGGATGTATGCGCATACGGATGGAATCGGCCGTAGGCGCCATTTCTTAAGCGGTCGTCAGTTTTTTTTTGCGCGCGCGCGGGTGCGCCTGGTCGTAGACCTTGGCGAGGTGCTGCCAGTCAAGGTGGGTGTAGACCTGGGTGGTGCTGATGCTGGCATGGCCGAGCATTTCCTGCACGGCGCGCAGGTCGCCTGAGGACTGCAGCACGTGGGTCGCAAACGCGTGACGCAGCATGTGCGGATGCACGTGCTGGCCGAGCCCCGCCTGTAGCGCCCAGCGGTCGAGGCGAAGCTGCACGCTGCGCGGGGTGAGGCGGCTACCGCGCTGGCTGATGAAGAGCGCGGCGGTGTTGTCGCGCGCCAGCGCCTGCCGCTGCGGCAGCCAGGCGGAGAGGGCGGCCTGTGCCTGTTGTCCCACCGGCACGATGCGCGTCTTGCGGCCCTTGCCGGTGACCTGCGCTTCGCCTGCTTGCAGGTTGACGTCGTTGAGGTCGAGCCCGACCAGTTCCGACAGCCGCAGACCGGAAGAATAAAACAGTTCGAACATGGCGCGGTCGCGCGCGGCCAGCGCATCCTCGTCGGCTGCGCGGTCGAGCAGTTGGGTGCACGTGTCGGGTGACAGGATGTCCGGCAGGGCCTTGGCTGCCTTGGGCGGGCGCAGGCCGAGGCAGGGGTTGCTGGCGTAGCCCAGGCGGCGGCAGGCAAAGGCGTAAAAGCCGCGCCAGCTGGAGAGCTGCCGGGCCACGCTGGCGGCGCTCAGGTTCTGGCTGCGCAGCTTGACGATGGCGCCGCGGATATCGGTGACGCCGAGCCCGGCCAGCGGCTTGCCGGCGGTAAGCCGGCCCAGGTTGGCCAGATCGCGCTGATAGGCCGCGACCGTATGCGCTGACAGCCGCCGTTCGGCTGCGAGATGTTGCAGGTAGTGTTCGACGGCGTTCACAACCCGGGCAGTCGTGGTTGCTAGGGCTGCATCCGCGCCAGCGCGGCGCCGACCAGTTGGCCCAGACGATCCAGATACAGCGTGCCCATGCCGGGGTAGAAGCGTTTGGCCTCTTCCGAGGCCAGCACCAGGAGGCCCACCGGGGCAGCGGCGGGCGTGGGCCGCAACGGAATGCAGGCAAAGGCGCGCAGATGCGGCGACACTTCGCCGAACCAGTCGCTGGCGTCGTTCACCGCCAGCGCGCCGCACACCGGCTGCGTCATCGCGGCCACGCCGTCCCGCGCAGCCTGCGACACCGGATCGGTGAGGCCGGGTACGCTGTCGTCCGCCAGGTTCCACACCCGCAGCGCATGGTGCGGCACTGCAAAGCCCTCACGCAGATGCAGCGCCAGTGCCGCAACGATGTCCTGCGGCGTGCGCGCAGCCAGAAGCGCCAGCGTCAGCGCATGCAGTTTCTCGGAAATGCCGTCGTTTTCCTCGCCGAACTGGATCAGTTCGGCCAGCTTGCTTTCCAGCATCCGCACCTTGTCGCGCATCGCAATCAGCTGACGCTCGCTCATCGACACCGCATGGGTGCCGTGCGGATGCGGAATGTGCAGCTCCGCCAGCAGGGTGGGGAAATCGTTGAAGAAGTTGGGATGCCGGGTCAGAAAATCGGCAATGTCCTGTTCGTTCAGGTTGGTGGGTTGTGTGTCCATCAGAGTTCTATTTCTCCCTCAAAAACCGTCTCAGCGGGCCCGGTCATGTAAACCGGCTGGCCCGTCCCTTTCCATTCGATGACGAGGTCGCCGCCCTTCGTGTGCACGCTGACCGGACTTTGCAGCCAGCCCTGGCGTATGCCCGCGACCGCCGCCGCGCAGGCGCCGGTGCCGCAGGCGAGCGTCTCGCCGGCGCCGCGCTCGTACACGCGCAGGCGGATGTCGTGCGGCGTCAGCACCTGCATGAAGCCGGCGTTGACCCGCTGCGGGAAGCGCGCATGCGACTCGATCGCCGCGCCGAGGATGTCCACCGGCGCGCTGTCGAGGTCGTTCACCCGCAGCACCGCGTGCGGATTGCCCATCGACAGCGCGGCAATGTCGAGCACATGCTGGCCGACCTTCAGCGCATAGGTCATTGCTTCGGCTTCCGCGGCGAACGGAATGTCGCGCGGTGCAAATCGTGGCGCGCCCATGTCGACCGTCACCTGGCCATTGTCGAGCAGGCGCGGCTCGATGACGCCCGACGCGGTTTCCACGCGGATCGATGTCTTGGCGGTGAGCCCCTTGTCGTGCACGAAGCGCACGAAGCAGCGCGCGCCGTTGCCGCATTGCCCCACCTCGCCGCCGTCGGCGTTGAAGATGCGGTAGCGGAAATCGACGTCGTCGCGGGTAGGGCGCTCGACCAGCAGGATCTGGTCGCAGCCGACACCGAAGTGGCGGTCGGCGATGCGGCGGTACTGCTCGGGCGTGAGAGAAACGGTCTGGCTGATGCCGTCGAACACGACGAAATCGTTGCCCAGGCCGTGCATTTTGGTGAAGCGCAATTTCATGTCGTGAATAACCTGACGTAGTCCTTGAGGAGGCAGCGGTCCGTCACTACCGTCATGCCGCCGGCCTGTGCCTCGCGCGCGGCGGCATCATGGACGATGCCTTCCTGGATCCAGATGGCTGTCAAGTGTAGCGCCAGGCATTGCTCGACGATAGCCGGCACGTGCTCGGCGGCGCGGAAGACATCGACCAGATCAACCTTGAACGGAATGTCGGCGAGGCTGGCGTAAGCCTTCTCGCCCAGTACCGAGTCGACCAGCGGCCGCACCGGAATGATCCGGTAACCGTAATGCTGCATCGCCTGCGCCACGCGGTAACTCGGGCGCGCAGGCTGCGGCGACAGGCCGACCACGGCAATGGTTTTGACGTTTTTCAGCAGCGTACGCAGGGTGGCGTCGTCTGGATTCACGAAAGTCAAAGCGGGCGCTCCATCACATGGTCATCCATCACGAAGCCGTTGCCGATGTCGAACACGCGCGACTCGACAATATGGAAACCGTATTTCACATAGGCGCGGATCGCCTGCGTGTTGCCGCGGTTGACCTGCAGCCGCAGGCAGTGCGCCTGCCGCGCGCGCGCCCAGTCCCCGATTTCCCGGATCAGCGCGGCGCCGATGCCGCGGCGCTGATGCCCCGGGTGCACGTAGAGCTTGTCGAGCTTGCAGCCGGATTCGTTCAGCAGGGCATGGGCAAAGCCAACCATAACACCGTTCAGCTGCGCCACCCGCCAGGCATGGCGCGGATCGTTCAACTGTTCATGGATGCGCCGCGGCGCGTAGCGGTCGGCCAGCATGGCATCGATCTGCGCCTGCGAAATCAGCGGCGGGTAGGTCGCCTGCCACACCGTCCGGGCCAGCGCGCTGACGGCGTCGACGTCGTCAGCCGCCAACTGCTGCAGGCTCAGCTGCGCGTCATTCATAGAGACTGGGTTCGCCCGCCGGGCGGGTCTTGAAGCGGCGGTGCAGCCACAGATACTGCTCCGGAATTTCGCGGATGCGGTCCTCGATGAAGGCGTTCATGCGGGCGACGTCGGCGTCCACATCGCCGCTCGGGTAGTGCTCCCACGGCGGATAGAAATACACCGCATAGCCGCGCCCGCCAGGCAGCTGGCGGGTGATGACCGGGATGACCTGGGCGTCGGTGAGCTTGGCCAGGCGCGGCAGCGCCGACACGGTGGCGGCGGGAATGCCGAAGAAGGGTACGAACACCGCGTTGCGGCGACCGTAATCCTGGTCCGGCAGGTAATAGAAGGGCAGGTGATCCTTGAGGGCTTTCAGTGCGGGCTTGATGCCCTCGCCGCGCGAAACCAGCATGGGCGGCAGGAAGCGGCTGCGGCCATGCAGCATGAACTTGTCGGTGACCGGGTCCTTTGCGGGTGCATACATCGACGCGGCGCGGTGATCCATGGCCAGCCGCACGCCGCCCATGTCGAGCCCGACGAAATGCGGCGCCAGCCAGATCACCGGCCGCACGCCGTCGCCCAGCGCAGCTTCCGGGTTGTCGATCCTGATCAGTCGGCGCAGGCGCGCGTCCGACCCCCACCACAGCACGCCGTGTTCGAGCACGGCCCGCATCGAGGCCTGGAAGGTCTGCCTCAGCCAGCGGCGGCGCAGCGCTTCCGATGCCTCGGGAAAGCACAGCGCCAGATTGGTGGCGGCGATGCGGCGGCGCCTGCCCGGCTTCATCGCCATCAGCCAGCCGAGGGCGTTGCCCAGGGCCGCCTGCAGCGGCAGCGGCAGCCAGTGCAGCAGCCAGATGAAGCCGACGCCGAGCCACACTGGCCAGAGCGACGGACGCCACAGGTTCTCGGAAGGTGCAGGGCTCATGCGGCGGTGGGATCGTACGGATCGGGCGCGCCACCCGGACGCTTGTGCCGGTTATAACTCCACAGGTATTGCGCCGGGAAGCGCCGCACCACGTCTTCCACCCCCTGGTTGATGCGGAGGGCGGCAGCAGACTTGTCTTCCGGCAGGGGCTCGCCCAGCGGCGTCACGTGCAGGTGATAGCCGCGTCCCCAGCTCAGCCGTTCGGCGGCAACGAAAAACGCCGCCGCACCGGTCTTGCGCTGCAGGCTGGCGACCAGCGTCGGCGTGTAGGCCGGCCGGCCGAAAAACGGTGCCCACACGCCGTCGCCGCCGGTCGCCACCTGGTCGGGCAGGACACCGATGCCCTCGTGGCGTTTCAGGGTCGCCAGCAACGCGCGCACGCCCGACAGGTCGGTCGGCACCAGCGTCGCCTGGCCACGCTGGCGACCGGCCAGCATCAACTCGCCGAGAAAGGGTTTGCGGGGCGGCTTGTACATGGCCGTGAACGGATGTCGCGCGGCGTAATAAAGATTGATCATTTCGAAGCAGCCGATGTGCGGCGCGATGACGATCACACCGTGGCCGGCGGCACGTGCGGCGTCGATGTGTTCCCAGCCGGTGGTGCCCCTGACCAGCTTCAACACCTTGTCATAGGGCCGCAGCCACACCGCAATCAGTTCGACGACGGCCTTGCCGGATTCGCCGATGACGCGGCGCAGCAGGCGCCGGCAATCGCGTCCGGGCGTGCACAGGCCGCTGTCAAGCAGGTTGCTGCGCAAACGCCCGGAATGGCGGCCCGGCGCCCAGTAAATCAGCCAGCCCAGGGCGATGCCCAGGCCATGCAGCAGCGGCAGCGGCAGGCGGGCCAGCAGTTTCAGGATGAACATCACGCGGGCATACGATCTTTCACGCGCTTCAGCGCGTAGAAAGTCGGAGTCCCTTCATGGGGCATGCGATTCCACATGGGCTTCAGCCCATGGTGGATCGGAGTCCCCTGGTGGGAATTGACGGCGAGGAGGGTAGCGCGGCACAATGCGGTCGCCGCCGCGTTAATCTTGACAACTTGCGGGCGGGATACAAATTCAGCTAAAGCGTCGCCGCTCTGTTTGTCCCCCGAGTCGGTTGCGCAGTCAGTAACCGGGGCAACAGGAGCTGTCATGCAAAAGGATTTCATTTTCACGTCTGAGTCGGTGTCCGAAGGGCACCCCGACAAGATGGCGGACCAAGTGTCGGATGCGGTGCTCGACGCGATTCTAACCCAGGACAAACATGCGCGCGTGGCGTGCGAGACGTTGCTGACCACCGGCCTGTGCGTCATCGCCGGCGAAATCACCACCTCGGCGGTCATCGACTACAACCAGGTCGCGCGCCAGACCATCAAGCGCATCGGCTACGACTCTTCCGAGGTCGGATTCGATTACAACACCTGTTCGGTGCTGGTCACCGTCGGCAAGCAGTCGTCCGATATCGCGCAGGGCGTGAACGAAGGCGAGGGCATGTTTCTCGATCAGGGCGCCGGCGACCAGGGTCTGATGTTTGGGTACGCCTGCAACGAAACGCCGGTGCTGATGCCGATGCCGATCTATCTCGCTCACCGTCTTACCGAGCGGCAGTCCGAGCTGCGCAAGGACGGCCGCCTGCCGTGGCTGCGCCCGGACGCCAAGTCGCAGGTATCGATCCGCTACGTCGACGGCAAGCCGCACTCCATCGACACCGTCGTGCTCTCGACGCAGCATCACCCCGAGGTCTCGCACGCCGTGCTGAGCGAAGCGGTGATCGAGGAGATCATCAAGCCGGTGATGCCGAAGAACATGCTCACTGCCGACACGCGTTATCTGGTCAACCCCACCGGGCGCTTCGTCATCGGCGGGCCGATGGGCGACGCCGGCCTGACCGGCCGCAAGATCATCGTCGACACCTACGGCGGCGCAGCGCCGCACGGCGGCGGCGCATTTTCCGGCAAGGATCCGTCCAAGGTCGACCGCTCGGCCGCCTACGCCGGCCGCTACGTGGCGAAGAACATCGTCGCTGCGGGCATGGCCGACAAGTGCATGGTGCAGGTGAGCTACGCCATTGGCGTGGCCAAACCGACCTCGCTGATGGTCGACACCTTCGGCACCGGCAAGATCCCCGAAGCCAGGATCGTCGAACTGATCCAGTCGCATTTCGATCTGCGTCCCAAAGGGATCATCCAGATGCTCGACCTGCTGCGGCCGATCTACACCCGCACCGCGAGCTACGGCCACTTCGGCCGCGACGAGCCGGAATTCACCTGGGAAGTCACCGACAAGGCGGCAGAACTGAAGGCGGCCGCCGGGCTGTAAACCGGGCACATTCGTTCAGCAGACGTAAAGAGAGCCGGGTTATCCGGCTCTTTTTTGGTCGGCGGCACCAGGCACGCAGGGCGCATTTCCCGCATTCCCCGTTTTGCGCTTCCCGGGGTAGAATGCTGCCTCGGTTCTGAGGAGCGCTGCGACGGATCACCCGCCAGGCTCAGGACGCTTCCTTTCAACGGCGCTCACGTTTTCTTTTTCTGAACGAAAGGAGGGCGTGATGAACGCCGCACTCAATTCCACCGCCGATTATGTAATTGCCGACCTCGCGCTTGCCGACTGGGGCCGCAAGGAAATCCGCATCGCCGAAACCGAAATGCCCGGCCTGATGGCCATCCGCGAGGAATTCGCGGCCGCACAGCCTTTGAAGGGCGCGCGCGTCACCGGTTCGCTGCACATGACCATCCAGACCGCGGTGCTGATCGAGACGCTGACTGCGCTCGGCGCCGAGGTGCGCTGGGCCTCGTGCAACATCTTCTCGACCCAGGACCACGCCGCCGCCGCGATTGCCGCCGACGGCATCCCGGTGTTCGCGGTCAAGGGCGAGTCGCTGGAAGACTACTGGGACTACACCCACCGCATCTTCGAGTGGGCGGATGGCAGCTTTTCCAACATGATCCTCGACGACGGCGGCGACGCCACGCTGCTGCTGCATCTGGGCGCGCGCGCGGAAAAGGACATTTCGGTGGTGGCCAACCCCACCAGCGAGGAAGAGCGCGTGCTGTACGCCGCGATCAAGGCGCGCGTGGCGTCGCAGCCGGGCTGGTATTCCAGCCGCCTGGCCGCGGTGAAGGGCGTCACCGAGGAAACCACCACCGGCGTGCACCGCCTGTACCAGATGCACGCGCGCGGCGAACTGAAATTCCCGGCGATCAACGTCAACGATTCGGTCACCAAGTCCAAGTTCGACAATCTGTACGGCTGCCGCGAATCGCTGGTCGACGGCATCAAGCGCGCGACCGACGTGATGGTCGCCGGCAAGATCGCCGTGGTCGCCGGCTACGGCGACGTCGGCAAGGGCAGCGCGCAGGCGCTGCGCGCCCTGTCGGCCCAGGTGTGGGTCACCGAGATCGACCCGATCTGCGCGCTGCAGGCCGCGATGGAAGGCTACCGCGTGGTGACCATGGACTACGCTGCCGACAAGGCCGACATCTTCGTCACCGCCACCGGCAACTTCCACGTCATCACCCACGACCACATGGCGAAGATGAAGGACCAGGCCATCGTCTGCAACATCGGCCACTTCGACAACGAGATCGACGTCGCCTCGATCGAGAAATACCAGTGGGAAGAAATCAAGCCGCAGGTCGATCACGTGATCTTCCCGGACGGCAAGCGCATCATCCTGCTGGCCAAGGGTCGCCTGGTGAATCTCGGCTGCGGCACCGGCCATCCCAGCTATGTGATGTCCTCCTCGTTCGCCAACCAGACCATCGCGCAGATCGAGCTGTGGCAGGAGCGCGATTCCGGCAAATACCCGGTCGGCGTCTACACCCTGCCCAAGCATCTCGACGAGAAGGTCGCGCGCCTGCAGCTGAAGAAGCTCAACGCGCAGCTGTCCGAGCTGACCGACCAGCAGGCGTCCTACATCGGCGTGTCGAAGCAGGGCCCATACAAGGCCGAGCATTACCGTTATTGATCGACCTCACCTGAAGGAGCGCGTCATGCGTTTGCTGCTGCTGTGGATCCTGAATGCCGTCGCGCTGCTGGCGGTGACGTACTTGCTGCCCACCATCCAGGTTGCGGGCTTCGGCACGGCACTCGTCGCCGCGCTGGTGCTCGGCTTCATCAATACGCTGGTGCGGCCGGTGCTGACGCTGCTGACGCTGCCGATCACGGTACTCACGCTGGGGATTTTCTACCTGGTGCTGAACGGCCTCCTGTTCTGGCTCGCCAGCGCGCTGCTGCCGGGGTTCCAGGTGCAGGGCTTCGTGTCGGCGATGGTCGGCGCGCTCCTCTACGGCGTGATTGCCTGGGCGCTGTCCGCGCTTATCCCCAATACAAAAGGTTGATTCATGACCGAACGTACCTACAGCTTCGAGTTCTTCCCGCCGAAGACGGCGGAAGGCGCCGACAAGCTGCGCGCCACGCGCAAGCAGCTGGCGCAGCTCAATCCCAAGTTCTTTTCCGTCACCTTCGGCGCCGGCGGCTCCACCCGCGACCGTACCCTGGAAACCGTGCGCGAAATCCAGGCCGACGGCAGCGAGGCCGCACCGCACCTTTCGTGCATCGGCTCGACCGAGGAGAGCATCCGCGACATCCTCAACGAATACAAAATCCAGGGCATCCGCCATCTGGTCGCGCTGCGCGGCGATCTGCCCTCCGGCAGCATGGACGCCGGTGCATTCAACTATGCGAATGAATTAGTGGAATTCATCCGCAAGGAAACCGGCGACTGGTTCGAGATCGAAGTGGCCGCCTATCCGGAAGTCCACCCCCAGGCGCGCTCCTACACGGAGGACCTGACCAACTTCAAGCGCAAGGTCGACGCCGGCGCGAATGCGGCGATCACGCAGTATTTCTTCAACGCCGACGCCTACTTCAACTTCGTCGAGGATGCGCGCGCCCTCGGCGTCAGCATCCCCATCGTCCCCGGCATCATGCCGATCGGCAACTACGTGCAGCTGGCGCGCTTCTCCGATGCCTGCGGCGCCGAAATTCCGCGCTGGCTGAGAAAAAAACTGGAAACCTACGGCGACGACCTGCCGTCGCTGCGCGCCTTCGGGCTGGATGTGGTGACCGACCTGTGCGACCGCCTGCTCGCCGGCGGCGCGCCGGGGCTGCATTTCTACACCATGAACCAGGCGGGGCCGAGCACGACGATCTGGCAGCGGCTGGGATTGTCGGCGTGAACCCGGTGCCTGCCTGACGGGAAGCGGTTGCCAGTTGGGCAGAAAAAATGGGACCCGACACAATCGTATCGGGTCCCATTCCAGTGGCCTGACTTGATCATCCTGTGAGCGTCGCCTTGTTCTCGCGTCGCAAGCAAGGCGGCGTTCGTTTCATCAGTCTTCCCTGTGGTGGTGCCGGTGTCCCGGTTCGGGCCGCAGTTCCTTGCTGTACACCGTGTTGCCGTCGATGTCCTTCAGGCTGACCGTCATCTCGGCCGTACGGCCGTCGATGTCGACCTGGCCGAAGAACTGCAGACCGGCAAACGGCGAGTAGTTGGGGGCCGGCGGGAATTTCTGGAACATCACCTGGGGACCGAAGGTGTTGTCCAGCGTGTTGGGCCCGAAGCTGCCGGCGTTGAGCGGACCGGAGACGAATTCCCAGAAGGGCTCGAAGTCCTGGAACTGCGCCTTGTTCGGGTCGTAATAGTGCGCGGCGCAATAGTGCACGTCGGCGGTGAACCAGACGACGTTGCGCACGTGCTGACGCTTGATGAACCGCAGGATGTCGGCGATCTCGAATTCGCGGCCGAGCACCGGACCGTCGCCGTTGGAGGAGTTCTCCCAGCGGGCGCGACCTTCCGCGTCCTTGCCGTCGCCGACATTCAGGCCGAGCGGCATGTCGGCGGCGATGACTTTCCACACCGCCTTCGACTCGCGCAGCTTGCGCTTCAGCCACTCGATCTGCTCCGCACCGAGGAATACCGTTTCGTCGCCGGGTTCGGTCTGGCGGTTATGGGTATTGGGGCCCCGGTAGCTGCGCATGTCGAGTACGAACACGTCCAGCAGGCGGCCGTAGGGAATGTGCCGATAGACGCGCTCGCTTTCCTCCACGTCGGCGAAGCGCATCGGTGCGTATTCGAGGAAGGCATGCGTTCCCCGCGCGAAGAGGAGCGGAACGCTCTTTTCAGAGTAGCGCGCATCGGCCATCAGGTTCTTGGAGTCCGACCAGTTGTTGACGATTTCATGGTCGTCCCATTGCCAGATCTGCGGCACTTCGGCATTGAAGCGGCGCACGTTCTCGTCAAGCAGGTTGTACTTGTAGCGCCCGCGGAATTCGTCCAGCGTCTCGGCGACCTTGGAAACCTCGGGGGTGACGATGTTGTGCCAGACCAGGCCGTTCTCGGCATTCTGATATTCCTGGATGGGGCCGTCGGCGTAGATGTTGTCGCCGCTGTGGATGAAGAAATCCGGCTGCGTCTGACGCATCGATTCGTAGATTTTCATGCCGCCGAATTCCGGGTTGATCCCCCAGCCCTGGCCGGCCGTGTCGCCCGACCACAGGAAGCGGATGTCATTGGCCTCGTTCGGCGCAGTGCGGAAATGCCCGAGCACCGGTTCGCTCAGCACGCGCTCGTTGGACAGGTCCTGGAACTGCACGCGCACGAACACGTCGCGCCCGGCGGGCAGGCCGGTGAGGTCGAGCCGGGCCGTGTAGTCGCTCGTTTCCAGGGCGTAGGGGCCGCGTACCCGGGTCGGGTTGGCGAAGCTGGGGTCGAAGTCATATTCCACCCACATCCGCGCCGGACGGTCGGAACGGCTCCAGATCAGCGCGCGGCTGGAACGCACGTCGCCGATTTGAATGCCTTGTGCCAGCTGCGGCCGGGCGCCATCCAGCGTAATGATGGCCGGAGCGGCGTGCCCCGGGCGCATCGCGGCCGCAGGGATGGCCGCAGCGCCAATCAGCAGGCCGGAAGATTTGATGAACTGACGACGCGAATTATTGTGGTGGGACGACATAGAAACTCCTCGATGAATTGGAACGAAACGATCCTGGCGAAACGGAGGCCGAACGCATGCCGGGCCGATGTCGGGGGCTTGGGGAGGGCTCGATGGTTCGTTGCGGGACGCAACCTGGAACAGTCTGGCTTCAGGTCATCGCATGAAGCATGCGTTCCATGCAGGATGGTGGGGGATGGCCTTTACACTCGAATGAAGGTTTCTTGAACCTTGTCGTGTCGCCATGAGCCAAGAGGCTCATGTTCGCGCGAGGAATGCAGGGCTGAACGAAGCGGCGCCGCGGCCGCTTGCCATGATGGACTGCGTTGGGAGATGAGACCTAAAGCCAGACGATGCGTTGCTGCAGGGCGGCCAACTTGGTTGCGGCGTCCCTGAGCGTCGCCCCCTTGTCGCTCGAACCGACGATCACCGCCTTGTCGGTGACCGGCACCAGGCTGTCGAGCTTGAAGCGGCCCTTGCCGGTCTGGTCGCGCAGGAAGCAGCCTTCATCGAAGAACAGGCGGTCACCGCTTGCGTCGGTTTCCTCCGAGTCGACCGAGTCGTATCCGATCAAGCGCCTGATTCCGTTGATGCCGTCGGCGAGTTCGACTGCGCTGACGATTTTCTGGTTGGCGTCGATCAGACAGGCTTTCATGGCGCGACCTTTTCGTGGTCGAGGCTCAGGGCAAACAGGCCTTCAGCGCCTTCAGGCAGTAGTCGACGTTTTCCTGCTTGGCCGAATAGCCCATCAGGCCGATGCGCCAGATCTTGCCGGCCATGTCGCCCAGACCGGCGCCGATTTCGAGATTGAATTCGTTCAAGAGGCGCGCGCGGATTGCTGCCTCGTCGACGCCTTCGGGCACGTAAATCGAGTTGAGCTGCGGCAGCCGCGCGGATTCCTCGACCACGTATTTCAGACCCATGGATTCGAGTCCGGCCTTGAGCTTCTCGTGCATCGCGCGGTGGCGTGCCCAGGCGTTTTCCAGGCCTTCCTCTTCCAGCATCACCAGCGCTTCGTGCAGGCCGTACATCGGGTTGATCGGCGCGGTGTGGTGGTAGGTGCGTTTTCCCGCTGACTGCCAGTAGCCGAGCACCAGGGTGAGGTCGAGGAACCAGCTCTGCACGGGCGTGGTGCGCGCCTTGATGCGGGCGATGGCGCGTTCGGAGAACGATACGGGCGACAGGCCGGGCGTGCACGACAGGCACTTCTGGCTGCCGGAATACGCGGCGTCGATGCCCCACTTGTCCAGGTACACCGGGGTGCCGGCAAGGCTGGTGACGCAGTCCATGATGGTGAGCGCGCCGGCTTCCTGCGCGATCTTCGCCAGGGTTGCGGCGTCACTTTGCGCGCCGGTCGAGGTTTCGGCGTGCACGAAGGCGAGCACCTTGGCGTCGGGATTCGCCTTGAAGGCATCGCGTACCTTCTGCGGGTCGACCGGCGCGCCCCAGGCGTCGTCGACGATCACCGGCACGCCGCCGGTACGCTTGACGTTTTCCAGCATGCGCCCGCCGAACACGCCGTTGCGGCACACGATCACCTTGTCGCCCGGTTCCACCAGGTTGACGAAGCACATCTCCATCCCCGCCGAGCCGGGCGCCGAGACCGGGAAGGTCAGCGCGTTCCCGGTCTGGAACGCCATGCGCAGCATGGACTTGATCTGTTCCATCAGGTCGACGAAAGCCGGGTCGAGGTGGCCGATGGTCGGGCGCGCCATGGCGTCGAGAATGCGCTGCGGCACGTCGGACGGGCCGGGGCCCATGAGGATGCGCTTGGGGGGGATGAAAGAAGCCGTCATAACCTTGTCACCTGTGTGGAAAGTTTCAACTAAAACAAAGGCTTGATTCTACGGGCAAATGCCGGGGCAGGAAAATTCCGGTTGGCTGCCGCGCCAAGGCGCCGGTCGGTTGCGATCGCGCTTCCCGAGTCTATGTTTAGGCTTTGGCAGGGATATGGAGGTGAGACATGAACAGGCTTTCACTTTCAGTGCTTGGCGGGCTCTGCATTCTGGGCCTCGAGAGGGATGGATTGCCGCGTGCGGCGGCGTCCACGGACCTGACGCTGACCGATGCAGACAGGCTGGCGGTATTCAAGGCGGCAGGTGCGGTGCAGCGAAAAGACATATGGGTCATGTGCGCGGACGATCCCGACAGCAGCGGCGCGATGATCGAGTCCGTGCGCGACCTCAACGGCGATGGCCGCCCCGAAGCCGTGGTGACCGAAGGCGGCACGTTTTGCTACGGCCACGCCGGAACGGGCTACCAGTTGCTGAGCAAGCAGGCCGACGGGAAATGGCGCGCGATGAGCGGTGGCAGCGGCATTCCTGAGTTCCTCAAGACAAAAGGCGTCGGCGGCTGGCCCGACATCTCGGTCGGCGGTCCGGGATTCTGCTTTCCGGTGGAACGCTGGAATGGCAAGGCATACGCGCTGCACCGGTTCGAGTATGAGGGCAAGCGCTGCAAGCCCGAGCGCTGAGCTTCGCCGTCAGGCGGGTGGCTCGCCCATCAGCGGGCGCATCGCGGTCAGCAGGCTGTTGAAGATGCGCGGATGAGTCTTCTCCTGCTCGGCCAGCATCTGCTTCATCGCGTAGCGCTGCTGCGGCTTGGCAAAGCACGCCGGGCAGTTCTCGAAGATCACCGGCAGGCCTGAATCGTGGGCAAAGGCGCG
>JAJYXG010000083.1:0-4062 GCA_021791095.1 Pseudomonadota bacterium
GGCCGTCCGAGGTGCCGCCGGTGGTGGACAGCTCGGGCGTGAGTCCGGTGACTTCGCGGATCGCCTCGGAGAGCCTGTCGCACAGCGGGCCGCGCGGGGTGAGGAAGGGCTTGCCCGACAGACTCCAGTCGATCTCGTAATCGAGGCCGTGGCTGTCGAGGATCTCGTTCATCGCGTCCATCAGGCCTTCGGCGGTGCTGGCGGTGGAATAGCGGAAGTTGAACTGGATCTCGACCATGCCGGGGATGACGTTGGTGGCGCCGGTGCCGCCGTGGATATTGGAAATCTGCCAGGTCGTCGGCGGGAAGTAGGCGTTGCCTTCGTCCCACATGGTGTCGGCGAGCTCGGCGATCGCCGGCGCGGCGAGGTGGATCGGGTTCTTGGCTAGGTGCGGGTAGGCGATGTGGCCCTGCACGCCTTTCACGCGCAGCGTGCCGGAGAGCGAGCCGCGGCGGCCGTTCTTGATGGTGTCGCCGAATTCGGCGGCGCTGGTGGGCTCGCCGACGATGCAGTAGTCGAGCAGTTCGTTGCGCGCGCGCAAAGCCTCGACCACCTTCACCGTGCCGTCGGTGGCCGGGCCTTCCTCGTCCGAGGTGAGCAGGAAAGCGATCGAGCCTGTGTGGTCGGGATGCGCGGCGAGGAAGCGTTCGGTGGCGGTGACGAAGGCGGCGTCCGAGGTTTTCATGTCGGCGGCGCCGCGCGCGTAGAGCTTGCCGTCGCGCAGCGTCGGTTCAAACGGATCGGACAGCCACTGGTCGAGCGGGCCGGTCGGCACCACATCGGTGTGGCCGGCGAAGCAGACCACCGGAGACACTGTACCCTTGCGCGCCCACAGGTTGTCGACGCCGTTGTGGCAGTGGCGCTCGATGTGGAAGCCGAGCTTTTGCAGACGCGCGGCGATGAGGTCGTGGCAGCCGGCGTCGTCGGGAGTCAGCGAGCGCCGCTTGAGCAGGTCGACTGCAAGCGCCAGGGTCTCATTGGCGAGGACAAGATCCTCGAGCGTTTCATTGGCCATGCAGCGTCATGCTCCAAATAAGGTCTGGTATTGGTCTTCGGCGAAGCCCAGATGGTAGCGGCCGTCGCGTTCCAGCAGCGGGCGCTTGATCACGCTGGGCTGGGACAGCATCAGGGCGATCGCGCCGGCCTCGTCTCCGGCAGCCGATTTTTCCGCGTCGGTGAGCTTGCGCCAGGTGGTGCCGCGCGTGTTGAGCAGCGCCTGCCAGCCGGTCTGCTTGACGACCTGCTTCAGCCAGGCCGGGTCGACGCCCTGTTTCTTGAAGTCGTGGAAGGTCGAATCGTGGCCGTGTTCGGCGAGCCAGGCGCGCGCTTTCTTGACGGTGGTGCAGTTGGGAATGCCGTAGAGCTTCATTTATTCGGTTGCCCACGTCGGCATCGGCCGCGGGTGGACGTAAAATCGGGAAAAACAAAGACGCTATTCTATCCGACCTGATGCATCCCGCCGTTCATTCCCATACAGCCCCGCCGCCTGCCGGCGAAGCCAGCCTGCGCTCCCTCGGCCGGCTGTTTCCCTACCTGTGGGAATTCCGCGGCCGCGTGCTGCTGGCGCTGGCGCTGCTGGTCGGCGCCAAGCTGGCGTCGGTGGCGGTGCCGCTGGTGCTGAAGGAGATCATCGACGCGCTCGATCAGCCGCGGCCGGAACTGGTGATTCCGCTGGCTCTGATCCTCGCCTACGGCGTGTTGCGCTTCGCCAGCACCACCTTTGCCGACCTGCGCGACGTGATCTTCGCCAAGGTCACGCAGCGCGCGATGCGGCGCATCAGCATGGCGGTGTTCAAGCACCTGCACGCGCTGTCGCTGCGCTTTCATCTGGAGCGGCAGACCGGCGGCATCACCCGCGACATCGAGCGCGGTTCCAAGGCGCTCTCCAGCCTGGTCGGCTACCTGCTGTTCCGCATCACCCCGACGGTGCTGGAAATCCTGATGGTCGCGGGCATCCTGTTCGTCAAGCTCGACTGGGTGTTCGGCGTGCTGACGCTGGTCACGCTCGCCGCCTATATCGGCTTCACCGTCACCATCACCGAATGGCGCACCCAGTTCGTGCGGCGCGCCAACACACTCGATTCTGAAGCCTACGGCCGCGCCATCGACAGCCTGTTGAACTACGAGACGGTGAAGTACTTCGGCAACGAGAAATACGAGGCAAATCGCTACGACAAGAGCCTCGTCGAATGGGAGGACATGGCGCTGAAATCGCAGCGCTCGCTCGGCTACCTCAACGCCGCGCAGGCCGGCGTGATCGCCATCGGCGTGACGCTGATGGTGCTGCGCGCCGCCGCCGGCGTGGTCGAGGGCACGCTGACGCTGGGCGACCTGGTGATGGTCAACGCCTTCCTGCTGCAGATGTTCCAGCCGCTGAGCTTCCTCGGCGTGATGTACCGCCAGATCAAGGAATCGATCACCGACGTCGAGCGCATGTTCGCACTGATGCAGCGGCCGCGCGAGGTCGAGGACAAGCCCGATGCACGCGAGCTCGACGTGGTGGCGGGCGAGGTGAGGTTCGATCACGTGAGCTTTGCCTACAATCCCGACCGTCCCATCCTGCATGACGTCAGCTTCACCATTCCCGCCGGCAAGACGGTGGCGGCGGTGGGCGCGAGCGGTGCCGGCAAGTCGACGCTCGCCCGCCTGCTGTTCCGCTTCTACGACGTCGGCGCCGGCAGCATCGCCATCGACGGCCAGGACATCCGCCATGTCACGCAGGGCAGCCTGCGCGCCGCCATCGGCGTGGTGCCGCAGGACACCGTGCTGTTCAACGACAGCATCTACTACAACATCGCCTACGGCCGCCCGGATGCGCCGCGGGACGAGGTGGTCGAGGCCGCGCGCGCCGCGCATATCCTCAAGTTCATCGAAGGCCTGCCGCAGGGCTGGGACACGGTGGTGGGCGAGCGCGGGCTCAAGCTCTCCGGCGGCGAGAAGCAGCGCGTGGCGATCGCGCGCACGCTGCTGAAGAACCCGTCCATCCTCATCCTCGACGAGGCGACTTCGGCGCTCGATACCAAGACCGAAAAGGCCATTCAGGCCGAGCTGCTGGAGATCGCCAGGAGCCGCACCAGCCTCATCATCGCGCACCGCCTGTCGACCGTGGTCGAGGCCGACGAGATCTTGGTGATGGAAGGCGGCCGCATCGTCGAGCGCGGGCGGCATCCCGAGCTGCTGGCCCGGAACGACGTGTACGCCCACATGTGGGCGCTGCAGCAGCAGGCCGAGGACGAAACAGCCTGATGGCGAAGCTGCTGCAGCCCGGCGTGCAGAAGCGCGAGCTGTGGGCGTGGGCGATGTACGACTTCGCCAACTCGGGCTATACCACGGTCGTCATCACCGCGGTGTTCAGCGCTTACTTCGTTGCCGTCGTCGCCGGCAACGCGCCGTGGGCGACCTTCGCCTGGACACTCGCCTTGTCCGTTTCCTACGCGCTGGTGATGCTGACCGCGCCGCTGATCGGCGCCTGGGCCGACGCCCACGCCAGCAAGAAGCCCCTGCTGTGGCTGACCACACTGGGTTGCGTCGGCTTCACCGCGGCGCTGTACTTCGCTGCGCCGGGCGCGCTGGGGCTGGCGATCGCGGCGCTGATTCTTTCCAACTATTTTTTCGGAACCGGCGAAAACCTGATCGCCGCGTTCCTGCCTGAACTCGCTCGACCGCACGCGCTCGGTCGGGTATCGGGCTGGGGCTGGGCGCTGGGCTACGTGGGCGGGCTGGTCTCGCTCGGTGCCAGCCTCGCCTACATCAGTTGGGCGCAGGAGCAGGGGCAGGGCGCCAATGATTTCGTGCCGGTGGCGATGCTGATCACCGCGGCGATCTTTCTGCTGGCGAGCCTGCCGACGCTCTTCATGCTGCGCGAGCGCGCCATCCCGCAGCCTGAGCGCACAGCGCGTAGTGTCTGGGCGCAGGTGCGCCACACCCTCGGCCATCTTGAACGTCTGCCTGACCTCAGGCGCTTCCTGGTCTGCACCGTGCTGTACCAGGCCGGCATCCAGGCGGTCATCACGCTGGCGGCGATCTACGCCAGCCAGGTGTTCCGGTTCGACACCCGGCAGA
>JAJYXG010000033.1:0-23932 GCA_021791095.1 Pseudomonadota bacterium
TGTAGTGCAGCGGGTTGTAGCCGATGAACATGACGCGGGATTCGGCATCGCGGATCGCCGCCAGCACGCGGCCAAATTTCGACGCGGCCAGATAGCGCCCGGCCAGCAGGGTCAGCATCAGCACCAGGGCGGACAGGGCGAACAGCGTCGCCCGCATTTCCGGCGAGGTGATGTCGTGGCCGAGGATGCGCTTGAAATCGGTGAAGCCGTTGTTGCCGCCGAAGCCGGTCTCGTTGCGAAAGAAAAGCAGCATCGCGGCGAAGGTGAGCGCCTGGGTGATGATGGAAAAGTACACGCCCTTGATGCGCGAGCGGAAGGCGAAATAGCCGAAGACGTAGGCCACCACGGCCGGCACGGCCAGCACCAGAATCAGCGCCCACAGGATGGAATCGGAGCCGGCCCAGTACCAGGGCAGCTCCTTCCAGTCGAGGAACACCATGAAGTCCGGCAGATGGGAATGGTAGGAGCCGTCGGTGCCGATTTCGCGCATCAGGTACATGCCGAAGGCGTAGCCGCCCAGCGCGAAGAACACGCCGTGCCCCAGCGAGAGGATGCCGGCATAGCCCCAGACCAGGTCCATTGCCACGGCGACGATGGCGTAGCACATGATCTTGCCGCCGAGGGTGATGGCGTAGTTGGACACATGGAAGGGACTGCTTTCGGGCACGAACAGATGCAGCGCCGGCATCAGCAACAGGGTGATGGCGGCGAAGCTGCCCATGGCGATCCAGCCCGGGCGGGGCATGGCGCCGAGGAAGCGGAGGGTGAACGGGGTGCGCATGTCAGTTGTCCACGAACCGGCCCTTGAGGGCGAACAGGCCCTGCGGCCGTTTCTGGATGAAGACGATGACGATGACCAGCACCGCGATCTTGGCGATCACCGCGCCGGACAAGCCTTCCAGGAACTTGGTCACCACGCCCAGACCCAGCGCCGCCCAGACCGCGCCCGCCAGTTGCCCGACGCCCCCCAGCACCACCACCAGGAAGGAGTCGACGATATAGCCCTGCCCCATGTCCGGGCCGACGTTGGCGATCTGCGACAGCGCCACGCCGCCCAGCCCCGCGATGCCGGCACCCAGACCGAACGCCAGGGTGTCTACCCGCGCCGTGGGCACGCCGACGCAGCCCGCCATCGGCCGGTTCTGGGTGACGGCGCGCACGAACAGGCCGAGCCGCGACTTCTGCATCAGCACCCACATCAACGCCAGCACGAACAGGGTGAAGCCGATGATGACGACGCGGTTCCACGGCAGCACCAGGCCCGCCATGACCTCGACGCCGCCCGACATCCAGACCGGGTTGGCGACCTCGACGTTCTGCGCGCCGAACAGCATGCGTGCGGCCTGGATCAGGATCAGGCTCAGGCCCCAGGTGGCGAGCAGGGTTTCCAGCGGCCGGCCGTAGAGCCGGCGGATCACCGTGCGCTCCAGCAGCATGCCGACCAGTGCGGCCGCCAGGAAGGCAACCGGAATAGCCGCCAGCAGGTACCAGTCGACGTATTCCGGCAGATATGCGCGGAACAGGGTCTGCATGAAATACGTGGCGTAGGCGCCGACCATCAGCAGCTCGCCGTGCGCCATGTTGATGACGCCCATGACGCCGTAGGTGATGGCCAGGCCCAGCGCGGCCAGCAGCAGGATGCTGCCGAGCGACAGGCCGCTGAAGACCTGGCCCAGGATTTCGCCGAAGGCCAGGCGCGCTTCGATGGCCTCGACGGCCTGCGCGGCGGCCTTGCGCACCGCCGCATCCGGCTCGTTGGTCGCTTCCAGCAGGGGCAGCAGCAGGCCGCGGGTCGCCGGGCTGGCGCTTTCCGCCAGCGATTCCACCGCCGCCAGGCGTGCGGCGGCATCGGGATTCGCCAGGTTGGCCTGGGCGTGCGCCTGCTTCAGCAAGGCCCGGATTTCAGCATCGGTTTCCTTGGCGAGCGCAGCGGCCAGGACGGGCACCATCCCGATGCCGGCATTGCTCTGCAGTTCCGTCGCCGCGGCCAGGCGCACGCCACGGTCCGGGTCATACAGCTTCAGCGCGGCCAGCGCATTCGACAGTTCGGAGCGCACCCGGTTGTTCACGGTGATGGATTCGTAGGTCTCGGGCGCAGGTTCGATGGCGGCGCCGCTGGCGGCATCGACCGCACGCTCGCCGTCGAACAGAAAGACCGCCTCGCCGGCAACCAGCAATTCGTCGTCCGCCATCGCCTTCAGCACCTTCGCTGCTTCGGCGCTGGCGCTGGTGCCCAGTTGATGGATGGCCGCGATCTTGTCGTCGGATTCTTCCGCCGCCAGCTGCTTCACCAGCGCGGGATCGAGCGCGGCAAAAGCGTTCGACGCGGGCAGGAACAACAGCAGGAGCGTGAGCAGGAGGCGTTTCATGGTGGGACCGATATCCGTCATTCCGCTAGACGCGAACCGTTTCGCACCTAGCGGAATGACGCCCTCTCGCGAGGGCGCCAGGCTTGAGCTTATTTGCTGTCGGGCACGTCCTTCTTCTTGTCGTTGCCGGGGATGTACGGGCTCCACGGCTGGGCGCGAACCGGACCCTTGGTCTTCCACACCACGTTGAACTGGCCGTCAGCCTTGACTTCGCCGATGAACACCGGCTTGTGCAGGTGATGGTTCTTCTCGTCCATCTTGGCGACGAATCCGGACGGCGCCTTGAAAGTCTGCCCGCCCATCGCGGCGATGACCTTGTCGACGTCGGTGGACTTGGCCTTCTCGACCGCCTGCTTCCACATGTGGATGCCGATGTAGGTTGCTTCCATCGGGTCGTTGGTCACGACCGAATCGGCGTTCGGCAGCTTCTGCTTCTTGGCCCAGTCGCGGTACATCTTGATGAACTTGGCGTTCTCCGGATTCTTGATCGACTGGAAATAGTTCCAGGCGGCCAGGTGGCCGACCAGCGGCTTGGTGTCGACGCCGCGCAGCTCCTCTTCGCCCACCGAGAACGCCACCACCGGCACGTCGGTCGCCTTCAGGCCGGCGTTGCCGAGTTCCTTGTAGAAGGGCACGTTGGAGTCGCCGTTGATGGTCGACACCACGGCGGTCTTCTTGCCTTCGCCGGCAAACTTCTTGATCTTGGCGATGATGGTCTGGTAGTCGCTATGACCGAACGGGGTGTACTCCTCCATGATGTCGGCCTCGGCAACCCCCTTGGATTTCAGGAAGGCACGCAGGATCTTGTTGGTGGTGCGGGGATACACGTAGTCGGTGCCCAGCAGCACCCAGCGCTTGGCGGAGCCGCCGTCCTTGCTCATCAGGTACTCCACCGCCGGGATCGCCTGCTGGTTCGGCGCCGCGCCGGTGTAGAACACGTTCTTCTCCAGTTCCTCGCCTTCGTACTGCACCGGGTAGAACAGCAGGCCGTTCAGTTCCTTGAACACCGGCAGCACCGACTTGCGCGACACCGAGGTCCAGCAGCCGAACACCACGTCGACCTTGTCCTTCGACAGCAGCTGGCGCGACTTCTCGGCGAACAGCGGCCAGTTGGAGGCGGGATCGACCACCACCGGCACGAGCTTCTTGCCCATCACGCCGCCGGCCTTGTTGATCTCCTCGATCGTCATCAGCGCGGTTTCCTTCAGCGCCGTTTCGGAAATCGCCATGGTGCCGGACAGGGAATGCAGAATGCCGACCTTGATGGTGTCGGCGGCCAGGGCCGAGACGCTGGCCAGGCCTGACAAGGTCATCAGGCTGGAGAGCACGGTCATTTTCAGAAAATTGCGACGGGTTTGCATGGTGAGCTCCTGTTGAAAATAAAGGGAAACGAGTCAATACAAGGTGCGCAGAACCGGGCTGCGCACCTGCCGGTCAATCAGAACTGGAACTGCATGGCGACGGTGAATGCATCCACGTCGCTTGCGCCGGTCACTTCCGTGTTCGAGTAAGCCGCGCTGACCTGGGCGTTGTAGCCGTCGATGATGTAATTGACGCCCACGTCGTACTTCTTGGTGTCGATGTCGGTGTCGGGGCTGAACTTCTGGTAGCGGACAAAGGGCTGCAACTGTCCCCAGCCCACCTTCTGGTCGAAGATGTAACCCACCCCGGCCGAATACGCGGTGCCCTGTTCGCTGAGGAAGACATCGCTGGTGTCGTAGTCATACCCTGCCGCTTCGATCGACAGCGCGCCCGGCCCCACGCCTTTCTTTTCCAGCAGGAAATCCACGCTGTAGGACGCGTAGTCGCCGGTCGCGATGGTCGAGAACGCGCCGTTCTTCTGGGACCGGCCGGCGATGCCGATGGCCAGGATGTCTTTGCCGCCCAGGTAGTTGCCGGTGCCGTAGTAGCCCGGTTCCGCGTCCCAGAAATCGAACTGAAGCCGGCCGGCGTACATCAGGCCGTCCGAACCGGTGCGGGTGCCGACCGTGACCGGGGCGATCTGGAAGGCGGTCGCGCCCTCGAACGCACCGAAAGCATAGGCAAGCTTGCCGTCCATCACACTGCCGACCACCGCGACACCGTCGTCACGCCCGATGTATCCGCCGTTATAGCCGTAGCGCGAAGCGATGCCTGACCAGTAGCCGCCGCCCAGCGAGTAATACGGGCCGGCCATGTTGGCGCGGTCGCTGGGAGACAGGAAACGCCCGGCCCAGATGGTCAAGCCGGGCGTGATGGCGATCTGGACGTTGGCATCAATGGCCTGGAACCCCTGGCCGGCGATATCCTTTTCCGTGTTGAGCATGCCCTTGATGTACTTGTTCAAGGATCCCGACAAATAGATGCGGGCGCTGTCCAGGCTGAAGTCCTGCGAGCGCGACGTGCCATTGGGCGCGGCATCTTCGACGCTGCTGAAACTGCCGCGCATCCCGAGGCCGACGCTGACCGACTTGTCCTCGCCGAACGTGATCGTGCCGCCTGCATGGGCGTGCATTGCCGGCAGCATCAGCGCCGCGGCAACAGCCGCCATCAGCTGCTTTCTTTTGATTTCAACTGTCATTTCCCATCCCCTTTGATTAAAAAATCGTCACCAGACCGAAGCGGCCGATTGCACGCAGGCCGCTCGATCGCCTTAAGGCTTTTTGAACACGGGCTCAGGTTAGCGAGCGCCTTGGGGGGATGAAATAAGTCATCTTACGTAGGCGGACCGAGTGACCGATGCCCCGGGCAGGTGCTACCTTTTGCCGCGTCGAATAACGAACACGAAAACGTCCGGGGATAGTGATGATCGATTTTGTTCAAACAAGAACGCATTGCAGCGGCGGCATCCTGCTGCTGCTGCTTGCAGTGCTGCTCGGCGGCTGCGGCGAGCTTGCCTACAAGCGCGGCGCCAGTTCGAGCGATCTGGAAGCGGCAAAGAAATCCTGCCGCGAAAAAGGGCCGGATCCGGCAGCGGTCGAGAAATGCATGGCCGATCGCGGGTGGGTCGTTCAGAACCTGAGCAGGATGGAACCCTTGGATGCAGACCCAGTCGTGGAAGCGTCCGTCATCCCCAGCGACCGCAGAATCGAAAACGCAGCCGGCGCCACGCCCGGCGCCGCACAACCCGCGACAGCCGTGAAACGAAAGCCCGAGATGACGGACACCTTCAAGGTAAGCTCATGGTGGAAAACCGGCAGCGGCGCCGCCAGCCTGAAAACCGACACGGAGGCATGCGTGGCGAAACTGGGCGAAGCACACCGGCCAGACAGCCAGACTCAAACCGCCACCCGAGGCTTGCTGCTGTGCATGAAGGACAAGGGGTGGAGCGGGTTGCGGGCGAAATAGAACTTCGCGCCATTGTGAACTCCGCCCCGGTCCGACAGAAATCGGGCCATGAACAGACGGTCAGGCAGAACACTGCGGCCGTCAGGTCATCGGCGAGGCTGTGTGGAAACTCCCATCAAATTTTCTAAACTGATCGCAGTTGTATCAAAGAGGGAAATGCGGCATGAAGCGATTCATCGAAGGCGAATCCCGTAGCCAGATCACCTTGTTGCCGGAATGCCTGGATGACTACATTGCAGAAGACAATCCGGTACGAGCCGTTGAAGCCTTCATCGACGGATTGGATCTTGGGTCATTGGGCTTTGCTGGCGTGGCGCCAGCGGTTACCGGGCGCCCCTCTTACCACCCTTCGGTACTGCTCAAGCTTTACCTGTACGGGTATCTCAACCGCATCCAGTCCAGCCGGCGGCTGGAGCGGGAGTCTCAGCGCAACGTCGAGTTGATGTGGCTCACCGGCAAGCTCTCCCCCGACTTCAAGACCATCGCTGACTTCCGTCACGACAACGGACAGGCGATCCGCAACGTCTGCCGCGAGTTCATCCTGCTGTGCCGACGGCTTGATCTATTTACCCAGGCCATCGTCGCCATTGATGGCAGCAAGTTCAAAGCGGTCAATGCGCACGACCGCAACTTCACCCGCGCCAAGGTGGACAAGCGGGTGAAGGAGATCGAACGGAGCATTGATGACTACATGACTGCGATCGAGACGGCGGATCGCAATCCGTCTGAAGTCACGGAAACCAAGACAGCCCATCTGAGCAAGAAGATCGAGACCTTGAAGCGTGAAATGCGTGACCTCAAGGGAATGCAAGCGCAATTGGAGGCCTCGGGCGGTCAGGTCTCGCTGACCGATCCCGATGCACGGGCCATGGCCACCAGTACCAGTCGTGGACTGGTGGGCTACAACGTGCAAACCGCGGTGGAGACCGAGCACCATTTGATTGTGGCGCATGAAGTGACCAACGTAGGCTCAGACCGACGACAGTTGGCCAGGATGGCAAAGCAGGCCCAAGAGATTATGCCGGGTCAGGAACTTCAGGCCATCGCGGACCGGGGCTACTTCAATGGTGATGAAGTTCTGGCTTGTGATCAGGCGGGCATTACCGCTTGCGTCTCCAAACCGATGACGTCGGAAGCCAAGGCCGAGGGCCGGTTCGACAAATCGGACTTTGTCTATCAGCCCGATACCGATACCTACCGCTGCCCGGCGGGCAGTCAGCTCATCCGACGATTTGCCCGAGTGGAAGCGGGACACTTGATTCACCGCTACTCGCTTGGCGTGCACTGGGACTTGATGGGGCAGCGTGGGCAGTCCGAGCATGTGAGTCCGACCAGCATGGTTTCGTTGATCCATAAGCCCGGCACGGATTGCAGGCGGTCGTTCCACGCCTTCGTCATGGAGTTCCTTCAGCGACAGAAGCTCTACTTCTTCGTCCGGGACCACCTGAAGCTGCGCCGGCGCCAACTTCGGGCACGCATCCAAGACGAGGCAGCGGAGACGGTCCGGCGAATCGGACAGTGGGACTGTTTGCCCTGGGAAGGCAGCGATTTTCTGGGTTCGGACATTTGACGCCGTGAGGTGCTCGTTCAGTAACTCGACAGCGCCGGGAGCCCGGACGAACGGTCGAGGACCTGGGTAGTACCGGCCCGCGACCTGCCGCTCACATGCACATGCAGCGGGGTGTTCGGCGCGAATGCCAAGCCCAGCCTGACCTTCAGCGACGGGTCGTTCACGTAGACGTGCATCGCCGCGCCATCCCAGCGCCAGTCGACCGGGCCACGCGGCAGCGACAGGCCCGACACGCTCATCTGCCGCCCCAGCCACTCCGCGGGAATCCCTGCGCCGATCACCAGCGTGTTGCCTCCTGACGACTGATCAATATAGCCCAGCATGCTGAGCTGCAGCAGCAGCATCTCGGACGCCGTCCAGTAATGCGGCGTGACGGGGTTCGGCTTCACCCAGCCGCGTATGCCCACCCAGCGATGTGAGGACGCCGGCGTGCCCTCCCACCACGTGTAGAGGCCGGGTGAACTCTGGTTACGCCAGAACCAGTCCAGGGTCTGGCGGGCGTTCTCGGGTCGGTCGAGCATCAGCCACTGGTGGGCTTCGGCCACGTCGAAGTAGGTCCACGGCGGCTCCTGCTTGAAGTTGCCGCGCGCATCGCGCCGGGAAAGCCAGCGCTGTTGCAGGCGCGCCTGCAACAGCGGCTTGCTCGCGTCGGCCACCCAGGTCGGCCAAAGGCCGGCGATGTAGGTCCTATCGTTGTTCTGGGTGTCGGCCTCGAAGGCCGCCTTCCAGGATTGCTGCAAGGCCGCAGCACGGTCGCGCCAGCGTGTGGCGTCGTCGGCGTGACCCAGTCTTGCCGCCAGCGCGGCGGCGTCGCGCAGGCCCCGGTAGCTCACCGCGTTCACGAACAGCAGCGGTCGATGCCAATCCATGCGCCCGACGATGAGCCCCTGTCGGCTGGGTTCGGCGACCAGGTCGAGTTGCGGATGATTCTTGTACTCCGGCTCCACGGGCCCGAACGCCGTACGCCGCATCGGCTTCGTCGCCGCGAGCATTTCAAGAATAAGGCCGGCCTTGCGGCGCACGTGGGGCCACAGCCAGTCGTCGTACTCGCGCTGCCCTACGCGCAGGGCAACTTCTTCCAGCGCCCAGATCGAGAGGCCGGGCGCGTCGGCTTCCGCGCCGAAGCCGCCGAAGAAGTCGTTCTCCGCGAAATACGTGGACAGGTCGCGGGCCAACGCCAGCTGGCCCGCGCGGGCCAGCGCCACAAGCCCGTATGCGCCGTCGCGCTGCCATGCCAGAGGATAGTAGACGGGGTCGCCGGGTCGCAATTCGCGGCCCACGGTGCTCATCATCAGGTGCGCCACCTGCGCGTCCAGGCTGGCGGCGAAACGCGCATCCGGCAGGCTCACGCGCACGCCGGACCGGACCGGCCTCGCAGCCAGGTATTGTGGCAGCTGCTGGTCTGCCGCGCTGTCGCGGATCAGCAGGCTCATCGGTGCCGGTTCGGCCCACTCGATGCGGGCAAAGCACCAACCTTCGGGATCCCGAACCTCGCTGACCGCTGTGGCGACGCGCAGCCCTCCAGGCTGGGTCTCGGTGCCCAGGCGCACGGTTGCAGCCGCCGTTTCGACGACCGCGGTCCAGCGCTGGTTGATCGACAGCGCGCGGCCATTCCAGCCGAGGTTCTCGATCGGCCCCCCGGCCGGACCGACGCTGCGCACGGCCACGACGAGCTTCGATCGGGTCTTCGGCGTCAGCTCGAGCCGCCAGGCCCCGACCCCGACGCTGGTCCAGCGCGCCTCGTAGTGGTCGGTGTGTGTGCGGATGCCCGGCAACGGGCGGTCTTCGCTCCACTGGAACTGCTGGTCGATTGCGCCGAGAGGGAGGTTGTCGCTATGCTCCTTCGGCACGCCCGTCTCGTCCAGCACCCAGATCGACACGCCGAAGCTGCCGACTGACGGGCTGAAACTCCCGCCGGGCTCGTGGTACGCCTTGTCGACCTCGCGGGAGCCCGGCAGGCCCAGCACCACATGCCCGGTGCTGCGCGGCCAGAGGTCGGCCGGGCGGGTGTTCATCTGCCGCGTGACCCGGTCGTGGGCCGAGCGGTGGGCTTCGACATAAGCGGCGGCCTTGCGGAGCTGGGTGAGGTTGTTCCACCCACCGACAGCGATCAGCAGCGTGGCGATGCCCAGCACCCACCAGCGGGCACGCGTCAACGAACCCAGTGCTGCGACGACCACCAGCAAGGGCATGAAATGCAGGCTGTAGAGGAAGGTCTCCTCACCGTACAGGAGATGCAGGACCAGTTGCCCCAGCAGCGCGATACCGAGGACGAGTCTGAAGCGCGCCAGGTGCCGCAGGCGCAGCAGTGCCCAGGCCCCAGCGACCATCAGCAAGGTCCACAGCCCGACGGCCAGCTGGCTCAGCGTCCCGGCCGAGCCCGGAAGCGACTTCTGGACTTCCAACCACGGCCAGCCGACCGGGTTCCTGGCAATCTCCTGGATCGCGGGCATGACCGTCGAGTGATAGAAGAACGCCAGCACGATTTCGAGGGCGCTGCGGCTCGTCAATCCGAGGTTGACGAACTGCTCTTCCTCTCGGTCACCCAGGAAGAACACCGCCTTGGGAAAGAAATACTTCTGTACCGCCCACAGCAGCACGACGATGCAGAAGCCGTTCACTATCACCTGCAGTGCGCGCTTCCAGGGCAGGTGGGCGAAGGCCGTGGCGATGCCCAGCATCCAGTTGGTGATGGTGACGCTCATGGACATGGCGCCGACCGCCGTGTACCAGCCTTCGGACAGGGCGCGCCGCTGCGCCACGGCCGCTGCACACAGGGCGAGGACGATGGTGAAGGAACCGAATGCGTAGGTCTCTGGCACCACGAACCAGAACACGGCCGCGGCGCTGGTGGCTGCCAGCGTGGTGAAGATCGTGGCGTCCAGCCGCGGGCACCCGATGAGTCTGAACAGGGCGAACAGTGCCGCTGCCCACAGCGCGGCGACGCCGGCCAGCATCAGCTTGATCGCCGTGAGCCCCCAAAGGCCGAGGAGCTTCCTCAGGACGTAGACCGGCGGCCAGGTCAGGATCGAAAAAAGGGGGTGGACCTTCGTGCGGTAATGGTTGCTCTCCCGCTCGACCATGTTGGCGATGACCCGCGGGATGTCGGAGCCGAACCAGACGTCGTAAGGCAGTATCGAGCTGTCGACGTGACGCGACCCGAGAAAGGCAGCCGCGCCAGCCAAGAGCGCCAGCAGCACGGCGAGCATCAAGTCGGCGGCGTGGTGCTGCCGCCAGCGCGAGGTCTGCAGAGTCATGACGAGGTGCGGGCGATCAGCACGACGCCGGCCACCACCATGAACGTGCCGACGATGCGTGCCGAGCCCAAGGGCTCGCCGAACAGCCACCACCCGAGCAGCATCGTGAGCACGAAGCCCAGGCCGACGAAGGGGTGGCCACGCTGACATCGAGGCGGGCGAGCACCAGCAGCCAGACGAGCGCACTGGCTGCGTACATCACCAAACCGACCATCACGTAGCCGTTGGCCAGCGTTTCGATCAACGCGGCAAGCGTCCCTGGGCTCGCACCGGCCACGCTGCCGGCCGTCGCCGACTTCGGAGCAAAGGGGGCGCGTCTTGTATTGCCATATTCCGCAAACTTGCCCAAAGCATTATGAGTAAGCGCATACAGATATTGCATGAATCTCTCCTTTGGTTTGGCGTTTTCGCAGCCAGGTTTCTTTGAACCATATCGCCGCCGAAAATCTCTTACTGCTTCTGTTAATAAATAAGGTCAGACACCATTTTTAATCGCTGCGGATCCAACAGCAGGTGTGCAACGGCGGATTCAACCGGTGGATGCAACGTAATGGAGCATAACCACGAGCAAAGCCGTATCGTGCGAAACGCCTAACAACCAGTAAAATGGGGCCGACAAAAAGTAGAAGAGTGGAGGGTAAAATAAGATCGTAAGGGCGGGATATTGAGCGTAATAACTATAGGCAAATTCCGTTGAATTATTCCATGGCAATGCTTCTAGCAAGTTTTTAACAAAAACACCGTTAAGTGCATGCCGAGGGAATCGCTCCAATAAAAATCGCCATCTGACGGGGCCCCCAAGAAAAGCAAAATAACCAGAGCGGCTAACAGAAAGTAAAACAATATTTCAGTTATTGATTGTTTTGGCGCAACACTTTGGTTCAGAGCATTTTTCTTAAACATGGTTAACTCCGTCCCACCAAAAATACCCCTGCACAAATCAACGCCACACCTATCACGCGCGGAATGGTGACCTGCTCACCCACTAGAAATCCGATCGCGACGGTGAGCACGAAACCAAATCCAACCAGCGGATACGCCTTGCTCACATCCCACTTGGATAGGACCCCCAGCCACACCACCGCCCCCAGCCCATAGAGTAGAAAGCCGCCGAAGACATACCTGTCCGTGAGCACATCGAACAGGGTCCTGAAGGTGTAAGGCTGGGCCAGGGCAGACCTGACCCCCTCTCCCGACATGCCCGCCTTCAAGGAAAATTGGGCAGCAACTGACAGGGCGATGCTGATGATGGCGATGAAGAGGGTTTTCACAGAGAGAGCCCCAGTGTCAGGAAATGCGCCGCCAGCATGACGGCAATCATGGCGAATAAGGTGACCCGGCTTCCCCGGTCCTTGATGGCATACACTACTGGGTCGTCATGCATCTCACCCCGTGAGGTTTTCACCCACAGGCGCGCCAGCCAGTAAATCAATCCGATGGCCACCAGCCAGAGCAGTTGGGGTGTTCCATAGCGGCCCTGGGTCTCAGGGGCGCTTATGAACAGCCCGAACACCACCACGGCGGACAGCGCCGCACCCACCCCCAGCGGCCAGAGAACCACCAGGTCGGTCACCCGGTAATCCCGGCCACGGGTGGCCGCCGCACCACTTTCACCCAGAGAAACCAGTTCGGCGCAGCGCTTCACCAGGGCCAGGCTCAGGAACATGAAGACCGAGAAGGCCAGGAGCCAGGAACTGGTGGCGATGCCGATGGCCACGGAGCCCGCCAGGATGCGCAGGGTGTAGAGGAACGAGAGTATTAGCACGTCAATCAGCACATACTCCTTCAGCGCCCAGCTGTAGGCGCTGGTCAGCACCAGATAGAGCAGGAGCATCAGGAAGAAGCCCGTGGAAACCGTGAATGCCAGGCCGAAGGCCAGAAGCAGGGTGGCAGCCGCGATGGCCAGCCCATGCAGTATCGGTAGCTGAGCACTAGCGAAGGGGCGCAGCCGCTTCCGGGGGTGTGCCCGGTCGTTCTCCAGGTCCCAGAGGTCATTGACCATATAGGTGGCGGAGGCCGCGAGGGAGAAGGCCAGGAAGGCCAGAACCATGCTCGCCAGCTTGCCGACATCCGTGAACGAGAAGGCGGTCAGCAAGGGCACGAACAGCAGCAGGTTCTTCAGCCACTGGTGCACGCGCAAGGCGCGCAGCCATACGGAGAGCCCTGCAACTTCGCCCTGGAACTCGCGTTCTATCCGCACGCCTTGCCTGAGCGTTTCCACCATGCTCGAAGTTACATTCACCAGCACCGCAGCCTGGGCGGCCTTCCAGATGGGCACATCGGCTTGGCTGTCGCCCGCATAGACGAAGGACTCCCCCACCTTCTCCTGGATGGCTTGCAGCTTCGCCTTGCCTTTCAGGTTGTGCCCTGTTTCCGTGGCCAGGACTTGGTCGAACAGGCCCAAATGCTTGGCCACTCCATCGGCAATCGTGTGGTGGGCGGCTGTGGCCAGGACAATCTGGCGACCCTTGGCCTTCTCCTCGCGCAGATAGTCGAGGAGCGGTTCCCGGTAAGGCAGGTACTCGGCGGCAATGCCTGTCTGGGCCGCGATGGCTTCCTTGAAGCTAGCGCGGCCTTTGAGGAGCCACAGAGGGATACGCAGCAGGTTCAGTGGGGATTGCTTGACCACCTTGACGAGCGATTCCACCAACGTGTCCGTTGGCGTCAGCGTGCCATCCAAATCCACGACTAAAGGTGTATTCGTTGCGGTGATCACCAGCCCCCCCTGGATTTGTGTGTCTTATTTCGTCAAACTTCACAATGATGAGATTGTAGCTGAAGGCCTCTAAAGGCCGACCTTGAAACCGTCGGGCTTAGCTACATCAGCGTCTGGAATGAGGCGGCTGCAGCCCTGACGAGGATTGGTAAGCAGACGTTCACGACTGTCCGCTTCTGAAAGTTGCGACAGTCTGCAACGGCCGACGATCGGTCACACGCCCCAGCCGAGCTGAATGACCGCAATGTGTTGCGGATTCAGCCTGAGTTTCTACCGCTCAACTGAATTACAGACCTGCTATTTCCCCAGCCCTGAACGCCCCTTCACTCACGGCTTTTTCGCTCATGCCTGTGCAGGCATCTGCAGGCGCCGCATCGCCAGCGCCGCTGCGGCCGTCCGGGTTTCCACCCCGAGTTTTTCGAACAGGTTGTCCATGTGCTTGTTGATCGTGCGGTGGCTGATGCCCAGGATGTCGCCGATGTCGCGGTTGGTCTTGCCGTGGATCACCCAGTACAGCACTTCGGCTTCGCGCAGGGTGAGCTTGAAGGAATCCACCAGGACTTTTGTGATGGCGACGTCGCTTTCCTCGTGCAAGACCAGCAGGCACTCCCCTTCATCGGTGCGGCCATGCAGGGCGCAGACCATCCGGCCTTCGTCGCCCCTGATTTCCAGGGGTGCGGGGGGTTGGGGTTTGGTGAGCGCGGCGTGCAGCCATGCGTGTATGCGTGCGACCAGGCGGTGTTCATCCTCGCCGCCATATTTCTGCAGCAGGGTCCGCGCCAGCGGGGTTTGCCACAGCAGCGCGCCATCGATCGGCCGCATCGATACGCAGGCCTGGCCGTATGCATCCAGCACGCTGCGCGCCTGCTGCGTCTGCCGGGCGCTCTGCACATGGGCCGCAATGCGCGCCAGCACTTCGGAGGGGCGGATGGGCTTGGTGACGTAGTCGGAACTGCCTGCGGCAAACGCCGCCACCACGTGCTCGGCGTCGGTCAGTCCGGTCATGAAGATGATCGGGATCGGCTCGGTGACCGGGTCGGCCTTCAGGTGGCGCGCTACCTCGAAGCCGTCCATGCCGGGCATGACGGCATCGAGCAGGATGACGTCGGGCAGGCTCTGGCGCGCGCGCTGCAGGGCGCTTTCGCCGTTGGTGGCGACCAGCACCGCATAGCCGGCCTCGTCCAGCGCGTCGTAGAGCAGGGACAGGTTCTCGGGCACATCGTCCACGATCAGGACGACGTCCTCGTTCATGCGGTCAATGGCCGGCATCGGTGCTCTTTCGCAGGATTTCCTTCATCGCCTCGAACTGGAATCGCCGGGCCAGCACCCGCATCACCTGGACGAACTCGGCATGCACCGGGTCCAGCTGTTCGATCTCGTCGAGCTTTTTCAGGATGCCGCGCATGTAGCCCAGGTCGATCATTTCCCGCAGGCCGCTCACCTGCTCCGGGTCGGGCGGCACGATGGGCGGCGTGGGGAGAATGGGCGGCAGGGCGGACTGGCGCGGAATGTCCGCCCGGATCCATTCCAGGTTCAGGCGCTTGCCGAGCCAGTCCAGCAATTCGTCGACGCGGAAGGGCTTGGTAATGAAGTCCTCGCCGGCGATGCCGGCATCGTTGTCCGCGCCCTTCTCGAAGGCGTTGGCCGAAATGATGGCGATCTCGGCATCGGTCATCCCGCCCGTGCGGAGTCGGCGCAGGGTCTCCCAGCCGTCCATGCCGGGCATGGCCAGGTCCATGAAGATCACGTGGGGCGAAAATCCAGGAATGGCCGCCAGGCAGTGCTGCCCGGAGGACACCTGGGCCACCTCGAACCCCAGGGGGGTCAGGATATTGGCCAGCAGTTCCCGATCCACGGCCTCGTTGTCCACCACCAGGATGCGGCGGCGCATGCCGACGTAGCCGATGCGCTGCGCCTGGGGGTGATCCTTCACGAGCTGTTCCGCATGCAACCGCGGCAGGAAGAGCCGGACATCGAACCGGCTCCCCTCCCCCGGCCTGCCCGCCACGCTCAACTCGCCCCCCATCAGGTCGGTCAGCATGCGGGCGATGGTCAGCCCGAGGCCGGTGCCGCCCGTTGCGCCGACGTGGGCCGCGCTGCCGCGGGAGAACGGCTCGAAGATGTTGCCGACTTCGTCCGGCGTGATGCCCGGCCCGGTGTCCTCGATGGAGAAAAAGGCCATTTCGCGCTGATGGCGAAGGCGCAGGGTCACGCTGCCGCTGACGGTGAACTTGACGGCATTGCCCAGGATGTTGAGCAGGATCTGGCGCAGGCGCCTTTCGTCGGCGCGGACCATGGCGGGCAGCGTGCCTTCCGGCAGATAGTGGAAATCCAGGCCCTTCTGCCGCGCCTGCTGCTCGAACATGCCGACGAGCTGCTGGATGAAATCGGCGAAATCCAGCGGGCGCACGTTCAGCGTGAGCTTGCCGCTTTCGATGCGGGCGATGTCCAGTGTGCCTTCGATCAGCGACAGCAGGTGGTCGCCGCTGCGGCGGATGACATGGATCGCCTGGCGACGGTTGGGCGGGATCGTCTGGTCCTGGTCCAGTATCTGGGCATAGCCGAGGATGCTGTTGAGCGGCGTGCGCAGCTCGTGGCTGATCGAGGTGATGTAGCGGCTCTTGGCCTGATTGGCCTGCTCCGCCAGTTGCTTGGCATTCTGCAGAAGCTCGTCGGTGCGGCGGTGGGAATCGATTTCCTGCATCAGCAGCTGCGTCTGGCGATTGGACTCCTCCTGCGCCACCTGCCGGCTCTTGTGGGTCAGCACCAGCCACCAGGCGACGACGCCGGACACCAGCAGCAGCGCGGCAAACGCGCGCTGGTAGGACTGCTGCAGGGCGGGCAGCAGCGCGGCCGCCGCGTCGTTCAGGGCCAGCACCTCCTGGTAGTAGAGCAGGCCCACCAGCAGGATCAGGAACGGCACCACGCCCGCCATCAGCAGCAGGTAATGGCCCAGCCCCGCATCCAGATAAGGCCGCGCCCGGGCGGGCAGGCAGCGTTCCAGCAAGGCTTCCCATTGCTCGCCCAGGCGGGCCTGGGGCTTGCACAAATCATGGCAGCGCGCGTCCAGGGAGCAGCAGAGCGAACAGATGTGATCCTGATAGGCCGGGCAGCGGGCCATGTCCTCGGCTTCGTAGGCTTTGCCGCAGATGCAGCAGCTGTGCGTGGATGCCGGAGTGGCAGCGGGAGCCGGTTTGTCGTGGCGCGCGATGTAGTACCGTCCGCCGGTCAGCCAGGCGATCAGGGGCGAGCAGACCAGCGCCGCGCCGAGGGCAATGAAGATGGCGAAGGGTTGCAAAGTGTCGCCGAACAATCCCACATAGGCGGAGACCGACAGTCCCGAGGCGATGCCCATGGCGCCGACCCCCACCGGGTTGATGTCGTACAGGTAGGCACGGCGGAACTCGATGCCGGGGGGCGACAGGCCCAGCGGTTTGTTGATCACGAGGTCGGCCACCACGACCATCATCCATGCCACCGCCACGTTGGAATACAGCCCCAGCACCCGGCCCAGGGCCTGGAACACGTCCATCTCCATCAGCATCAGCGCGATCAGGGTATTGAACACCACCCACACCACCCGTCCCGGATGGCTGTGAGTGAGGCGGGCGAAAAAATTGGACCAGGCCAGCGAGCCGGCGTAGGCATTGGTGACGTTGATCTTGAGCTGGGAAATCACCACGAACAGGACCGTGGCCGCGACCGCCCAGCCGTAATCGGGAAACACGTAGCTGTAGGCAATGAGATACATCTGGTTCGGGTCCACCGCCCGCTCCATCGGCACCAGATGGCTGACCGCGAGCCAGGCCAGCAGCGCGCCGCCCAGCATCTTGATCACGCCCGGCACCACCCAGCCCGGGCCGCCCACCAGCACGCTGGCCCACCAGCGGCGATGATTGGCGCGATTGTGTTCCGGCATGAAGCGCAGGTAGTCCACCTGCTCGCCCATCTGGGTGATCAGCGCCAGCCCCACCGCCATGGCGGCGCCGAACAGGTGGATGTCGAAGCCGGCGGTGCCGTTGCCCGCATAGCCGACGATGCCGGCGAACGCCCCCGGCTCCTTGGTCAGCAGAAAAGCGTAAGGCAGCACCAGCATGACCAGCCAGATGGGCTGGGTGATCGTCTGCAGCCTGCTGATGACGGTGACGCCGTGGGTGACGAGGGGGATGACCACCAGCGCACAGATCAGATAGCCCCACGCCGGCGGAATGCCGAACGCCAGTTCCAGGGCATAGGCCATGATGGCCGCTTCCAGCGCAAAGAAGATGAACGTGAAGGACGCGTAGATCAGCGAAGTGAGGGTGGAGCCGAGATAGCCGAAGCCCGCGCCCCGGGTCAGCAGATCCATGTCCAGCCCGTAGCGGGCGGCGTAGATGCTCACCGGCAGGCCCATCATGAAAATGATCAGGCCCGTTGCGATGATGGCCAGTGTGGCGTTGAGAAAGCCGTAATTCACCAGCAGGGTCGCCCCCACCGCTTCCAGCACCAGGAAGGCCGCCGCGCCGAAGGCGGTGTTGGCCACCCGCGACTCGGTCCATTTGCGATAGCTGCGCGGCGTGAAGCGCAGCGCGTAGTCTTCCAGGGTCTCGTTGGCGACCCAGGTGTTGTAGTCGCGGCGAACCTTGACGACACGCTGAAGCGCCTTCGGCGGATTAATGCTGCCCGTCTGCTCCATCGATGCGTGGCTCATGCTTGGATGAATGTCCTTTGTGAATGCACGCTGCCGCGAACATGAGTCCGGCATCGAAACAAGCTCGAAATCCGGTTTCAGATTCCGATAACCGGATCTGAAGCAAAGTCGGGTGTGCTCATGTCCTCATGGTGCAATTGATGACAGGATGGGGCTTCCCTCTGCCGGTCGGCTTCGGCGCTGGATCAACATGTCATCAAGCCTGTAAGCAAGCGCTGTACCAAGCAGGGCTGCTTTTTTTAACTTATTGGTTTATGGGGCTATTGTTGTTTCTGAGGCTGGTTGCAGTCTGTGGCGTGCACCACAATGAGGCAGTCTGCACCATACGTGGTCCGTCGTTTACGGAAACAAATGACGCTGGTCCGGCAATTTTCGCAAAGAATGAATTTGCCAAAACCAACGTGCAAATTCGCAGCGGAGACTCGTTCGTCACCGGATTTTCGACTTTCCCACCGCACAGATGTTCTTTCCCAGCTCCAACTCCTGAGCCTTGCGCTCGTCCGGCGTGGTCAGGCCTGCATTGGCCCGCTTGATCTCGACATAGGCCGCGGGAAACTCCGGCAGATTCGCCAGGATATGGTCGCAGAAGGCCGCTTTACCCTCGGCCAGCTTGAGCAGGCCGGGATTGCGCTGCTTGAGCTCGCCCAGCGTGGCGCGGAAGACGCCGTTGCCATCGGCTGCGGCGATGTCGTTGAAATGGGCCGGCAGCACCAGCGTTTCGTCCGGAAGCTGCTCCATCTGCATCAGCGAGTCGTAGAGCAGCGGCGCCCAGGCCTCGGCCTTGCCGCCCAGATCCGGGCGGGCGATGGACTCCAGGAACAGGCTGTCGCCGCTCAGCAGATAGCGTCCCTCGATGAGGAAGGCGACCATCCCCAGGGTGTGGCCGGGAAAGTGCAGCGCCTTGACCTCGGCCGAACCGATCCGGAACGTCTGCCCCGCCTCCAGCGGGCGATACGCCATGCGGGCGGGCAGCATGTCTATCGGATGGATCGCGTCGTAGGGATGCAGGTAATAGGGAATGTGGTCGCGCTGTCCAAGCGCCGGTCCGCCGCTCAGATGATCGGCATGCAGATGGGTATCCAGCACCCGCTCGATCCGGGCACCCACGGTGGCGGCCAGTTCGCGATAGGTCTCGATGTGGCGGGCGGGGTCGAACACCGCGGCGCGATGCTCGCTCACCAGGATGTGGCTCAGGCAGCCGCGGGCCGGGCGCACCATCTGGAAAAGCGAAAAGCGCTCGGTCTCCTCGACCGGGCGCCAGTAGTAGAAGTTGCCCCAGGCCTCCATGCCGCCTTCCATGTTCTCCGCATCGAAACCCAGGCGGCGCAGCCCCTCGGCCACGTAACCGGAGGTATTGCCCTCGGCGCAGACGGCGAGGATGGGCCGATCAGTCGGCAGCCGAGGCATGAGTTGCGTCTGCACCCCGCGCATCACGGCCTCGGTGACGTCCTCCTGCTCGCCTTCCAGGTCGAGCAGCTCGAAATAGGGGATGTTGAACGTGGGCACGGCATGCGGGCCTTCCACCCGCCAGCGTTCGAACTCGTCACGGTTGCGCACATCGAGGATGAACATTGGCGCCTTGCGCAACAGCCGTTCCCACACCTTCTGCGGGGTCGTGGCGGCGGTAACCTTTCTCAACATGAGGCACCTCCTGCGCTTACGAGATGATGTGGTGGACAGGAAGCTTGCTCATCTGCCATTCGCCTGTCTTCGTGTCGTACTGGGACGCGGTAAAGGCATGCCAGTCGGCGTCGTCCAGCCTCGGATGGTCGGCGCGATAGTAATAGCCGGGCCACCGGGTTTCCTGCCGGTACAGGGTGTGCCGGGTGACGGCCTCCGCGGTCACTACGCGGTGATGGAGTTCCCAGGCGCGTTGCAGCTGGTGCAGGCTGTCCGCGCCGACATGGTCCAGATCCTCCTTCAGCATCTGCAACAGCTCGAGGCCGCGGTTGAGCAAGGGTTCGCTGGTCACATAAAACATGCTGACGCCACCGACGTACTCGTCCATGATTTTCTCCAGCCGCTGCAGCCCATGCAGCGGCGAGATGTAGCCGGGCGCGACCGATCCGGCGACGATCTCGTTGCTGCCGATTTCGAAGGTTTCCAGCGGCTGGAATATCGCGTGCCTGAGCCGCTCGACCTGCTGCTCGTCGACCCTTGGCGGATTCCCGGCGTGGTCCCGCACATATTTCACCGCCGCCTTGCCGGCGATCCGCCCTTCGGTGAACGAGCCGGACGAGAACTTGTGCGCGGAGCCGCCGATGGTGTCCCCGGCGCCGAACAGCCCCTCGACCGTGGTCATCCGGTTGTAGCCCCACTGATAATCGTCTGGCGCGCAGTCCTCCGGCCCGCTCGCCCAGGCGCCCGAGCAGGTGGCGTGCGACCCCATGACGTAGGGTTCGGAGGTGATCAGCTCGGAGGGCGTCTCCTTGGGGTCGATGTTCTGCGACGCCCAGACGACCGCCTGGCCGATGGTCATGTCGAGAAAATCCTCCCAGCCGATCTCTTCTTTCTCCTTGGTATCGATCGCCTCCTGGGTATGCATCAGGATGGGGCCCTTGCCCGCCTTGACCTCCTGCAGCAGCGCATGGTTGCGCAGGCAGGTCGGCAGCGGCGTGACGTCGGCGTACTTGCCGACCATGGACCGGATCTCGTCCATCCACGACGCCTCGAAGCGCTCGCCGTAGGCGTTGGTGACAAAGGTCTTGAGCAGCAGGAACCAGGCGCCGACCGGCCCGTAGCCATCCTTGAAGCGGGCGAGCACGATCCTGTTTTCCAGCTGGATCATTTTCGCGCCCGCTTCGATCAGCAGCGCATAGGCCGACGCGCTGCTCCAGGGTGCGTACCAGGTTCGTCCCATGCCCTCGCCCACCGAGCGCGGCCGGAACACGTGCGACGCGCCGCCGGCGGCGTTGATCACGGCCTTGGCGCGGAATACGTAAAACGTGCCGTCGCGGACGCTGAAGCCGACCGCACCGGCGACCCGGTTGGGGCGTGTGCCGTCCATCAGCAGATGCGTCACCATGATCCGGTTGAACACGTCGGCGGACTTGCGGGCGGCCTCGGCGACGATCGGCTTGTAGCTCTCGCCGTGGATCATGATCTGCCATTTGCCTTCTCTCAGATACCTGCCGGTCTCCGGGTTGCGCATGATCGGCAGACCCCATTCCTCGAACTTGTGCACCGTGGAGTCGACATGGCGGGCGATGTCGAAAATCAGGTCCTCCCGCACCAGGCCCATCAGGTCGCCGCGCGCGTAGCGCACGAAATCTTCCGGCTGGTTCTCGCCCCACTGCATGCCCATATAGCAGTTGATCGCCGACAGGCCGTGCGCCACCGCGCCGCTGCGCTCGATGTTCGCCTTTTCGGCGACGACGATCTTCAGGTCGCGCCCCCAGTACCGCGATTCGTAAGCCGCGCCGCAGCCGCCGAAGCCGCCGCCGATGACGAGAATGTCCGCATCCACGAACCGGGTTTTTCTGGAGGCGAACAGGCCCATGGCATCACTCCTGTTTGTGTTCGATAGGCGGCAGGGCGGGAAGCGTTGCCACCTTGAGTGCCGCGGGCTCGTGCGCGAGCATCGGAGAGCCCATGGCCTGTGCGTCGGGCGTCTCATAATCGGATGGCGGCTTGATGGAGCCCCAGGGGGTGGTGCGGATCGGGAAGGTGAATTCCTTGACCCGCCCGTCCCGGTACCTGATCTTCCAAGAGATCGTTCCCTTGGCCTCTTCCCTGAGCACGCGGACGCTGTGGCCCAGCGGTGCGAAGTCGGCATAGCCCCGGACGTCGATTGCATGCTGCGGGCAGGCCTTCACGCACGAGTAGCACTCCCAGCAGAAGTTGGGCTCGATGTTGTACGACCTGCGGTAGACCGGGTCGATGTGCATGATGTCGGACGGACAGATGTCCACGCACTGTCCGCAGCCGTCGCATCGCGTCATGTATGTGAAGGTGGGCATCGTTCACGTCCCGTTGTCGTGGGCGTTGGTAGATCGGATGACCCGTCCGCCTCCTCCACCCTTCTCTGGAAGGCCACGACGGGCTTGTAGAACATGTGGGCGAACTTGGACCAGGGAACGGACGCAAACAGCAGCGTCGTGAAGAAGATGTAGAGGCCGGCGAATGCCCGGGTCGCCATGGTGTTGCCCGCCATCGCCACCCATTCGAACAGCAGGGCGAAGGTGACGCTGGCGAGGAGCGAGCCGATGAAGAGGTCGGCACGAACCAGCCGCCAGGGCGGCTGGCCGTCATGCACCACGTTCACCCGCAGGAAGAAGAAAAACCAGTAGCCGCCGACGAGCGTCATCAGGGCGCCGAGGTTCCACAGAATCGGCAGGACAACCGGCGGATGCATGTCGGTCGGATAGACGAACACCATCGCGACGGTCGTGACCAGATAGGTCACGAAACCGTAGAACATCAGCGCATGCGAAATCCTTCGCTGCTGGTTGCAGAATTCGCCGAAGCTTGCAATGTCTTTCACCAGGGTCCTGGTTGCGATGGCGGCCCGGTCCGCCGCGCCGAGCGGCTGCTTTGCGGCTGCCTTTGCCCGCTGCCTCTCCTGCAGGAAGAAGGTGAGCTTCTTGTCTCGAAGGAGATCGAACAGCGTTCCAAAAGCCACCGTAAGCACCATCAGGACGATATAGCCCTGCATGACCTCAGGGGACATGAAAGCGGTCAGCGGGGTGAACGGATTGGTGGTGAACATCATGACCTCCAATGCCATCCGGCGTACTCCTTGAGGGCTACATCACGCCGATGATGTTTCCGCAGGAAACGTATGTCTGAACCTCAGCCGCACTCTTGTGCACGTTGATCGCTGCCTTTTCTTTCAGGATGGCATCGAGCGAAGCCGCTACCACCGTGACAGATCTGCCGTTCTTGACGGCTTCCAGCGGCCACTTGGGCGCCTTGTCCAGGTTGTCGCACCGTCCCAGGTGGATGTGTGCAGGCTGGGCGACCCCCGCTGGTGCATTCAAAAGTTCTATGACCACCCGGGTCTTTTCCCCCTCGGGAAACAGGGTGGCGGTGCCGGTTTGTCCCGAGTTGTTCTGCGCCTCGAGCTTGACCGTCACCGAGTCGTCCAGGGCCAGCGCGGTGCCCGCAGACAAGCCCGCCAACAGCAGGATCATGAGCAGTCTGGACATGATGAACTCCTCGAAAGCCGATGAGAATCGGTATATAGCACCGCGCAGCCTAAAGACAATCCGGTCGAGCCGTCACGTGCTGGAGCCCATGAAATGTTTGAATAATCCCGAGCAATTCAGTCAAGTATTGTCTACAGTGGTAGTCGTCTCGTTTTCTTCCGGAGACTGCCATGTCTACTCGTACCCTCCATGACACCCCCATGCTCGACCAGCTCGAGAGCGGCCCCTGGCCCAGCTTCGTCACCGGCCTCAAGCGTCTGGCCAAAGACAACGACATGATGGTCGACCTGCTGGGTCAGCTGGAAACCTCCTATGAAACCCGCAAGGGCTTATGGAAAGGCGGCACGGTCGGCGTGTTCGGCTACGGCGGCGGCATCATTCCGCGCTTTACCGAACTGAAGGACGAGAACGGCAAGCCGCTGTTCCCGGAAGCCGCCGAATTCCACACCCTGCGCGTGCAGCCGCCGGCCGGCATGCATTATTCCTCAGACCTGCTGCGCAAGCTGTGCGACGTCTGGGTCAACAACGGCGGTTCGGGGTTGATCGCTTTCCACGGCCAGTCGGGCGACATCATGTTCCAGGGCGTCAGCACCGCGAACGTGCAGGCGGTGTTCAACGGCCTCAACGAAATGGGCTTCGACCTCGGCGGCGCCGGCCCTGCGCTGCGCACCTCGATGTCCTGCGTCGGCGCGGCACGCTGCGAAATGTCCTGCTACGACGAAGCCAAGGCCCTGCGCACCGTCATCAACAACAACCTGGACGACATGCACCGTCCGTCCCTGCCCTACAAATTCAAGTTCAAGTTCTCCGGCTGCCCGAACGACTGCGTCAACGCCATCCAGCGTTCCGACATGGC
>JAJYXG010000080.1:0-23923 GCA_021791095.1 Pseudomonadota bacterium
TTCCAGGGGGGTCACGTTGACGATGATGCCGCAGCGGGCATAGGTGCTCTTGCCGAGGCAGATGGTCAGCACGCTGCGCGGGATGCGGAAGTATTCCACCGTGCGCGCCAGCGCGAACGAGTTGGGCGGAATGATGCAGGAATCACCCTTGACCTCGACGAAGGAGTTCGGATCGAACGCCTTCGGGTCGACGATCGTGGTGTTGATGTCGGTGAAGAGCTTGAATTCGTTGGCACAGCGCACGTCGTAGCCGTAGCTCGACGTGCCGTACGACACGATGGATCGGCCATTGGCCTGTTTGATCTGCCCCGGTTCGAACGGTTCGATCATGCCATGCTCAGCCGCCATACGGCGGATCCATCGGTCGGACTTGATGCTCATCAGGTATTGGAAATGACGATATTGGGGAACTTGGCGGAGTGATCCACCGCGGTTTCGCCAATTTTAACAGCAACCCGACGCGCAATCTGCTTGTAGATGTCGGTCACGCGGCCGTTGGGATCGGACACCACCGACGGCTTGCCGGAGTCGGTGTCGGCGCGGATCGCGCCATCAAGCGGCAGCGCACCGAGGAATTCGACGCTGTAGTCCTTGCACATGCGCTCGCCGCCGCCTTCGCCGAAGATGCGTTCTTCGTGGCCGCACTTCGAGCAGATATGCAGGCTCATGTTCTCGACCACGCCGATGATGGGAATGCCCACCTTCTCGAACATCTTCAGGCCCTTGCGCGCGTCGATCAGCGCAATGTCCTGCGGCGTGGTGACGATCACCGCGCCGGTCACCGGCACGCGCTGCGCTAGCGTCAGCTGGATGTCGCCGGTGCCCGGCGGCAGGTCGACGACGAGATAATCGAGGTCGTTCCAGTTGGTGTTGTTGAGCAGTTGTTCCAGCGCCTGCGTGACCATCGGGCCGCGCCAGACCATGGGGGTTTCGACGTCGATCAGAAAGCCGATCGACATCGCCTGGATGCCGTGGCCCATCAGCGGCTCGAGGTTCTTGCCGTCGGTCGACTCGGGCTTGTCGGTGATGCCCAGCATGGTCGGCTGCGACGGGCCGTAGATGTCGGCGTCCAGCATGCCGACGCGTGCGCCTTCGGCGGCCAGCGCCAGCGCCAGGTTGACGGCGGTGGTGGACTTGCCGACGCCGCCCTTGCCGGAGGCGACGGCGATGATGTTCTTGACGTTGGGGATCAGCTTGACGCCGCGCTGCACGCTGTGCGAAACGATCTTGAAGCTGACGTTCGCGGTGGCTGCAGTCACGCCATCGATGCTCTTGAGCTTGTCTTCGACCTGCTGCTTGATGCTGGCCAGCTGGCTCTGCGCGGGATAGCTCAGCAGGATGTCGACGGAGACAGCGCCGCCGTCGGTCTTGATGTTGCGGGCAGATTTGGTCGAAACGTAATCTTTGTGAGTGTTGGGGTCGACCAACTCTTTCAGTGCGGTCTGCACCTGAAGTTCAGAAACGGCCATGATTGCTCCAGCGGGTTAATTAGCAATCGCTCATTTTAACGAATTCTGAGGCTTTGGGTGAACGGAAACGCAGAAAGGACGCGGGTTTCCCTGCCATTCGCAGGGATATCCAGGGACGGCCAACACTTACGGAGACCCCCAACAATGCCCTGAATGGCCTGCTGCAGTCGGCTAGCCGGAACGCACCTAGCGGGGTTCGACGTAGAGCCCCACCAGCACCGCCTCGGGAACGCGCAGCCGGATCGCGGCGACCAGTTCGCTGATCGCCCCCGGTCGCGGTCGAAGCGACACCCACAGCAGGTTGAGTCTCAGGTTGAGGTCGGCAAACACAACGTCATGGTGCAGCGCCAGAACGGCCTGAATGTCGCGCGACGCGCGCTCGATCTCGAGCGGCGCCCGTGCGCGCAAACGCGGAATCAGCATCATGAAATCGGTCAGCCGCTCGCCGGCACTATCACGGGTGGGAGCAAGCCGCCACAAGGGCAGGACCGGACCGGCCCCCGGAGCAATGGTCAGCGTGGTAGAAGTGTAGATTTGTACCTTCACCCCGCCTCCGCCGCCCAGTGCTCAGGGCTTCAACTGCAGGTCGAGTGCCGCACCACGCCGATCGCACAGACGGCGCGCACGCTGGCGTAAATAACGCACATCCTTGTGCAGATAGCGTTCGAGTTCCTCGAGGGCGAGGCGGTACACCTCGCGCTTGAAATCGACCACCGCATCCATCGGCACCCAGTACTCGTTCCAGCGCCAGGCGTCGAACTCCGGATGACTGCTGGCACGCAGCGAGACATCGCAATCGCGCCCGGTCAGCCGCAGCAGGAACCATATCTGCTTCTGTCCGCGATAAAGGCCGCGACTGTCGCGCCGTGTCCAGTGTGCGGGCACGTCGTAACGCAGCCATTCGCGCGTGCGCCCGAGGATGCGCACATGCGCGGGCTGCAATCCCACTTCCTCTTCCAGTTCCCGGAACATGGCCTGTTCCGGCGTTTCCCCTGCGTTGATGCCGCCCTGGGGAAACTGCCAGGCGTGCTGGTTGACGCGCTTGCCCCAGAAAACCTGGTTGTTCGCGTTGCACAATATGATGCCTACGTTCGGGCGGTACCCTTCTCGGTCAATCATGGCCGCCACCATTAATAAATACAATTACCTGCATTCTTTCACACCCGCCGGAAAATGCAAACCGGACACGGCAGAAAAAACAAGCTTAATTGTTGTTTTAATTGAGATTTCCCAGGTACAGGCAGGCGATCCGGGCAGCCCGTTCGAGCGCGTTATTCCAGCAGCGGCGCAATCCCCTCCGCCCACTGAAAATCGCGCGCAAAGCCGCGCAAATCGAGTCCATAGCGTTTCGACAAATCCGCCAGGCGTGGCCTCGCCGCGTCGAGCCTGGCTGCAGCACCCCGCTCGGCAAACGCGAACACGATGACGTTGGTCTTGTTCTGCACCGAAATCCAGCCCACCTCGCCGTCGAACGCGCGCGACAGGCGCGCGAAATACTCGGCGAATTCGCTGTCACGCCCCCACAAATTCACCACCAGGATGCCGCCCGGCTTCAGCACGCGGCGGCAAGCCGCATAGAACGTCTGCGTCGCCAGCGTTTCCACCTGGTTGCCGGCGTCAAAGCCGTCGAGCAGGATGACGTCGGCGCTGGCGGGGTGCTGGCGCACATACAGCGCGCCGTCGGCCTCGATCACGCTGAGCGTGTCATCGTCCGGCGGCAGCTCGAAATGGGTGCGCGCGGCGGCAATCACCCGCGGGTCGATCTCCACCGCGGTGATGCGCGTCTGCGGCCGCTGCTTGCGGATGAACTTGGCGAGCGAGCCGCCGCCCAGGCCGATCATCAGCACGTCCTGCGGCATCGGGTTGAACATCAGGAAACCCATCATCGCGCGGGTATACGCGAGCTCCAGATCCCACGGCCGGCTCACCCGCATCGCGCTCTGGATCGCGCGGCTGCCCAGATGCAGCACGCGCATGCCTCGCTCCTCTGTCACTTCCAGCCCGTCGTCCTCTGCCCGTCGTTTACCAAATTTCAGGCGCATTGCCATTCCACTCAAAAATCGAGGGCGAAAGATTACCCGGCCACACGCTAAAATGCGCGTTTTCGTCCTGATTATTCCACCATGCGCGCCACCCGGTTCTTCATTTCCACTGCCAAGGAAGCCCCCTCCGAGGCCGAGCTCGTCAGCCATAAGCTGATGCTGCGCGCCGGACTCATCAAGCGCCTGGGTTCCGGCCTCTACACCTGGATGCCGCTTGGATTGCGCGTGCTGCGCCGGGTCGAGGCAGTGGTGAGAGAAGAAATGAACCGCGCCGGCGCGATCGAGCTCCTGATGCCGGCGGTGCAGCCGGCAGAACTGTGGGAGGAAACCGGGCGCTGGGCGGTGTTCGGGCCGCAGATGCTGAAGATCAAGGACCGCCACCAGCGCGATTTCTGCTTCGGTCCCACCCACGAGGAAGTCATCACCGACGTCGCGCGCCGCGAAATCAAGAGCTACCGTCAGCTACCGCTGAATTTCTACCAGATCCAGATGAAGTTCCGCGACGAGATCCGGCCGCGCTTCGGCGTCATGCGCGCGCGTGAATTCCTGATGAAGGATGCCTATTCCTTCCATGCCAGCAAGGACAGCCTCGCCGAAACCTACCAGACCATGTACGACGCCTATACGCAGATTTTCAGCCGGCTGGGGCTGACTTTCCGTGCTGTGGCCGCCGACACCGGCGCCATTGGCGGCTCCGCCTCGCACGAATTCCACGTGCTGGCCGATTCCGGCGAGGACCTGATCGCCTACTGCCCGGATTCCGACTACGCGGCCAACGTCGAACTGGCCGAGGCGCTCACCCCCACGAGGCCGCGCGCCGCGCCGAAGGAAGCGATGCGCGAGGTCGACACGCCGAAGCAGACCACTTGCGAGGACGTCGCCGCCCTGCTCGGCATCCCGCTGGCCCGCACCGTGAAGCTCATCGCCGTCATGGCCGGCGACGAGATGGTCGCCCTGCTGCTGCGCGGCGACCACATGCTGAACGAGGTCAAACTCGGCAAGCTCCCCGGTATGGCGGATTTCCGCCTGGCGACCGAAGCCGAAATTCGCGCCGTCTTCGACTGTCCGCCCGGCTTCCTCGGGCCGGTCGGGATCGACCGCGCCAAGATCAGGGTCATCGCCGACCGTACGGTCGCGGCGATGAGCGATTTCGTCTGCGGCGCGAACAAGCCGAAATACCACTTGGCCGGGGTCAATTTCGGGCGCGACCTGCAGGAACCGGATGGGGTGGCCGATATACGGAATGTTGTCTCCGGCGACCCCAGCCCCGACGGCAAGGGGGTGCTCGCGTTGTGCCGCGGCATCGAGGTCGGCCACGTGTTCCAGTTGGGCAGCAAATATTCGCAGGCGATGAACGCCACTTACCTGGACGAAGCAGGCAAGGCGCAGGTGATGGAAATGGGCTGCTACGGCATCGGCGTGTCGCGCATCGTGGCCTCGGCCATTGAGCAGAATCACGACGAACGCGGCATCATCTGGCCGAAGGCGATGGCACCGTTCTTGCTAGTGATTGTGGCCATCGGCTACGGCAAGAGCGAGATGGTTAGACAAGCCGCCGATACGTTGTATGCTAATTTGATGGCTGCCGGGATCGACGTGCTGCTGGACGACCGCGACGAACGCCCCGGCGTGATGTTCGCCGACGCCGAGCTGATCGGCATCCCGCACCGCATCACGGTGGGCGAGCGCGGACTGAAGGACGGCGTAGTCGAATACCAGCCGCGCCAGGCCGCATCGGGACTGAGCAGCGAGCCGCAAAAGATCGCGCTGGCTGATGCAACGGCGTTTCTGAAAGATTTGATGGGAGCCTGAGATGAACAAGACCACGCACATCGGACTGCTGCTCGCCGCCCTGCTGCTTGCCCTGCCCGCGCAGGCGGGCGGGCAGCGTGAGGAGGCGCTGTCGGCCAATGTGCGTGCGTCGCTGCAGCGTGCGCTGGCCGACACCGCGGTCACCCGCACCGCTTTCCGCAACGTTGCCGACGAGGCGGCCTGGCTCAAGGAAATGTCGCGCCGGCTCGCAAAGCGCATACCGGACGAGGCAGAACGGCTGGAATTCCTGACCACCCTGCACTGGGAAGCCTCGCGCGCCGGGGTCGACCCGCAGCTGATGCTGGGCCTGATCCAGGTGGAAAGCGGTTTCCGCAAATATGCGGTGTCGCCGGTGGGTGCGCGCGGCTATACGCAGGTGATGCCGTTCTGGGTCAAGGCCATCGGCAATCCTGACCACAACCTGTTCCAGCTGCGTACCAACCTGCGATATGGCGCACTGATCCTGCGCCACTACATCGACATCGAGCGGGGCGACCTGTTCCGCGCGCTGGGCCGCTACAACGGCAGCCTCGGGCGCCCGGAATACCCGAACCTCGTCGTTGGCGCATGGAAACGCCACTGGGACTACACCCCCAGCACCAAGTCGGCCGACGCATCCGCCGCATCGCGCAGCTGAATTTTTGCCTGACCGGGGTTCCCGGCATGAGCCTGGAATATCGGCCCGCCGATTCGTAAATCCCCTGATCCGCTTACCGGATGAAATCGAGCCACTGTGCGCCCGATAACCCCAGCCAGGGTCGGGAAAAAGCGGCTTTCGGGCACATCATTTACCGGCAAGCACGCCCCTGGTATGCCGTCTGGAGGCAAGCTCCGTTCCCTCGACCTGCAACCGCCCCCTGTCGAAATTTCAACCACCCGTCACACCCTCGGCGCTTTGGCTGCCTTTCACACTTTACATTCCGCATCGGTTGCAAGACAATAATTCATAAATATCAAACCGTTATCCAGATAACAGTCCGCTGGAACACGCCATGCAGCTTGTCAGGCACAGACAGTTCATCTGTACCAAAAAAAAACGGAGGCGACCATGGAAATGACAATGCAATTGTCCCGCACGAACAAGGGGCAAGAGGAGATCTTCAACCACGGGCATACATTGCGGCCCAAACAACGGCAAATCCTGTTCAGCGTTGGTAACGGCATTTCTTTTGGCGAATTGCGCAGCAAGCTTCCCAACTGTCCCGACCTGGAAACGATGGTGAATGACCTGCTGCAAAGCGGCTTCATCCAGTCCCTGCGCAGCATGGCGACCGCGCAAAGTGCTCCGCCCACTGTACCGAGCAGCCCGGCCGCAGCCGCGCAGGCCACGAACAGCCTGGACGCATGTCGCAACTATGTCCTGGAATTCATGGCGGCGCTGGTGGGAACCAAATCCCCAGCCTATCGGCAGATGAGCGAAGTGCAGGACATGGCGGGCTTTAATGCCGTCCTGCCAATGTGCCGCAGAGTCGTCGCTGCGGTTGCTTCGCCGCACCAGGCGGCGGAAATGGAAGCTGAAGTCGCCAGACGTCTGGAGCGCTGATACGCAGGCCGGGCGGCTGTGCCAGGTATCGCCGGTCCGGCGTGCCCGCACCTGAAACGCGGGGCTGCCGCTATTCCAGGATGACCAGCGGCTTCGGCTGGCAATCCGCCGCCACCACGGTACCCGGCCGGCCCGGCACCGCACTGACCACCCCGTCGAAGGGCGCCTTCAGATCGGCGTCACCGAGGTTCTTTTTCGCAATCACGAGGCGTGCGTTGGCGGCCGCAAGCGCAGCTTGCGCACGCGTATGGCGCAGCGTGGCCGCTTCGAGTTCGCTAGTCGACGACACGGTCCGGTCGAACAGTTCCTGAGCCCGCTCCAGTTCGCGCTTGGCATCCGCCTCGTCGGCCTGCGCGCGCACCTGCTCCGCCGTCGCCTCATCGAGCCGGGCCTGCAACACCGTCTTGTCCAGGCGCAACAGCACCGCACCTTTCTTCACGCGCTGCCCGGGCTTCACCCGCACTTCGACGACGACGCCGGATACGCGGGTGGTGAGTTCTACCTTTTCTGCCGCCCAGAGCGGGCTTGCGCCACCGAGACACAACCCGGCCAGTGCCATGGCCCCCATGCGCTGCTTCATTCCTGTGCTCCCTCTAGTGGCGGCAGGCTGCCGCCGGACAATGCTTCCAGGCGCGCCAGCGCCAGCGCCAGCCGGTATTCCACCTGTTTGCGCCGCAACTGTGCCGCCTGGGTTTCAGCCATGCTGCTTCCCAGGTTGGTTTTCAGTTCGAGCTCATACTCGGCCCGCGCGCGCTCGAGTGCCCAATCGCGGTACTCCACCTGCTTGTCGGCAGCGGGACGGCCGCTTCCGCGCAGCCAGTCGATTTCCTGCAAGGTGGCGAGCAGCGTGTCCGCAAGGTCGAGCTTGAGTTTTTCCAGCTCGGCGGCACGTCTCTCCTTCTGCGCCAGTTCGCGCGCCACCCGGGCACCCACCCGGCCCCCCTGGTAAAGCGGAATGTTGAACACCAGCCCGGCACTGAGGTCATCACGGGTGGTCGATTCCCGGCTATAGCCCCCGCCGATCACCTCAGCTTCGAGCGTCGGATTGCGCTCGGCACGAATCGCGGCAAGCCGCGCATCCGCGGCCGCAAGCTGCGCCTGCAAGGCCTGCACGCGCGGATTCTTCTGCATCACCCAGGACAGCAGCGATTCGTAGTCAGGCACTGGCCGCACATTGTCCTGCAAGACCGGTTCGGCGAGCGTGGTCGGCAGCTTGTCGGGGCGATACATGGCATGCGCAAGTTTCTGCCGGGCGCTGCGCATGCGTTGCAGGCTGGCGCTGCGGCGTTCACGCCAATCCTGGTAGTACGCTTCCAGCCGCAACAGATCGGGGCGGCTGCCAACGCCCAGCTCGAAACGCTCGCGTGCCTTGTCCCAGTCGAGATAGGCCACGGTCATGAATTCGTTGTCTGCGACGTACTGCTGATCGGCCAGTAGTACGTCGAAGTAGCGCGCCATGATGTCGATGCGGCGAAGGCTCTCGATATTGATGAGCTCTGCCTGGCGCGCAACGATGTCCTGATCGGCTGCGGTGACGGCCTGACCGGTTCGGCCGAAATCCAGCAGAGGCTTGCGCGCGACGATGCGCCCGATATTGTCAGGTTTCCAGTCACCCTCCGGGCGGCGTCCGGTACGCAGGCTGCCATCCAGAAACAGACTGAAATCCTGCCGGCTGGCCGCCTGGTCACGGTCGGCGCGCGACAGCGCCAGATCGCTCTCGGCCATGCGACGATCGGGATGGGCTGCCGCCACGGCTGCCAGCGCCTCGTCCAGTGTCAGGCTCTCCGCCCCCGCCGCGCCGGACAGTGCCCATGCGAGCACCACACTCCAGGCGGCTCGCTTCATTTGCCTTGCTTGTATTTGGTGAAAGGCTGCGAAGCGTAGGCGCCCTCGCTCACATAGCGCCCCAGCAGAAGAAATTCGGCCTTGTCCTTGGCCGGTCCGGTATGGCGCGCAACCAGTTTGCCGTCGAGGTCGAAGAACAGGAGCGTAGGCGTGGCACGCACGCGATGGGCAAAGGCAAATGCTTTCTCAGTGGTGTGCTTGCCCTGGAAATCGGTGATCTCGGTGTCCCCGTTGACGTCGATTGGATACAGCATGAATTTTGCGCGATAGTCATCCTGCACGTCGGACTGGTTGAGGATGGTGGTTTTCATGCGTTCGCAAAACGGGCATTCGTCCATTTCAAAAAACAGGAAAATGCCCTTCTTGCCCTGCTTCTTGGCTTCCTGCAAATCGGCCTGCAAGTCACCGAACTTGGGCTGGAAGAAATGGGTAACCGGGTCGCGCGTCTCCGCCCAGGCGGGTGCCGCCAATAACAGGAAAAACGCGATAAGCAGCTGGCGCATGGTGTCTCCTCGTGTTGCAGTCGGAATTATTTTTTTGGGCGGACCGGCTTGCTGGCGATGTAGCTTTCCACCGCAGCACGGGTAATCAGTCCCACTTGTTGCGCGACCATTTTACCATCCGGGTTATACAGGTAGGTGGTCGGCAGGCCCTGTACCGGCCCTATCTGGCTCACGATCTGGGGATTGCCCAGCACGATCGGGTATTCAACCAGCAGCCCCTCGGCAAAATCGGTGACCTGTTGGGCGTTGCGATAATCCATGGCCACGCCGATGACGACGAGATTGTTCTTCTTGTTTTCGTGCAGCGCGATCAGGTCGGGGATCTCCTCCAGGCAGGGCGGACACCAGGTCGCCCAGTAATTCACCAGCACCCACTTGCCCTTGTAGCCGGATAGTGTGTGGGTCTTGCCGTTGGTGTCAGTCACCTTGAAATCCGCCGCTTGCGCCCACGAACCCATCAAGGCCAACAGCAGCCCGGCCAGCCACATCGGATAAAATCGCCTTCTTTGTAACGTCTGCATTGGTTTTTCCATCATGAATGAATTCCGCATCGAGAAAGACTCGCTCGGCGAGGTCCAGGTTCCCGGACAGGCCTGGTATGGCGCACAAACTGCGCGTGCCGTGGCGAATTTTCCCATTTCGGGGCGCCGCCCGGATAAGGATTTCGTACTAGCACACGTGCGGATCAAGCTCGCGGCGGCGCGCGCCAACTGCCAGCCGGGCTGGCTGCCGGAAGAAAAACGCAACGCCATCGCCGCCGCCTGCGAGAAAATCCTCGCCGGCGAATATGGCGACCAGTTCGTGGTCGACCGCTTTCAGGCCGGCGCCGGCACCAGCCACAACATGAACAGCAACGAGGTCATCGCCAACCTCGCCAACGTCGCACTGGGCGGCGAAAAGGGCAGCTACAAGCCTGTCAACCCCAACGACGACGTCAACATGGGGCAGTCGACCAACGACACCATACCCACCGCGATCCGCCTCGCGGTACTGGCCAAGCTGCCGCGCCTGACCGCTGCGGTGCACGCGATGGCGGCGGAATTCAGCCGCCTGGCCGAACGCGAAAAAGACACGGTCAAATCCGGCCGCACCCATCTGCAGGACGCGGTGCCGACAACCCTGGGGCAGGAATTCGCCGGCTATGCCTGGACGCTCACCCGCTGCGCTGCCAGTCTGGAGGCAGTGCGCCCGGCGCTGTGCGAGATCGGCCTGGGCGGCTCCGCTGCGGGCACCGGCTTGAACACCTCGCCCGACTACCCGGCCCGCGTCGCGGCCGAACTGGCGAAGCTCACCAATGAGCCGATCCGCGTCGGCCAGCTGGTCGCGCAGATGCAGTCGATGAACGACCTGGCGCGGTTGTCGGGCGAGATCCGCAACCTCGCGCTCGAGCTCACCCGCATCTCCAACGACCTGCGCCTGCTCGCTTCCGGACCGCGCACCGGCCTCGGCGAAATCCAGCTGCCGCCGGTGCAACCGGGGTCGTCCATCATGCCGGGCAAGGTCAATCCGGTGATGTTCGAGATGCTGAACCAGGTGTGCTTCCAGGTGCTGGGGCAGGACGCCGCAGTGAGCTACATGGTGCAGGCCGGGCAGATGGAACTGAACGTGATGATGCCGGCCCTGGGCAGCGCACTGTTCGACGCCATGGACTGGCTGACCAACGCAATGAACGCCGCTACCGAGAAGAACCTCAAGGGCATCGTCGTCAACCGCGAACGCTGTGCCTTCTTCATCCACCAGAGCGTCGCCCTCGCCACCCTGCTCAACACCCGGATCGGCTACAACCAGGCCGCCGAAGTCGCCAAGGAATCGGAAAAATCCGGCCGCCCGGTGCGCGACATCGTCGCCGAGCGCGGGCTGATGAGCGCGGCCGACTTCGATGCGCTGGTGCTCGCCGCCGCTCACGGCGTGGGCAGCGGCGGTGGCGGCGGCTGATGCCGCACTGATGCGATAATCAGCGCCCTTTACCCGACACCCCACCCCCATGGCGATCCAGTGGTTCCCCGGTCACATGACCACCGCGCGCAAGAAGGCCGCGGAGACGATGGCGCAGACCGACGTGGTGGTCGAGGTGCTCGACGCGCGCCTGCCGGAGGCTGGCAGCAACCCGATGATTCACGAGCTGCGTCATTTCCGGCAGCGCCCCTGCCTCAAGTTGCTGAACAAGGCCGACCTCGCCGACCCCGAGGCCACCCGCGCCTGGATCGACTACTACAACAAGCAGACGGGCGTGATGGCGGTGGCGATCTCGGCCAAGAAGCCAGGCGACGTCGCCAAGCTGGCTGGACTGGCACAGAAGCTGGCGCCGCATCGCGACGACGCCTTCAAGCCGCTGCGGCTGATGATCATGGGCATTCCCAACGTCGGCAAGTCGACGCTGATGAACACCTGGGTCAAACGCAAGGTGGCGGCGGTGGGCGACGAACCGGCGGTGACCAAGTCGCAGCAGCGCATCAACCTGTCGCCGCGCCTGATCCTGGTCGACACGCCCGGTATGACCTGGCCCAAGATCGAGCACGACGCCGACGGCTTCATGCTGGCGGCGAGCCACGCCATCGGCCGCAACGCGGTGATCGACGAGGAAGTGGCGACCTTTCTCGCCGGCATCCTGCTCGAGCGCTACCCGGCCCTGCTCAAGGCGCGCTACGGATTTGATCTGGAAGGACTCGACGCGACCGGCGTGCTGGAGGCGGTGGCGAAAAAACGCGGCTGCATCCTGAAGGGACGCGGCGGCGAACTCGATCTGGAAAAGGCCGCGATGATCCTGCTGACCGACTACCGCAGCGGCGCGTTAGGCCGGATCAGCCTGGAAACCCCGGCGTCGCGGCAAGCAATGCTGGCCGCCGCGGCAAACAAGCCAAAAAAAACAGCGGAGATACCTGAAGGCAAGGAACCCGACCCGGCTGCGTGATCACGTGTCGGCCGAATTGGCCGCAACATCAAGCCAGCCCACGGTTTCCTGTTTTCCCTGCACGACCGATACCGGCAAGACCACTCCGTTTTTCCAGCGCGTCAGCGCTTCGTGTTTGCCCGCACCGGTGATCACTAACCACACCCGCTGACTGCGGCCCAGCCGCGCCGCCGACAGGCTTACCCGCTCGGGCGGAGGCTTCGGTGCGTCGAATACCGCCAGCACATCCGGACTATCGGGGGACGTGCCCCAGTCGTGCCCCGGGAACAGGCTGGCCGTGTGGCCGTCCTCGCCCATGCCGAGCAGCGCCACATCGAACTCGCCCACCCCTTTCAGCCACTCGGCATAGACGGCAGCGGCCTCGCGCGCGCCATGCTCGGCGGGAATCGGACGGCGGCACTCGGGCGGGATGCGCGACGCGGCAAGCCATGCCGTCTCGGCCATCACGCTGTTGCGCTCGGGATGATTCACCGGCAAACAGCGCTCATCGCCATACCAGACCTGCCAGCGCGCATCGCCCGCGTTCCTGCCAGCCAAGGCGCGATACAGCACCAGGGGGGTGCTACCGCCAGCCAGCACCAGATGAAACACGCCACGCGCAGCGATAGCCGACTCGGCTTCGGCGCACAGCGCACCGGCCAGTGCCGCCACCAGCGCATCGGCATCGGCGAACACCCGCCATTGTGGCAGCGTCATAATTCGTTGCGCCAGATCTGGTCATCGCTGTCGAACAGGCGGTTGGCATCGGCCGGCCCCCAGCTGCCTGCAGCGTAGGTAGGAATATATTCGCGCTCGACCGCCCAGTTCTTGAGAATGGGATCAACCACCCGCCACGCCCATTCGATTTCGTCGAAGCGCAGGAACAGCGAGCGGTCGCCTTCGATGACGTCGAGCAGCAGCGTCTCGTAGGCGTCGAGCGTCTGCTCGTCGGTCTTCAGGAAACTCGCATTCATCTGCATCATCCGCGTGTCCATGTCGAGCCCGGGTTGCTTGACGTGGATTTCCATGCGCATCGATTCGTCGGGCTGGATCGACAGCAGGATCCAGTTGGGGTCGATCGATTCGAGCGGGGTTTCGCGAAACAGCTGCTGTGGCGGATGACGGAAGCGGATCGCGATCATCGAGGTCTGGTGCGGCATGCGCTTGCCGGTGCGCAGGTAGAACGGCACCCCGCGCCAGCGCCAGTTGTCGATGTAGAACTTTGCGGCAACGAAGGTTTCGGTGATGGAATTGGGCTCGACGTTGTCCTCCTGCTGATAGCCCGCCACCGGTTTGCCCTCGATCTTGCCGCGGGTGTATTGCGCTCGCAGCGCATGCGCGTGCACCGCACGCTTGGCGATCGGTCGGATGGAACGCAGCACCTTCACCTTTTCGTCCTGCAGCGCGTCGGCTTCGAGCGCGGCGGGCGGCTCCATCGCGACAACAGTGAGCAACTGCATCAGGTGGTTCTGCAACATGTCGCGCAGCGCGCCGGCGCGATCGTAGTAGTCGGCACGGTTCTCGATGCCGATCGACTCGGCCACGGTGATCTGCACATGGTCGATGAAGTTGCGGTTCCACAAGGGCTCGATCAGGGTATTGGCAAAGCGGAAGACGAGCAGGTTCTGCACCGTTTCCTTGCCGAGAAAGTGATCGATGCGGTAAACCTGCTCCTCGTCGAAATGCTGGTGCAGCAGGCGATTGAGCATCTGCGCCGATTCGAGGTCTTCGCCGAAGGGCTTCTCGATCACCACGCGGTGCATGCCGCGCGGCTTGTTGAGTCCCGCGGCTTCGAGGTTCTGGATCACCGCTCCGAATTCCGCCGGCTTGATTGCGAGATAGAATACCGCGCTTGAACACGCCGATTCGGGTGGCAGCCGCTCGGCCAGCGCGTGGTAGGAGGAAACGTCGTTGAGATCGCCCTTGAAGTAGCTGAAGCGCGCAATGAAGCGTTCGAACACCGGTGTGTCGAGCGAGCCATTGATCTTGCCATCGAGCGTCTCGCGCATGTGTTCACGCCAATCATCCGTCGTCCAGTCACGCCGTGAGAACGCAATGATCGTAAGCGACTCCGCCAGCCGTGCGGCGGCCTCCAGGTGATACAGCGCAGGCAGGAGCTTGTTGGACGCGAGGTTGCCGGTTGCACCAAAAATCACGAACGAACAAGGCAGATTATCGGCTGAAGCATTTTTGCCCAGGTTCATCTCAGACCTCCTTGACGGCATGGCCGCCGAAACCCTGACGCATTTTTGCCAGCATTTTCGCCGCGTAATCGTTCTTGCCCTGGGTGGCAAAACGCATCATCAGCGCGAGCGTCATCACCGGCGTCGGCACGCCCTGCTCGACGGATGCGAGTGCGGTCCAGCGGCCCTCGCCGGAATCCGACACGAAAGGCTCGACGGCCTCGAGCGTCTGGTCGCCCGCCAGAAAGTCCGTCGTCAAATCCAGCAGCCATGAGCGCACCACGCTGCCGTGCCGCCACAGTTCGGCGATCGCCGCCAGATCAAGGTCGAAATCGGACTTGGCCTGCATCAGCGCGAAGCCTTCGGCGAAAGCCTGCATCATTCCGTATTCGATGCCGTTGTGAACCATCTTGACGTAGTGCCCCGAACCGACGGGGCCGGTATGCAGCCAGCCGGTGGCCGGTGTGGGCGCAAGCGCTTCCATGTAAGGCTTGAGTCGCTCGGCTGCGACATCCGAGCCGCCGAACATGATGCAGTAGCCGTTATCCAGCCCCCATACCCCGCCGGAAACGCCGGCGTCGGCAAACTCGACGCCGTATTCGGCACATCGCGCAGCGCGCGGCGCATCATCCTTGAAGTGCGCATTCGCGCCGTCGACGACCAGATCGCCCGGCGACAGCAGGGGTAACAGCGCGTCGAGCGCAGTCTCGGTCGCCGCGCCCGCCGGCAGCATCAGCCAGACGATGCGCGGCGCCTGCAGTGCGGCCACCATGTCCTGCAGCGTGGCGCTGGCGTGATGGCCGGTTTCCGCCGCAATGGTCTCGCTCACCTCATGACTGCGGTTATGAACTGCGATCCTGATGCCCTTGCGCGCCAGACGCCGCGCCATGTTGCCGCCCATGCGGCCCAGTCCGACGAGTCCGAATTCCATGCTTGACTCCTTTGAGGTTTATGCTTGCATGGCGCAGCAATCGTGCCAGCAGTGAACACATGATAGAACGCAGGAATGACGGGTAAGTTGCGCAGAACATGCGCATTATTGGTGCGCGATGCACCCAATCAAGCTGTCAGCCCAGGGAACAGTTTGATCAGGCCGCCCGCGATCATTTCGATTGAAATTGCCGCGATGATCAGCCCCATCAGGCGCGTGACGACGTGAATCCCGGTTTTGCCGAGCCGCCGTGCAATCATCGGCGCGGCACGAAACGCCAGCCACACCGACACCGCCACCAGCACCACCGGAATCAGCAATAGCCCCTGGTGCAGCACATCGCCTTGCGCCGCGCCCGATGCCACGATCACATGGGTGATTGCGCCCGGCCCCGCCAGCAGCGGCACCCCCAGCGGCACCACGCCGACCGAGTCCTTTTCCTCGGCTTCAGCCGCCTCGTCCTCGGTCTGCCGCTGCGGGCTGACGTGCGCCTCCACCATCGACAGCGCCAGCAACAGCAGCAACAGGCCGCCAGCCACCGAGAAGGCGGCGAGGCGGATGCCGAAAAAAGCCAGCAGGGGTTCGCCGGCAAACGTGAACAGCGTCAGCACCCCCAGCACGGTCAGCGCCGCAATGCGCGCCGCTGCGCGGCTTTGCGCCAGTGTGAAGCCCTGGGTGGCGAGCAGGAAAATCGGGATCACGCCGACCGGGTCGACGATGGCAAACAGCGCGAATGCGGATTTGACGAGGGCGAAAATATCCATGCCTGCATCATAGCTGCAGGACGGGGCGAATCAGGTCCGGCGGAACACCAGATCCCACACACCATGCCCGAGGCGGATGCCGCGCTGCTCGAACTTGGTGAGCGGACGGGTGTCGGGGCGCGGCGCGTAGTCGGCAACGGTGTTTGCAAGCAGGGGTTCGGCGGCGAGCACCGCGAGCATCTGCTCGGCATAGTCCTGCCAGTCGGTTGCCAGATGGATGTAGCCGCCCTGCTGCAGCCGGCTGGCCAGCAATTGCACCAGCGGCCGCTGGATCAGGCGCCGTTTGTGGTGGCGTTTCTTGTGCCAGGGATCGGGGAAGAAGATGTGGATGCCGGCAAGGCTCTCCGGTTTGAGCATCTGAGTCAGCACCTCGACGGCGTCATGCTGGATGACGCGCACGTTGGTCAGTCCGCGCTCGCCGACCTGCTTCAGGAGCGCGCCCACGCCCGGCGTGTGGACCTCGACGCCGAGGTAGTCGTTTTCAGGATGGGCAGAGGCAATCTCCGCCAGCCCCTCGCCCATGCCGAAGCCGATTTCCAGGATGCGCGGAGCGGCACGACCAAAGACGGCTTCGAGATCAAGCACGGCAGGCTGGTAAGGCAGCATGAACTGCGGCCCGATCTCGGCCAGCGCACGCGCCTGGCCGGAGCCGACACGGCCGGCGCGCAGCACATAGGAACGGATGCGCGGATGCGCGCCGGTATCAGTCGTCATGCTTACTTGCTGCCGGTAATGAGGCCGCTGGTGGGCGAACTGGGGCTGGCCTGGTAGACCTTCTTCGGCATGCGGCCGGCCAGGAAGGCCTCGCGGCCGGCCTCCACCGCCTTCTTCATCGCCGAGGCCATCAGCATCGGATTGCCGGCGCCGGCGATCGCGGTATTCATCAGCACCGCGTCGCAGCCAAGCTCCATCGCGATGGTGGCGTCGCTCGCGGTGCCGACACCGGCGTCAACGATCACCGGCACCGAGAGGCGGTCAATGATGATCTGCAGGTTCCACGGGTTGAGGATGCCCATGCCGGAGCCGATCAGGCTCGCCAGCGGCATCACCGCGACGCAGCCAATGTCTTCCAGCTGCTTGGCAGCGATCGGGTCGTCCGAAGTGTAGACCATCACCTGGAAGCCGTCCTTCACCAGCACCTCGGCAGCCTTGATGGTTTCGGCGACGTTGGGATAGAGCGATTCAGCGTCGCCCAGCACCTCGAGCTTGACCAGGGAATGGCCATCCAGCAGTTCGCGCGCCAGGCGCAGCGTGCGGATCGCGTCGTCGGCGGTATAGCAGCCGGCGGTGTTGGGCAGGTAGGTGTATTTCGACGGCGGCAGCGCGTCGAGCAGGCTGGGCTGGCTGGCGTCCTGGCCGATGTTGGTGCGGCGGATGGCGACGGTGACGATTTCCGCTCCCGACGCTTCGACCGCGAGGCGCGTCTGTTCGAAATCCTTGTACTTGCCGGTGCCGACCAGCAGGCGCGAGGCATAGGATTTTCCGGCGATGACGAGAGGGTTCATAAGGCAGTGAGAAAAGGGCAGGAGGTTAAGAGGTAATGCAAGAGGCTGAGGCTACACGCCTCGCGACTGTCAGCCGCCGCCAACCGCGACGACGATTTCCAGGCGGTCGCCACTGGCAAGCGCGGTGCTGGCATGCTGGCTGCGCGGGACGATTTCACCGTTTTTTTCGATGGCGATGCGTTTTCCCGCCAGATCCAGCGACTCGATCAGTTGGCTCAGGGTGAGCGGTGCAGGGAAACGACGGGGTTCGCCGTTGATGACCAGTTCAATCACAACTTCTATCCGAACGTGAGTTTCAGTATGATGCCGAATTCTACCCTGAAGCACCCTGCAGGGCATGAAGGCACCGCACCCCTGAATGGTGCTGCACCGCGCGGGCGTCGTATAGTGGCATTACCTGAGCTTCCCAAGCTCATGAGGAGGGTTCGATTCCCTTCGCCCGCTCCAGACAAGGCTTGCGGCCGTTGCCCGGCCGGGCTCAGTGCCGGTCCACACAGGTTCCCCCTTACCGTCACCCGGAAGGCTGGTCCCCGGGTTGAATCGCTCGCCGCCAGGTGGCGGACCTTAATATATGACTCGTGCTGCGACAGACGCAGCCATTGCTGGAAGGCGATCGGGGGGATTTCGACCCGCCATACTAAAGACCTGACGACCGCGCGCGGCCAGGGTTGAATTAAAGCTGGCCGCGCCCGCATAGCGGAGCACTCACTTACCCCAAGATCCTTGCTGCACCGCGGCATACGCTGACCGGCCCCCCCCAAGCTGAAATTTTTGATTTGAGCGCTCAAGTTTTCTCTGTCCCTGGCCGATAGTCCAGTTATGCGGTTGTGTGTCGATTTTTCGACGCCATCGCCGATCACCGAACAGGGCAAACCCGCCGCGAGACGGGGACGCAAAGTTACCGGTCTCAGCCTCCACCTTGGACGGCCGAGACAGCGGGACCGCCGGCAGTATCCCGGTCCCGCGTAACCCCCCCTGCTCCAAGGTCGGCCAGCCGCCGATACCGCGAGGTGAGCCTTATGGAGCGCGAGATGCCAGACAATTCAGTCGTAGTTAACCTCAATCAGTTCGAGCGGTCACGCCGTGCACAGGTCTCCGCCGAGACCCTGTCGATTCTGCATGGCTGCCGTGACCTGCTGATCGAGGGCGCGACACGGGTGCTGACCCGGCAGACCGAGGCAATGGAAAACACGCTGCTGGCAATGGCCGATCGCTCGCCGCTGCTGGATACGCGCAACAGCTACTACGGCGCCCAGGGCATCCTCAACAAACGGGCCAATGAGTTGCTGAGCAACTGCAAGGACGCGTTTTGCCAGACCTTCAACGATTTTGCCCATAACCGTGAAAAACCTGCCACCGGCGAACTGTCTGAACTCTCGCTGGTGGATGACCAGGATTTCGAAATCACGCTGGCAGTCGACAAGGCCACCTCGCGGCTGCGTTACAACTGCGCCGAGGAACTGGTCGCTCTGGATGCCAGAATCGGCCATCTGCTGGGCCGCACCGATCTGGCCGAGAACGACAGTCCGCTTGGCCCGCGTGCCTTGTGCGAAGCGCTGCTCGACGGCATTACCCGCATCCAGCCGGAACAGGATATCCGGATCGTGCTGCTTAACCAGTTCGACCTGGTGCTGACCACCGAGCTCGCGCAAATCTACCAATCCATCAACCGTTACCTGATCGACCGCGGCGTCCTGCCCGACCTCAAGGTCGGCGCGAAAAACCGGGCTCAAAGCACAGCCTCAAGCGCAAACAGCACGGCGACAGCCGCTGCCGCCCTTGCCGCTCAAGGACAAACGGGGGGCGACATGTTCAGGCTGTTCGAGCAGATGGCGCACGGCGGCAGTGCGCCGGCAGCGGGCGCCGGCGGGTACGCGGGCGGAGCACCTGCAGGCCTTGCCGGGTTCAGCCTGCTCGATTCGCTCAGCCAGCTGCAATCCGGCGCCATGATGCTGCCGGGCGGCGGTCGTTTCGAACTGCCCCTGCTGGAAGCCGCCACCCTTCAAAACGTGCTGCGCAGCCTGCAGCAAAGTCCGGTCATGCAGGCAGCAAGCCCCCTCGATGCGGTGCTGGTGGACGCGGTGGCCACGCTGTTCGACGTGGTGTTCGACGAAGCGACCATCCCTGATCGCCTCAAGGCGCAAATTGCACGCCTGCAGATTCCGGTTCTCAAGGCAGCAATGCTGGATCGCAACTTCTTCTCGCAATCGAATCATCCGGTCCGTCGCATGCTCGATGCGATTGCCACGCTTGCCATCCACCTGCCGGACAACGAGGCCGGCAATGCCCGGCTGAAGGCGATTTCGCAGATCGTCAGCAGTGTGCTCGACAACTTCGAGCAGGATATCGATGTATTTGATTCCGCCGCCACCGAGCTGGAGGCGATGGGTACCCTGCTGGAAGACACGCTGGAAGAAACCGTGGACGCCAGCCTGCAGCAGGATATTGCCCAGCTCAAGCAGTCCGAGCGTGCGGAACTCGCACCGGTGATCGTGCACGACTTCATCAATCGCGCGCTGAAGGATCATCCGGTGGTGGAAGCTGTTCGTGAATTCGTGCGGCGCGACTGGGCCCAGCTGCTGACCCATGACTACGTCAACGAAGGCGAACAGGGCGCTCATTTCAACAGCCATGTCGAAACCATGCGCGAACTGGTATGGAGCGTGCAACCCAAGACCGACATGGACGCACGACTGATGCTGGTGCGCATTCTGCCCGGACTGCTGAAGCGCCTGCGCGAGGGCGTGGCAGAAATCGACCTTCCGGAAAAACTGTCCGACCGTTTCTTTGCCACCCTGGTCATTCTGCACGCCAATGCAGTGCGCCCCAACGCACAGCCAGTTCCGCTGCCCGACATCACCCCCGAGGAAATCGAGGAACTGGCAGCCGCAACGGAAGCCGATGCGACCGCCGCGACAGCACCCGCGGCCGCCGCCGAACTTCCCGCCTCCGAGGTGGATGATGAGTTCACCCAGCGCGCACGTGCCCTGAACAAGGGCGACTGGGTGGAGTTCCACTACGACGACGGCACCTTCCGCTGGGCGCGTCTGGGATGGGCCAGCAGCATCAAGAACACCTATCTGTTCTCGGATCAGGAAGGCATGAACAGTTTTTCCATCAGCCTCAACCGCCTGGCCGACAAGCTGCGTCGTGGCGAAGCGGTATTGGTCGAACGCAAATCCATCACCGAATCGGCATTCGGCAAGCTGATGAACCTGTTCCGCCAGAAGCTTGGTGCCGCCTGATTCCGACATTCCATTGATTCACCCCGTCACCCCGGCTACTCTGCCGGGGTGAAATCGTTCTCATCCCGCGTTATCCACTGGCAACAGCGCCACGGTCGCCATGCCCTGCCCTGGCAGGCCAGCCGCGACCCTTACCGCATCTGGCTGTCGGAAATCATGCTGCAGCAGACCCAGGTCGCCACCGTCATTTCCTATTTTGAGCGCTTTGTGGCGCGCTTTCCCGATCTGAATGCGCTGGCGGCCGCGCACGAGGACACGGTGCTCGCGCTATGGAGCGGGCTGGGCTACTACAGCCGCGCGCGCAACCTGCATGCTGCCGCACGCACCATTGCCGAAAATCAGGGCGGGATATTTCCGGCGACGGCAGCGGCCATCACGCAGTTGCCGGGCGTCGGACGATCCACTGCCGCCGCCATTGCCGCACTGGCGTTCGGACAGCGCTGTGCCATTCTCGACGGCAACGTCAAACGCGTGCTGGCGCGACACGGCGGCATTGCCGGCTGGGCTGGCGACAAGAAGGTGGAAACGGCGCTGTGGCAGCTGGCCGAGTCACACCTGCCGCACACGGCCATCGAGACCTACACCCAAGGCATGATGGATCTCGGCGCGCTTGTCTGCACCCGCAGCCAGCCTGCCTGCACAGCCTGCCCGGTCAACGCAGACTGCATCGCACACACGCAGCAGAGAACCGCCGAACTGCCCACGCCGCGTCCCAAAAAAGTACTGCCCGAAAAGCAGGTCCAGATGCTGCTGCTGCTCGATCGCGGCGAACTGATGCTGGAAAAACGGCCGGCGCACGGCATATGGGGCGGAATGTGGAGCCTGCCCGAGCTTGCGCCCGATGCCGACCCGGCCAGCCACTGCCGCGACCACTTCGGTCACGTCGCGCTTGCTCAGCAGGTGATGCCGCAGCTCACGCACAGCTTCACCCATTTCAAGCTGCATATCCGGCCGGTGCAGCTGCAGCTCGCGCCTCGCCTAACCAGCCCGGCCGGGCAAATCTGGCTGCCCCTGTCCAGCGCCCTCGAAGCCGCCCTGCCCGCCCCCATCCGTACACTGGTAAAACAACTCGATTCCCATTGAGTTCCCAGCGTTCCGGCCGCAGGCGGCTCAGTAGGCGCTCACATTCAGTTACTGCCTGATTGCGGAGAGGGTGCTATACATAATCAATAGCCGTAATCACAGGAGGTGGTCATGAATACGCAGCTTGATGCGCCTGGCACCGCCGTCTTCGACCCTGACGGTTTTTTGATTGATCCGGACATGTGGAGCGAAAGCCTGGCTGATCGCGTCGCCCAAACTGACGGGGTGGGCGAGTTGAGCGATTTGCAGCTTGGTCTGCTGCACGCCTTGCGACGTGAATATGCCAAGCACGGCACCGTGACCGCGCTCAGTCATGTATGCCACCTCACCGGGCAAAGCGCCGACTGCATGCAGCATTTGTTCCCCAGTCCGCGCGAAGCGTGGCGGATCGCCGGATTGCCCAATCCGGGCGAAGAAGCCAAGTCCTATATGTAGAACATATTGCCGGGCGGGATTGCCTTGGCGGCCGCGCACGACGCGCCGCTAATTCAGCGGCGTATCGATGTAGGCCCGCCCTTGGGGACACCCCGAGTTGTAATGCCTCACGCCCGCGTGGCTGTAGGCAAGCGGAGCCCCCGCCCCACCGGTCGCCGGGTTGCGCTCGAAATGGACGCGCACCTCGCGCAGCATGGGAAAGCGCTTGGCCGGATCCGGCGTGCGCGGCGTCTGGCAGTCGAAGGTGACCGCATCTTTCAGCGCCGGGTCGGCCTTGGCCAGCGCCTCGCGCAGCAAAAGCAGATCGACTTCGCGCCCCATGTGGCGCGCGATCTCGCCGCCGATCGCACGATTGACGCGCTCGGTCAGCGCGGCCGCAGCGGCGAAGTACGCGACCTCGGCAAGGCCCGAGCAGCTGCCGTGTTTGGCCCACTGGTAGCGATCCAGGCAATCTGCGGAAGCCGGCATCACCTGCCCCAGCCGCGCGCGCGTGTCCGGCGGCAGTCGCAGCGGCGGCAGGCTGCAGAACGCCCCCCCGGTTTCGCCACCGCAATACGCCGGATGCTTGCGGTCGTTGCGATTCGGCCACAGTCCGTGCAAGGTCAGCGGCATCGCCTTGAAGCCGGTTTCGGACAGGGCCCGACACTGCGCAAACTGTTGCTTGCGCTGCGGCTCGTCCTCGCAGAACGCCGGTGCAACGCTCAGCGCCAGCAGGTAATAGTCGAAACGCGCCGGCTCGGCGCAGCCGGCCAGCGGCGCCAGCAACAGCGCCAGCAGCATTCCCTTCCATCGCATGTTCAGTCTCCAATACGGCAACATCGTGCCATAAACCGATGGCCTCGCTTCTTCCGGATTCCGGTAAAATCGACGTTTTCCATTGCTGAGAGATTTTTCACCATGTCCATGGCCGACCGCGATGGCGTCATCTGGTACGACGGCAAACTCGTACCCTGGCGCGACGCCACCACCCACGTCCTCACCCACACCCTGCACTACGGCATGGGCGTATTCGAGGGTGTGCGCGCCTACAAGGCCGAACAGGGCACATCCATTTTCCGTCTGCAGGAACACACCGACCGGCTGTTCCGTTCCGCCCATATCCTCGGCATGAAAATGCCGTTCGACAAGGCCACGATTTACGAAGCGCAGCGCACCGTGGTGCGTGAAAACGGGCTCGAATCCGGCTACCTGCGCCCGATGGCGTTTTACGGTTCCGAGGCCATGGGCATCTCGGCGAAGAACCTGTCGGTGCACGTCATCGTCGCCGCCTGGCCGTGGGGCGCCTATCTGGGGCAGGAAGCGCTGGAGCGCGGCATCCGTGTGAAGACCAGCTCGTTCTCGCGCCATCATTCCAACGTCACCATGTGCAAGGCCAAGGCCAACGGCAACTACATGAATTCCATCCTCGCGCACAGGGAAGCCGAGATGGACGGCTACGACGAGGCGCTGCTGCTCGACGTCGACGGCTTTGTCTCCGAAGGCTCGGGCGAGAACATCTTCATCGTCCGCGACGGCAAGCTCTACACCCCCGACCCGAGTTCCGCCCTGGTCGGCCTCACCCGCGACACCATCATCCAGCTGGCGGAGGAAAACGGCCTGCAGGTGATTGAAAAACGCATCACCCGCGACGAGGTCTACATCGCCGACGAGGCCTTCTTCACCGGCACCGCCGC
>JAJYXG010000004.1:0-23611 GCA_021791095.1 Pseudomonadota bacterium
GGCGGGCTTCCTCGACCGTGCGGTCCGGCTGTCGCTGCTGGTCGGCGGCGGCATTGTTCTGTATTTCGCCGCCCTCGGCCTGATGGGCTTCCGGCCGCGCCAGTTTGCCCGCCGCGCCGCCGAATAAGGCCCTGAATCGGCTAGAATTAAGCCTTTTTCGCGGCGTCACGCCGCCATACGCATCAATCCATGCGCATCACCCACGGTTTTCGTCCACTCGGCACACCCCACGCGGTCACCATCGGCAACTTCGATGGCCTGCACCTGGGGCACCAGGCCATGCTCGCACGTCTGCAGGACGTGGCGCAGGCGCGCGGCCTGCAGACGTGCGTGCTGAGTTTCGAGCCGCACCCGCGTGAGTTTTTCGCCCCCGAGCAGGCGCCCGCGCGGCTGTCCAGTCTGCGCGAAAAGGCCGAATGCCTGCAGCGGATGGGAATCGACCGCCTGCACGTGTTCCGCTTCGACCGAACGTTCTCGGCGCTGACTGCCGAAGCCTTCATCGAACAGGTGCTGGGCACGACGCTCGAGGCGCGCTACGTGCTGGTGGGCGACGATTTCCGCTATGGCGCGAAGCGCGCGGGCGACTTTGCGTTGCTTAAACAGGCTGGAGAGCGGCTCGGCTTCGACGCCGAATCCCTGCCAACGGTCGAGGTCGCAGGCGAGCGGTCTTCGTCCACCGCTGTGCGCCAGGCGCTCGCCGCCGGCGAACTCGAGCACGCCGCGCGACTGCTGGGCCGCCCCTACAGCATCTCGGGTCGCGTGGTGCACGGCGACAAGCTGGGACGCGATATTGGCTTCCCCACCGCCAACATCCAGCTCAAGCACAACCGGCCGCCGCTGATGGGGATTTTCGCGGTCGAGCTCTGTGGCCTCAACGGCGAGCCGCTGCAAGGGGTGGCGAGTCTGGGCAAGCGCCCCACGGTTAAGGGCGCGGACGCCGTGCCCGTGCTCGAAGTGCACCTGTTCGATTTCAACGCCGAGATCTACGGCCGCCGCGTGCGCGTGGACTTCCTGCACAAGCTGCGCGACGAAGAAAAATATCCCGACCTCGACAGCCTGGTTGCGCAGATCCGCCGCGACGTCGACAACGCCAAACAATTCATGAAGCAACGTCATGCCTGACTACAAAAACACGCTCAACCTGCCCGACACCCCCTTCCCGATGCGCGGCGATCTCGCCAAGCGCGAACCCGGCTGGGTGAAAAGCTGGCAGGAGAAAAAACGCTACGAAGCGATCCGCAAGGCGACGGCCGGCCGGCCGAAATTCATCCTGCACGATGGCCCCCCCTACGCCAACGGCGACATCCACATCGGCCACGCGGTGAACAAGATTCTCAAGGACATCATCGTCAAGGCCAAGACCCTCTCCGGCTTCGATGCGCCCTACGTGCCGGGCTGGGACTGCCACGGCCTGCCGATCGAGCTGCAGGTGGAAAAGACCCACGGCAAGGACATTCCCCCGTCGAAATTCCGCGAGCTGTGCCGCACCTACGCCGCCGAACAGATCGAGCGCCAGAAAGCCGACTTCATCCGCCTCGGCGTGCTGGGCGACTGGGACCATCCTTATCGCACGATGGACTTTCAGTTCGAGGCGGACAGCCTGCGCGTACTGGGGCAGATCCAGCAGGCCGGCTACCTCTACCAGGGCGCCAAGCCGGTGCACTGGTGCGTCGACTGCGGCTCGGCGCTGGCCGAGGCCGAGGTCGAGTACGAGGACAAGACCTCGCCCGCGATCGATGTCGGCTTTGCCGTGGCTGACCCCGCCGACCTCGCGCGCCGCTTCGACATCACAACGATCAGCGAACCGGTCCGGATCGTCATCTGGACCACCACGCCGTGGACGCTGCCGGCCAACCAGGCGGTGGCGCTGCACCCCGATTTCCAGTACGCGCTGGTGCGCACCGCCAAGGGCCTGCTGATCCTGGCCGACAGCCTGCGCGAAGCCGCGCTGACACGCTACGGCCTCGCCGACGGCGCCGAGGTACTCGCGCACACCACCGGTCAGGCGCTCGAAGGCGTGCTGCTGTGGCACCCGTTCCAGGAACGCCAGGTGCCTGTGATCGTGGGCGACCACGTCACCGCGGACGCCGGCACCGGCGCCGTGCACACCGCACCCGGCCACGGTCTCGACGACTACGTGGTGGGCAGCCGCTACGGTCTCAAAGTCGACAACCCGGTGGGCGACGACGGCCGCTTCTACGCCAGCGTGCCGCTGGTCGGCGGCATGAGCATCTGGCAGGCCAACCCGCTGATCCTGGAAACCCTGGAGGCCAGCGGCAACCTGCTGGCGCACGAAAAACTGCTGCACAGCTATCCGCACTGCTGGCGCCACAAGACGCCGATCATTTTCCGCGCGACGCGGCAGTGGTTCATCGGCATGGAAGCCGGCGGCGAGAAAACTCTGCGTGAGCAGGCGATGGCGGCGGTCGACGCCACCCAGTTCTTCCCGCACTGGGGGCGTGCACGGCTGGAGGCGATGATCAAAAACCGCCCCGACTGGTGCGTTTCGCGCCAGCGCAACTGGGGCGTGCCGATGCCCTTCTTCACCCACAAGGAAACCGGCGAACTGCATCCGCGCACCGCGGAATTGCTGGAGATCGTGGCGAAGCGCGTCGAAGCGGCCGGCATCGAGGCCTGGTTCGCGCTCGACCCGGCCGAGCTTTTGGGCGACGACGCCGCGCACTACGACAAGACCGGCCACACGCTCGACGTCTGGTTCGATTCGGGCGTCACCCACGCCTGCGTGCTGAAGCGCCGCCCCGAACTCGCGCATCCGGCCGACCTCTATCTCGAAGGCTCGGACCAGCATCGCGGCTGGTTCCAGTCGTCGCTCCTCACCGGCTGTGCCACCGACGGCCGCGCGCCCTACCAGGCCCTGCTCACCCACGGCTTCGTGGTCGACGGCAAGGGCCACAAGATGAGCAAGTCGAAGGGCAACGTCGTCTCGCCGCAGAAGGTGATGGACCAGTACGGCGCCGACATCCTGCGGCTGTGGGTGGCGACCACCGACTATTCGGGCGAGCTCACCATCTCGGACGAAATCCTCAAGCGCGTGGTGGAAGGCTACCGGCGGATCCGCAACACGCTGAAGTTCCTGCTCGCCAACCTGTCCGACTTCGATCCGAAAATGCATGCGATGCTGGTTGAAGACTGGCTGGAAATCGACCGCTATGCGCTGGCGATGACGCGCAAGCTGCAGGGCGAGCTGCAGGCGCATTACGACGCCTACGAATTCCACTTCATCGTGCAGAAACTGCAGGGCTTCTGCTCGGAAGACCTCGGCGGCTTCTACCTCGACATCCTGAAGGACCGCCTCTATACCAGCGGCGCCGACAGCCGCGCACGGCGGGCCGCGCAGAACGCGCTGCATCACCTGACGCACGCGCTCACGCGCTGGATGGCGCCGATCCTGTCGTTCACCGGCGAGGAAGTGTGGACGCAACTGACAGGGGACGATTCGGTGTTCCTGCACACCTGGCACGACCTGCCGGCGCAGGCTGGTGAGGCCGAGCTGCTCGATCGCTGGACCCACATCCGCGCGGTGCGCGCCGAGGTGCAAAAGGAACTTGAGACCGTACGCGTCGCCGGCGGCATCGGCTCGTCGCTGCAGGCCGACGTCACCCTGCACGCCAGTCCTGAAACCCAGTCCCTGCTGTCGCCGCTGGGCGATGACCTGAGATTTGTATTGATCACCTCGCAGGCGCGCGTGATCGCAGCCGGAGCCGACCGTGTCGAAGTCACCCCGAGCGCGGCGAAGAAATGCGACCGCTGCTGGCACTACCGGCATGACGTCGACGCGCACGCCGAGCATCCCGGCCTGTGCGGCCGCTGTGTGAGTAATCTGTATGGTCCTGGAGAACCGCGCACCCATGCTTAAGTCACTGGATCCGGCAATGCGCAAGTGGCTGGGCCTCGCGTTCGCCGTCATCGTGCTCGACCACCTCACCAAGTGGTGGGTGTCGGTCACGCTCGACTACCAGGAATTCATCCCGGTGCTGCCCTTCTTTTCGCTGGTGCGGGTGCACAACACCGGCGCGGCATTCAGCTTCCTCGCCGATGCAGGCGGCTGGCAGCGCTGGTTCTTCATCGCCGTCGGCATCATCGCCACCGTGGTCATCGTGCGGCTGTTGAAACGCCATGCACACGAGCCACGGCTGGCATTTTCGCTCGCGCTGGTGCTCGGCGGCGCGCTCGGCAACGTCATCGACCGCGTGGTGCTTGGCCATGTAGTGGATTTTTTATATTTCCACTACCACAGCTTTGCCTGGCCAGCATTCAACGTGGCGGATTCCGCCATCACCGTCGGCGCCGCGATGCTGATCTGGGATAGCCTGCGCGGCAAGTCCACTGCGCCGAAAACATCATGAATGCACGCACCGTCGCCCTCGGCGACACCCTGCAGCTGCGCTACGCGCTGCGTCCGCGCGGCGGCGATGATCTCATCTCCAATTTCGACGATGCCGAGCCGGAGACCGTGACGCTCGGCGACGGCACGCTGGCGCCGATGCTGGAGCAATGGCTGATCGATCTCGTACCCGGCGAGCGTCACGTGTTCCTGCTCGAGCCCTGGCAGGCCTTCGGCGAGAGCCAGCCCGAACTGATCCAGACGCTGCCCAAATCCGATCTGCCTGCCGACATGGAATTCGAGGTCGATCAGCTGGTCGAATTCGTCATGCCGAACGGCCAGACGCTGGCCGGACGCATCCTGGAAATCGGCGACGAGGCAGTGAAGGTCGACTTCAACCACCCGCTCACCGATCTGTTCATCGAATTCGAAGTTGAAATCGAACGCATCCTGTGACACCGGAAACCCGCCCATGACGCCCACCATCCTTCTCGCCAATCCGCGCGGCTTCTGTGCCGGCGTCGATCGCGCCATTGCCATCGTCGAACGCGCGCTGGAAAAGTTCGGCGCGCCGATCTATGTGCGCCACGAAGTCGTGCACAACACCTACGTCGTCAACGACCTCAAGGCCAAGGGCGCGATCTTCGTCGAGGAACTCTCCGAAGTCCCCGCGGGCGCCACCGTCATCTTCAGTGCCCACGGCGTGTCGCAGGCCGTGCGCGCCGAAGCCGAAGCGCGCGGGCTGAACGTGTTCGACGCCACCTGCCCGCTGGTCACCAAGGTGCACGTCGAGGTCAGCAAGATGCGCGACAGGGGCTACGAGATCGTGATGATCGGCCACAAGGGCCACCCCGAGGTCGAGGGCACCCTGGGGCAGTCCGAGGGAGGCATGTACCTGGTCGAAACGCCGGAAGACGTCGCCCGCCTGCGGGTCGGCGATCCCGACAGGCTCGCCTACGTCACCCAGACCACGCTGTCGGTCGACGACGCCGCGCGCGTGGTCGACGCCCTGCGTGCGCGCTTCCCCAATATTACCGGCCCGAAGAAGGACGACATCTGCTACGCCACGCAAAACCGCCAGGATGCGGTCAAGGCCATGGCACCGCAGTGCGACGTGGTGATCGTAGTGGGATCGCCGACCAGCTCCAACTCCAACCGGTTACGCGAAGTCGCCGAGAATCTCGGCGTGCCGGCCTATATGGTCGACAACGCCGGGGAAATCGACCCGCAATGGATCAGTGGAAAGAAGCAGATTGGCGTGACTGCCGGCGCGTCAGCGCCGGAAGTTCTGGTGCGCGCAGTCATCGAGCGACTGAATCAGCTGGGTATCGACTCGGTGGCCGATCTGGATGGCGTGCAGGAGAAAGTCGGGTTTCCATTGCCCAAGGGCCTGGGCTAACAGCGGCACCGACGTTCTACGGTTTCCTGTTTCACCAGCACTCCACCACGATTGGATCATTTTTCTTTCCATCTGCGCCCTGCACTCCCGTATTCGACAAGGTCAAGGTTCCGCATTTGTCTTTGGTCTGGCCCCCTTTGGGTGCGGCTTGCAATTCAAAGGCTGTCGCCGTCGGGTCCACGGAAAAACTGATGTCGTATTTGATAGCAGTGCCGGTCGCTCCCTTGGGTGACACATTCGACAAGAGTGCGCCACCGACATAGGTACCCGCAGTCGTGAAATGACGCTCCATGAACTGCGCCGTTTCCGTCAGGATGGCCTTCGCCTCGGCGCGGTTCGCCCGTAGCAAGTATTGCGTATAGGACGGGTAGGCAATGGAAGCCAATATGCCGATGATCGCGACCACGACCATCAGCTCGATCAGCGTGATGCCGGAAGCCTGCTTGCGTGCATTCAGAGCGCGACCGTAATTCATGTTTTTCATGCCTGTCCTTTCAAAGGTCGAGTCCGCCATTACTGGAGTTGCCGCCAGGAGCTGCGCGGATTGCTCGTTCCGGATTTTTCAGTGGTGACGCTGATCCCCTTCTTGATGTCCGAATTGAACTTGAACTCCTTGGCGCCTGCGGTAATGACCGTCGGCTGGTTGAGCGACATCGAACCCGACTTCTTGCCTGCGACCGGCGATTTAATATCATTTCCCTTGTTGTCTTTGCCGATGACGACGTAGTCCTTTTCATCGAACAGGCCGTCGTCGTTCATGTCCAGGGCACTGTAGGACAGCGTGCTACCCGTCGCAGCCTCCAGTTCCATCAGCCAGCCGGTTCCACCCAGAACACAGGGATCGGACGACGGAATGGACGTATTGAAGATCACCCTGCCGTAACGCAACAGGGGGGGGCTCAGAACCCGCTCACCCTGTGCCGTTCCCGAAGGCGGAAGCAGGTTCAGATACCATCCCTGCTGGGATTTCCAGTTCACAGTCCCATCGTTACCATCGAAGACCACCCGCGCAGTCGCGTCTTCATAACCAATGGATTGCTTGTTCAAGCTGGTAACCACTTTGTCTTCGTCCAGCAACCCGTAAAACGTTTGCACCGTCTTGTTGGTCTCGTCCCCGCTAAGCAGGTAGCGCCCGGTACCGAAATAGACCATGGCCTTGCCCGATGCGTCAGAAGGCGCTGGGCCCACCTCCACCGGCGCGGTTATGGGTTGGCCCGACGCCGTCGTAAACATGGGTTGACCACCAAGCGCGATCTTCCATGTTGCTGCGGAGAAATCGAATTTCCACAAATTCCCCAACAGGTCACCGGCAAACACCGCGTCGATGATGCGGTCGCCGTCGTAATCGACCAGGCTGGGGGTGGACATCCCGTTCTGGGTTGCATCAGACGAGCAATCCCCTTTGCCCGTATCAAAGAACTTCACATTCGAGGGCGCGTCGATCTGCACCATGTACAGGGCCGATCTGCAATTCGCGCTGCCATAGCCGTTGCCAAACACCGCGTAGTATTTCCCGTCACTGAAGCGGCCGATTGCAGCACTGCCCACCGGGTAGCCCATGTCATTCAGCGTGCTGCCAGCAGCGGCATTCTTGCCGTCAAACTCCCACAGCACGTCGCCCCCGCCAAAGTCATTGCTTGAAAAATCCTTGGAGATATCGAGCGCAAACACACCGCGCCCCCCCGCACCCAGCGGCGTGACCAGCACGGTCTTCCATGTCATGCCGCCATAGTAGACATCGCCCACGGTCGGCGCGCCGTCGACAAAATACTTATGGCTATAGCCCGGCTTCGTCAGTTCGGGGAGATTCGCATACACCAGCGCCGGCACATAGGCGAACAACTCCTTTCCGGAATCGGCGGTCGCCACCGACTCGTTTTTATCGTTGGCCTTGTTGCCGTCGCCGTCGGAATCCACCAGGGGGTCCGTATCCGCCCAGCCCATTTTGGCGCTAAACGCGTGCAGCATGCCATCGTTGGCCCCCACGTAAATCATCGGGTTCTTGGCGCTTTTGCCGGCCATGTAGGTCACGTAGTTTGTGCCCTCATCGCCGCTCAGCTTGTCGTAGCCGAAGTTCTCCTCGCTCACAAACAGCGGGTCGGAGTTGACGATGTCGCCGAGCAGTGAGGTGCGGTTGCGGTAAGTGCAGGTGCCGCACTTGCTCTGCTCATTGCTCTGATCGCCGCGCAGATAGTTCAACACGGTTTCCGCGCCCAGCGCAGTTTGCTGCGATGCGCTGATGCTTCCCCAGGCGAAATCAACGCCATTGCCTGTTGCATCGTTCAAGGTCTTGATGTTGCGGTCCGCCGCGGCCGGAATCTTGGAACTGGCCGTCCACTGGGAGTCGCCCAGGGTGCCGTCGGCCTTGATCGAAAAAGCCTCCAGTTCCCCGGTCCAGTTGCCCGAGTCGAAACTTGCCTGGTAGATATTGGTGCTGGTGTCCAGCCGCCTGGAGTTGGTGGCGATCGACGCGGCCGACGAACTGCGGCTGATGATGTTGTTTACCATTTCCTGCATCGCATCACTGAGCGATTGAGGATCTTCGGCGCTGAAGAACAGGCCGCGGCCGTTGATCGCGGCATGCCAGAGGTCGGCGACGTTGCCGGCCTTGTCCCCGCCGGTGACCGGCCACAATGGACTCAGGTCTCCGGATGCCAGGTCAGGATAGCTGCCAGTGTAGGTGTCGCCAGCCCAGGTCAGCGCGGGGGTCAGCGTCGAGAACCAGTTGGTCAGGCCGAGACCCACGGTGAAGGTCGACATGTGCTGCCAACTGGCCGGGTCGTTCTTGGCGTCGAAGTAGTCGGCGGGGGGTATGGGGTCTCCGTCTTCGACCAGCTTGTCCAGGGTGCGCGGGCTGCGCGGCACGTTGTTGGTGAGGTCGGTACGCAGGTCGGTCGACCAGTAATAGAACGAAACGTCGGCGAGGGATCCCGAGTTGGCATCCGCATAGGGCGAGGCAGGCGTGTAAGCGGTGCCATCGGGCAGGCTTACGGACTTGTTGTCCACATTGTCCGAGTCGCTCACCTTGCTTGCCGCGCTGCCGTTCCATATGCCGTCAGTCATCAGGATCGAGTAGTTTGCACGGCAGGCATGCTGCGTGCCTTCGGTTACCTGGGGATCCTCGGCATAGGGGTTGTTGGTTCCGGTCGTGGTCCGGTAATACTCCCCCGCCCGGCCCAGGGCAGCGCGCAGCGGGGTGCCCCCGTTCGCCGGAAGCTTTTCCAGCCATTTGAAAAAATCCTGCTTGTGGCTGCTGCTCAAGGCGCGGATACGATTATCGATTTTTGTGCTATCCCAGCCCGCGCACCCTGTGCCGGAGAAGTCATCGCAACTGCTGTTCAACGCCTGCCACGCTAGCCGCATGCTGTCGGGCAGGTTATTGAATGCGCGGGTTGCGGCGCTGACGGTCGCAAGGTTGCGCGTACGGTAGAACGAATACCAGTTGGCAAAGTTCTGCTGCTCACTCGCGCCAACAGTCGTGTAAACGTAGCAGTCTTCATTGGTCTTTGAAATGCCGCCACCGGTGCAGCTTCCTCCGCCCGTCTGGTAACGATAATAGTAGGCGGCGACGTTGACCGTATCGCTGCTGAATTGCTTGGCGGATCCGCTGTCGACGGCGGGATGCCGCGCGTAGCAATGGTTGGACTTGGGCTGGAAGCCGAACGAAGGCTGATACCCGCTGGACAGGTCGACCGGTGTCGAGCTGATATCGAAGCCGTTGAGATACGCGCTGCTGTATGACGTCGTGTACGGTGTCCCGTCGGCCTTCAGCGGCGGAAGGTAGGTGGTGGCAGGATTGTAGTACTGCGCGTTGTAATCGCCCGACAGAAAATATCTTTTGGTATCGCTGCCATCGTAGTTATAAAAAATCGAGTGGCCACACCCGCTGGTTACGCGTGCATTTTTAGCCATTGAGTCAGGCACATAGCCCCACGCCATCGACCCCGAGTCGTCCAGCGTCACCACCAGGTTGGGAGCGACGCCGCCTGCCAGATAGAGCGGTGCGGACGGCAGCGCGATCGGTGCCACGGCCTGCGAGGGCAGTGCGGGCAAAAGCAGGGCAGCCGCAAGGCTGAAAGACCGGATCGGATGGCAGGTTTTCATGACTACTCCTTGAGTTTTGCAGCCTGGCTTCTTAAATGCTTCTGCGGAAAGTGGTTTGTAAAATGACGGTTGAGGTTCCGTCGGTGCCGATGCCGCGTGCAGTGATACGGAAAATCTCGCCGCCACTGAGCGGCTTCGCCACCAGGCTATCGTCGCCGCCGCTGGCCATGTTTGCCGGCAGTGCCTCAACGACAAAGCGCGCCTCCTTCACGCCAGTGAGCGTGCCGACGTAGGCCACAGACTTCCCGTCCCAGTCATAGGCCTTCCAGTAGTCGGTCGAGGCGGCGTTGGCCAGTTGTGCGTAGTAACCCACCTTGCTGCCGTTGAAGGGCGGCAGGCTCGCTCCGCTGAGCACGACTTCGGCCGCGCGCACGGCCGCTTCCGCCCCTTGAAAGGCCAGATCGCGGCTGCGCGCGTTGCCCGCCATGCGCTCTTCCAGCGTCGTCGACTGCATGGCGGCGAGGGCGATGAGGGTCAGCATCACCAGGAAAATCAGCCCGGTTATAAGCGCCACGCCGGCCTGGCGCCGTTGGCCGCTACTCAAGGATCGTGAGGTGCGCATGATCTGTCTCCTACTGCGTTCTGTTACGCACGCTGACGGTGGTGGTGAACACCTGGCGCAGTCTTTGGTCTGCCGCTGTGACCAGAGCACCGTCGTAGGTGTACTTCTGTTTGGAAGTCGTGACGTTGTCATCGTTGCCGGCCACCAGCAGGCTGATGCGGACCGCTGCCACCTGTTCCCAGTTGGCTACCGCGTCGGCCTTGACGTAGTTTTCGACGATGCCGTCCCCCGTCGTGTCGAGGCCGTACAGGATCTGCATGTTCTCCACGCCATTCGCGATTTCCGCGGGATTGTCCCCGCCAGCGGCCTTGTAGTTATCGAACTGCCACAAGGCCGGCCGGCCGTCGGCACCGGTGCGGATGAAATAGCTTTTGCTCTGCATCTTGATAATCTCGCCGCCGCTGTCGGAATATTTCTCGCCAAGGTCCGTGGTCGAATTGCCCGGCAAGCCAGCGCCGGTATTGTGGACGATGTTCTCTTCGCCTTTGCCGTACGGCGCGGTGATTTGAAGTACGCTGGCAGCCTTGCAGTTCGTCACCATGACGATGTCGCCAGGTTCCAGGTCATTCGGCGCCGTCACCTTGATGTCGGCGGAGGTTTTGCCCGGCTCTTTTGTTACCGTCACGCCACCGCCAAACGCGCTGCGCAGGATGATGGCATCGGTCCCTGCCAGAATTGTCGGCCCAGTAATTTTTCCCAGTCCACCCGTATCATTTGTCAAAGCCGGGGACCATCCGGCGCCCACCGCATCATACCCATTGATGGGAAACCCAAAGTTATAGGCAGATTCGCCGTTCTTGTTCAGCGTGTTGTGGAATTCCCCGCTTGAACTTGCGCACCCCCGGTAACCTGCCATGCGGATGTCGCGCGAGATGATTTCCAGCGCATAACGCGCGCTTTCCTGCATGCGGGAGAGGTTGTCCATGCTGCGGAATGACTGTCGGCTTTCCAGATACAGGTATGCCACTCCGGCCAGAACGATCAAGCCGATCGTCATGGCAACCATGAGTTCCACCAGCGAGAAGCCCCGCTGTCTTTCACTAGACATCATCAGGAAGGGCGTTCTCATAGTTGCGAATCCACTCGAAATTGCTGGTCGGCTTCGCCGCCCGCTCGCTCGTCATTCCATTCGACAATGATGGTGACGGCACCACCCGCGACGGCTATCGAGCCATCGCCGGCTGGCAGCGTGCCTGCCAAAGCAGTGTCCCACTCGGCCAGATCGGCCTTTGCCAGGCCGTTGCCGCCCGGGGCTGCGTCCAGGGCAAGGTTATAGCCCCCTGCCAGCGCAACCTGACGGTTCGCCCGCATGCGATCGAGCACGTCATAGGCCAACCAGGTTGCCTGGGTACGGTGGTAGGCGCTATGCGAATTTTTCAGACTCGATGCCATGAGCCCGGCCAAGCCGAGCAGACCGATGGACATCACGAGAACAGCCACGAGCACTTCCAGCAAGGTGAACCCTCGCATGGAATGTCTGGCATTGCGGGCTTGGCCGCTAATCATGGACATTGTGCAGTCCCCTTTTCAACATATGACCGGCCCATGGCGTTGATGATGATGGCTCGCGCGTGGTCCTTTCCACGTGAGTCGCAAAGACGGAAAGTGTCGTTAAACCCGGTTGCGAATCCGGTGGCCGTGAAGGTGACCCGCAAGTGGGCTCCGGCAGTGAGCGTATTGCTGCCGCCGAGCGCCGGCCAGACCCGCAGCACTGCCTCGCCCGCGTCAACCGTCCCGTCTCCATCCGCATCGGCAAACACCATCCATCCGGTGGACCAGTTCGTTGAGCCGGCACAGGCCGCCCCGCCATTGGTAGAACACACCGTTACGGGTGCGGCACGCTTGACCGCTTCGCTGCGCGCGTAGTTGAGCGCAGTGATCGCCTGGTTGGCCTGCGCCGTAATGCGGCTGTTGAGCACCATGTTCTGGAAGGCGGGGATGGCAATCGACAACAGGATGCCCAGCACCGCAATGGTGACCATCAACTCGATCAGCGTGAATCCGGTTTGTTTGGTAGTCATTTTTTTCACGATTGTTTACGAGCCTCAACTTAATCCATCCGCACCCACAAGCTCCAGCGTCTGCTGACTGGTGGCCTGTTTGCTAGAATGAACGGCAATTTCGGGCTTTTTCATTGACGCATAACATCCTTATTATCGGCGCCGGCGTCTCTGGCTTGAGCGCTGCCTTGGCCTTATTGAAGCGCGGCCACAAAGTCACTCTGCTGGACAGCGGCCCCGTTGGCGGCGAGTCATCCTGGGCGGGGGGTGGAATCCTGTCGCCGCTGTTGCCGTGGGATTACGCGGAGCCGCTGTCCGGACTGGCGCTGCGTTCGATGGCGGCCTATGCGGACTGGGTCGGGGATATCGAAGCACGGTCTGGGCGTGTCGCCGAATACTGGCGGTGCGGCATGCATGTGCTGGGGGCGACCCAACCCGATGCGGCGCTCGCCTGGTGCGAGGCACACGGCCTGACGGCACAGCGCACCAATACAGGCGACAGCCTCTGGCTGCCGGATATCGCGCAGGTTCGCAATCCGCGTCTGCTGGCGGCGCTGCAGGAAGCCGTGGTGAGGCTGGGCGGGGCCATCCATGCACACTGTGCGGCTGAAGCGGTCATCCCCCGGTCGCGTCAGATGACGGCCGTCCGCACTGCACAGGGCTCGTTCGCCGCTGACCGGTTCGTGCTGGCCACCGGGGCATGGGCGGGGATCGCGCTGCCGGGCTTGGCCGGCGTACCGAACATCCGTCCGATCCGCGGCCAGATGCTGCTGTTCAAGCTGGAACCGGGCGTACTCGACACGATCCTGTATCGCAACGGGCTGTATCTGATTCCACGCCGCGACGGTCATGTGCTGGTGGGCAGCACGCTGGAGGATGCGGGGTTCGACAAATCGACCGACGCCGCAACGCGTCAGCGTTTGCATAGCGAGGCTGCCGAATTGCTGCCCGTGCTGGCCGGGTTGCAGCCGGTACAGCACTGGGCCGGGCTGCGGCCCGGCTCGCCGGACAATATTCCGGCCATCGACCGCCATCCCGATTTCGACAACGTGTTCGTCAACACCGGGCATTACCGCTATGGCGTGACGATGGCGCCCGCTTCGGCCGAACTGCTGGCCGACCTGATGGATGGCAACACGCCAGCCCTCGACCCCGCGCCGTATCGCTGGCAGGCCGCGCTTGAACGCCGGTGGAGCGAAGCGCTGTAGTGGCCGCCGTCATCGCAAGATCGTTTAAACTTTGCGCCACCCAAGCCCACGCTGCGCCTTCATGCCCCACGCTCCTGCCCATCCGTCGCTCGATGCCAACCATGCCGGGTTCATGCAGGCCTGCTTCCTCGATGAGCGGTTGATCCAGGCCCGGTATGCCCCCTGGCGGGATACGGGGCGGTTCATTGTCTGACACGGCCGGAATGCATCCACCACGGATCGTCTGGATCGCCAGCGACGGCAAGCCGGGCCATCTGAACCAGTCGCTTGGGCTGGCAGAGGCGCTGGCGCGTGCCACGCCCATCGAGACGATCACCCTCCCCGCGCTGCCGGCCTGGCGCGCTTGGCTGGCACTGCTGCTGAAACGCTTTCCCGGCCCTCTCCTCCCCGAACCCGATCTGATCGTCGGCGCAGGGCACGCCACCCACCTGACGCTGCTGGCGGCACGGCGTGCATGCGGTGGACGCACCGTGGTGCTGATGAAGCCGACCCTGCCGCGGCGCTGGTTCGATCTGTGCATCGTGCCGCGTCATGATGGCATCGCGGCAGACGCGCACACACTGGTGACCGAGGGCGCGTTGAACCGCATCCGTCCAGCGGCGACACGCGATTCGGGCCATGGACTGCTCCTGATCGGCGGCACCTCGCCGCATTTCGAATGGGACAGCGATGCGATCCAGGTGCAGATCAACAGCATCCTCGCGCGCACGCCTGATCGTCACTGGACGCTCACCACCTCGCGCCGCACCCCGGCGGATTTTCTGGACGCTCTGCCGTCGCACCCCAACCTGACCATCGTGCCCCACACCGCCACCTCGCCCGACTGGCTGCCCGCACAGCTCGCCCGGAGCAGCACGGTATGGGTGACGCCCGACAGTGCCTCGATGGTGTTCGAGGCCTTGACGGCCGGCGCCGCTGTCGGCGTGTTCGACCTGCCGGTCAATCCGGAAAGCCGTGTTGGCCGGGCGGTCGCGCATCTGGCGGATGAGCAGCGCATCACCCGCTTTGTGAACTGGTGTGCACACGGCAAAATGCACCCCAACCCGCAGCCGCTGGCCGAGGCCGACCGCTGTGCTGAATGGATTCTTGAATGGCTGAAGAAAAATACGAATGGCTGAAGAAAAAAAACTGACTGTCCTGCAACTGCTGCCGGCACTGCAATCCGGCGGTGTGGAACGCGGCACGCTCGAAGTCGCTCAGGCGCTGGTCGGGCACGGGCATCGGGCGCTGGTGATGTCGGCCGGCGGACGACTGGTCGCGCCGCTCGTCGCATCAGGCGCCGAGCATTTCCCCTGGCCGGTCGGTAAAAAATCCCTCAAAACGCTGCTCCTCGTCGGCAAGCTGCGGAAGTTTTTGCAAGCGCAAAAGGTGGACATCATCCACGCACGCTCGCGCGTGCCCGCCTGGATCGCCTGGCTGGCCTGGCGCGGCATGAATCCGGCCACGCGCCCACGATTCGTCACCACGGTGCATGGTCCCTATTCGGTCAGCGCTTACAGTGCGGTCATGACCAAGGGCGAACGCGTCATTGCCATTTCCAAAATGATCATTAATTACCTGGTCAGGAATTATCCGAAGGTATCGCAGAAAAAAGTGCGCCTGATTTACCGTGGCGTCGACCCGGAAGAATTTCCGCCGGGTTACAAGCCGCCTGCCGACTGGATGAGCCAGTGGCAACAGGAACATCCCGGTCTGACAGGCAAGAAAATTCTCTTGCTCCCCGCTCGCCTGACACGCTGGAAAGGACAGACCGACTTTATCGACATGCTGGAACAGGTCATCAAGACACGGCCAGATGTTCACGGCCTGATCGTGGGCGAGACCCACCCGAGAAAGAAGTCATTCATGGCCGAACTGGAAGCGCGAAGCAAGCTTCACGGCGTGAGCCAGCATCTCAGCTTTATCAGCCATCGCTCGGACCTTCGGGAAATCATGGCGATCAGCGACATCGTGTATTCGCTCTCGCGCGAGCCCGAAGCCTTCGGCAGGGTCAGCCTGGAGGCGCTCAGCCTGGGCAAGCCGCTGCTTGCCTATGACCATGGCGGCGTGAAGGAGCAGTTGGCTGCCATTCTGCCCGAGGGCGCCGTTCCTGTTGGCGATATCCAGCAGGCTGCCCGGAAAACCCTGCGATGGCTGGATGCCCCTCCTGACGTAACCAGACAGAATCCTTTCACCCTGGAGCGTATGCTGACAGCGACCCTCGATGTGTATTCCGAACTTGTACACGCTCCTCGCTCCAAATAAACCCACGGCACACAGAAGGCGCCTGCGTTCACGATTTACCGCCGGGCGCCCTTCATTTGGAACAGACGCTCTGCACACCTTATTTACTTATGGCGAATTTCATCCGAAGCAGCTTCACTCCTGAGCTCGCGTCCAGACTTCTGGGGCTCATGCTCCTCGCCTGGCAACCCTTCACAGGTGGCGCACGATTTCCTTCATTTCTGCTGCTTTTGCTGGGAGGGTGGTTCCTGTTCAAAAAGCGTATCGACTGGAGCGATCAATCCGTACAACGCTTGGGCATCATTTTCCTTCTGCTGCTGGCCCCCATACTCATTTCAATCCCCGGATCATTCAATCCAAACGGATCCGCCAAGGTGGCCCTGGTTTTGATGCTTTTTTTTGTTGCCGGACTTGCGCTCATGCAAGGTCTTAAAACAGAGGCTGAGCATGCCTGGATGCAGCGCTGGCTGGCGATAGTCCTGATGGTCTGGCTGGGCGACGGCCTGATTCAATATGTTTTTGGCTACGATGTCCTGGGAATTCCCATGGGAAGCGATGGCCGGATAATGGGGCCATTCCCGGACAACCTGCACTTTGCGCTTTTCCTGACGGTGTTGATGCCCATCATGCTGTGGCGCATGGCGAAGGAACACCCTGTGGCAGCCATTGCGATCATCGCGCTGATCGGGTTTGTTGCGGGCATGAGCGGCGCGCGAAGCAACATCCTCTTCTATCTGCTGGCCATCGCGACGCTCATGCCCCGGTTCGGCTGGCTGCACCGTGCTTTGATTGTTCTGGCGCTGTTTGTCGGGGTGGTCGCAGCAGTTAGCCTATCGGAAACCACTTCATCCAAATTTGAGCAATTCAATATCCGAACCGAGGAGCAATCACTCTTCAAAAAGCTGGACCACATCCTCAGCGGACGCATGATCATTTGGGAAGCTGCCGGCGAGATGCTCAAGGACCGGCCGCTGACGGGCGTTGGAGCAGGTGCGTTTGCTGAAGCCTACGATCATTATGCGGGCCGCCCGGAGGATCCCTTCAGAAGCGGCGGCAGCTACGTCGGCGGCGTCTATCACGCCCACCAGATGTATGTTTCCATTGCCGCGGAATCCGGGTTGATCGGATTGGCAGGCCTGTTCATTGCCATCGCTTTGATCGTTCGATGGTATTTCCAGGCATCACCCGACCACCGCGCCCTGGCCGCACCCTATGCAGCCTCCCTTGCCGTAATCGCTTTTCCGATTCAGTCACAACCCGTTTTATACAGAGCCTGGTGGTTCCCGATCGTGCTACTTTTGCTTTGTGGATTTGTCATTGCCCTCCAAGCAAAAAAGACTTGAATACCCAGCCTTCTTACCAACCGAAAAACGAGCCCCCATCATGTCGAGATTCTTCAAGTCCCTGAGTCGCAAACTGCGCCAACCCTTTAACGACCTGTATGCCCGTCGTCGGCTGAAGGAATATCACTCGAAGCCACGCTCGCTGGAAGAAGTGGTCGACTGGGCGATGAATTTCGGCGGCGGCGGCTATATGACCGTCAGGACATTGCAGATTCCGGCTGAAATCACGCAATTGGCCAAAGCCGTGCAGGCGATCAAGCCAAAAATCATCGTCGAGATCGGCACTGCGCGTGGCGGCACATTGCTGATCTGGTCGCATCTGGCATCCAAGCGAGTGATCACCTGCGACCTGAATGACATGAGCCTGCAGCGCCCCTTGTTCAGCCAATTTCCGCCGCCGGGATCGAACTGCAAGGTCACGCTGCTCTCGGGCAATTCGCATGAGGCAAGCTTCAAGGCCCGCCTGGCCCAGGAACTGAACGGAGAAAAGGCCGACTTCATGTTCATCGACGGCGACCATACGGAATCCGGTGTCGAAGCGGACTACAACGACTACAAGGAATTCGTGCGTCCGGGCGGCCTCATCGCGTTCCATGACATCGTCGAAAAACAACCGTTCACGACGAATCAGGTTTACCCCTTCTGGCAACGGATCAAGGTCGGGGCCGACGTACAGGAATTCGTTGTGGACCCCAACCAGTGCGGATTCGGAATCGGCCTGCTGCGCGTCCCCGAAGCATAGGCCGTGCTGCCGATCAACCCGCTTTCCGGGTTGATTCCAAAGCTTCCCGCATCTGCTCAGCAATGACCGCATCAGAAAAGGCCTCCAGATAAAGTCTGGAGGCCAGCCGGCCAAGGTCGGATTCCCCTGGCAGCCGCTGAGCCAGCTGCGCGACCATCGTAGCCAACTCGCCGGGATTGCCGGGTTCAACCCAGAGCATCCCCGCATCCGTGCCATCGACGACCCCGGGCGGATACGCCGTTGATTTTCTCGTTATCACCGGCCTGCCGCACGCCAGCGACTGATACACCTTGTTGGGGATCACCCGCCCCGCTTTTGCGCCTGCATCGAACACCCCAAGCAGGATATCGGCCTTGTGAATCCGGGCGGGCAGTGCTTCATACGGCACCGGGTTCTCGAAGTGGACGTTGGCGAGTCCGCGGGCCAAACGCACGCACTCGGCACGCAGGGGCCCTTTCCCCAGCAAGGTCCAGCGTACAGGCGGGCCGGTATAAACGCGGGCCGCTTCGACAATGATCTGCGGGGCTTGCAGCTCGATGAAGCTCCCGTAGAAAAGCACGTCGACCGGGCTCCCGTCAGTGTGGTCGGGCATCGGCGCCGGTTGAAACAGCGAGGCTTCTGCCCCCACGTACACGACCTTGATTCGATCCGGCGGAACATCGAACGCCTCGGAAAAATAGTCCGCGTGGGCTTGGGTGTCCGCAATCAGAATGTCGGCCCGCTGGAACAGGGAGCGTTCCCATCGATGCAGTCGCCGGGCCTGCCGGCTTTGTGGCGGGAATTTTTTTCGTTCGAAAATCTGCTTGTCGTAGGCGGAAATCAGCGGGTCGAACAGCAAGGGAACGCCCCGGTGCTTCGCCCAGCGGCTGGCCGCAGCAAGATCGCGCTGCCTGAAGCACGGCACCCAGACGAGATCCGGCTTGCCGATTCGTTTGAGCCGGGCTTCGACATCGGCCAGCGAGCTGAAGCGCGGGTGAAAGTCGACGACGTTCCAGCCCAGTTCGGGCAACAGTTTGCGCAGGATACGATTGCGGGAATACTCGGGATCAAAGCGCCCCCACCATAAAACGCTGGGCATTATTTTCCTTGCCGCAGCAGGCGCTGTTTTTCGCGCGTCTTGGCCAGGCGAATGAAGCGCTGGAAGGCATACATGTGGCTGACCACAATGCCGTCGACACCGTTCACGAACTCGCGGCGAAGGATGTATTGCTTGAAGAAGGCCAACGCCGGCACCAGCAACAAGGCCAGCAGGCCGGGATCGCGGCCCCGCGAGGCCAGCACCTCGGCCTGGGCGCTGGAATATCCATTGACCTTCTCGATATGGTGCGCGAGCGATCTGAACGAACGATGCAGGACCATGCCCTTCAGCTTGCCGGTCTTGCCTTCCCGCACCACGACGGAATCATGCACCAGCTCGTCCTTGAAACCCGCCCTGCTCTTTCGGTACAGACGCACGGGATGGTGAAAGGCCGTCCACGGATGGCCTGTCTGCTGGAACGGATACAGCGGCAGTATCGGCAGAGTATAGGCCGAGCAGGCCGGCTCGCCCTGCCCGAACAGCGCGCGGATTTCGGCGCCCAGTTCAGATGAAACTTCCTCGTCGGCATCGAGGTTGAGCAGCCACTCGTTCCGGCACAAGGATTCACCGAACACCTTTTGCGGGCCATAGCCGCGCCATGCGTTGAACACCACGCGTGCGCCCAGCGACTCGCTGACGGCCACCGTATCGTCGCTGCTCCCGCTGTCGATGACGATGACCTCGTCCACCCAGTCGCGCACGGCGCGGATGACGACCGGAATCCTGTCGGCCTCGTTCTTGGCGATGATGAATACGGAGAGGGGCAGCTTTTCCATGTTCTTTGGCACGTCTACGACTGCCTGGGGCATTTGTCGGGCAAGCCCCAGCTCGCAGGACAGCCGATGAGCAACCAGGTCAACTGGGTCAGATAAACCATGAGCTTGGTCCGCACCTTCCTGAGCAGCCCCAGGGTCAGAGCCCCCATCAGCAAATAGGATACGGTATTCATGAGCAAGCGCAGCACCCGCCAGAATGACAGCGGAATTGCCAGGATCGGGGGCATCGTTTTCCAGTAATACAACAGGCGGGAACGGAACATCTCGACTTGCGCATCACGCCGAATGGCGCGGGTGCTTGCCCCCTTCAGGTGCGTAACGCGGACACGGGGGTCGATCAGAACCTGCCACCCCTGCCTTCGCAGGCGTACACACCACTCGGTTTCTTCGAAATAAAAGAAAAAATCCTCGTCCAGCCGGCCGGCCGTGTCCGCCAACGCACGGCGGAATGCCATGCAGGCGCCCACCAGCGTCTCGACCTCGACAGGCTCCGGGGAACCGGAGACATCGGGCGGCTTGCGGCGGACCCATCCCAGCTCGGACAGAAAGGTGGGAGCCACGCCCGCCGAGCGCTGCGGCATCCCGTCCTCACTGACCAATTGTCCGCCGATCAATGCCGCTTTGGGGAAGGATGCAAAGTCCTCGACAAAGCGGTCCAATGCATCGGGCGGCAGGAAGGCATCATTGTTCAGGAACAGCACATACTGTCCCAGTGCCGCTGCCAAGCCCTGATTGCAGGCCCGGGCAAAGCCGCTGTTGCAGCCGTTTTCAATGATGAGAACATCCGGGCAGGCCGCCCTGACCTCATTCACGGACGCATCTGTGCTACCGTTATCGACCAGAATGATTTCGTCATCGCTACCAACGGCCCGCATCAGCGATGCCAGGGCATTCAACAGCATTTGCGCGCCATTGCGATGGACAATGACAACCGAAAATCGTATTTCAGCCAAGGCTGGATATTCCTTCCGTCGGGACAATCAAGCAGGAAAACCGTCGACCATCCCAGGGAGCACCCGCCCGTTCAACCTGTGATGTAAAAAGTCGCTTCATTATAAAAGTATTCAGGCACCCACCCTGCCCCGCCAACATGAAAATCCAGGCACCTGCCACGCTCCCTAAAATCCGCGTCAAGGTCATGGCGACGATACCGCAGGCCGTCTTGCGGCATCAATTGCCCGGCGACATTCCGGAATGGGGCAATTGCCAGTTCAGCTTTGACCCCGAGGACAGCGACTACGACTGGCTGGTCGTGTATGACGACCTGCCTGCCAGGCATGGCGAGGCGCGCAAGCATCGCCAGGAAAAGCTGGCCTGCCCCGCTGCGCACACCCTGCTCACGACCAGCGAGCCGTCCTCGATCAAACACTTCGGCACCACCTTCGTCCGCCAGTTCGGCTGCGTCATCACCAGCCAGGAAGAATGGGCCTTGCCCCATCCCGACAGAATCTATTCCCAGGCGGGACTGCACTGGTTCTATGGGGTCGGCAGTCAGCGCATCATTCCATTCGATGACATCGTCGCGCACCCGCCCCTGGACAAGACCCACGATCTATCCATGGTGTTCTCGCCCAAGCGGATGCGGCACACCCTGCATCATCAACGCTTCAACTTCATGCGGGAACTGATGCGGCTGTTGCCCGAGATGCACGTCTATGGCCGCGGCGCACGCCCGCTGGACGACAAGGCCGAGGCGCTGGACGCATACCGCTATTCCGTGGCGATCGAGAACTACATCGGCCCGCACCATTGGACGGAAAAGCTGTCGGATGCGTTTCTTGGGTGCGCCCTGCCCTTTTATGCGGGCTGCACCAATGCCGCGGACTATTTTCCGGCGGAAAGCTTCATTGCCATCGACATCAAGGATCCCGCCGGGGCTGAGCGCATCATCCGCCAGGCCATTCTGGACAAGGAATACGAGAAACGCCTGCCCGCCATCATGGAGGCCCGCCGCCGCGTGCTGTTCGAGCACAATTTCTTTGCCGTCATTTCACGCGAGATCGAAAAGCGCCATCACGCCGTGGCGCAAACGGGCGATCACGGCGTGATTTACTCGCGCCACGCCTTGCGCAAGAAGAGCGTGGCGCATGGCTTGCGGAACGTGTACGGGAAGGCGCGCGCGCTGGCCATTCATCTGATTCGGCGACGCTAAACCGCCGCAAGGCGGCGTTTCGGTGTCGCGCAGAGGCTTGCAACGCCTCAGTCGAGGTCGAACGCGTTCTTGTAATCCAGCTTCAGCGCCGGATCCTGGTCCGCCTTCATCAGCACGCAGTTGCCGATCACCAGCGCGTCCATCTCGGTCCCCATCAGGCAACGGAACGCGTCTTCCGGCGTGCAGACGATGGGCTCGCCGCGCACGTTGAAGCTGGTATTGATCAGCATCGGGCAGCCGGTTTTTTCATGAAAGCTTGAAATCAGCGCGTGGTAGCGCGGGTTGGTGTCGGCATGCACGGTCTGGATGCGCGCGGAATAGTCGATGTGGGTGACGGCGGGGATGGTCGAGCGCGGCACCTTGAGCTTTTCGATGCCGAACAGGCCTGCGTCCGCACCTGCGGCATCGAGGCGATGCTGCTTCGCCACATCGGCGACGATGAGCATGTAGGGGCTGTCCTGGTCCAGATCGAACCATTCGGCGACGTGCTCGCGCAACACCGACGGCGCGAACGGCCGGAAGGATTCGCGGTACTTGATCTTGAGGTTGAGCACCGACTGCATTTTGGACGAGCGCGGGTCGCCCAGGATGGAGCGCCCTCCCAATGCACGCGGACCGAATTCCATGCGCCCCTGAAACCAGCCGACGACGTTTTCGCTGGCGAGCAGGCTGGCGGCGCGCTCGATCAAATCGGCGTCGGACAGCACGCTGAATTTCGCGCCCGCCGCCGTCAGCCGAGCTTCGATGTCCGCTTGACCGTACACGGGCCCCAGATAGGAGCCTTTCATGCTGTCCTGCCCTTGGCGTGCTTGCCGGGGCTGGTCCATGTACAGGTGATGCGCGGCCAGCGCCGCACCCAGCGCGCCGCCGGCGTCGCCCGCCGCGGGTTGCACCCACACCTGCTTGAACTTGCCGTCGCGCAGCACCTTGCCGTTGGCCACGCAGTTGAGCGCGACGCCGCCGGCGAGGCACAGGTTTTCCAGGCCGGTTTCCTCGCGCAGTGCGCGGGTCATTCTGAGCACGGCTTCCTCGGTGACGGCCTGGACCGACGCGGCCAGGTCCATTTCGCGCTGGGTCAGCGGGTCCTCCGGCTTGCGGGGCGGCGCACCGAACAAGTCGTCGAACTTCGCGTTGGTCATGGTCAGACCGGTGCAGTAGTCGAAGTACGACTGGTCCAGCCGGTACGAGCCATCGGGCTTGAGGTCGACCAGATGGTCGAGGATGGTCTGCGTGTATTTCGGCTCGCCGTAGGGCGCGAGTCCCATCACCTTGTACTCCCCCGAATTGACCTTGAAGCCCAGATAATAGGTGAAGGCCGAGTAGAGCAGGCCTAGCGAATGCGGGAAATGGATTTCCTTGAAGATCTCCAGGCTGTTGCCGCGGCCGATGGCGGCCGAGGTGGTCGTCCATTCGCCCACGCCGTCCATGGTCAGTACCAGGGCTTCGTCGAACGGCGAGGGGAAAAAGGCACTGGCGGCGTGGCTCAGGTGGTGCTCGGAAAACAGCAGGCGGTCGATCCAGTTCACCCCGGGTTCGATCTGCTTCAGCTCCTTGGCGAGCAGGTCTTTCTGGAACAGCTTTTCGCGCAGCCACAGCGGCATGGCCATGCGAAAGGACTTGAATCCCTTCGGCGCGAAGGCGTGATAGGTTTCCAGCAGACGCTCGAACTTGAGGAAAGG
>JAJYXG010000127.1:0-3829 GCA_021791095.1 Pseudomonadota bacterium
TGAGGGCGAAGCCCTGGCTGTGGTCGAGTCCATGCTGGCCAAATTGCCGGAACCCGCGAAACAGACGAAATAAAGATGTTCAAGTCCTTAATTAATAAGGCCTTTTGATTGGCTGGCCTTATGGGGCTATCAGCCATTTTGCTTGCCATGCGACGGACAGAAAGTGCAAAATAACAATATATTCGGAATGTTTAATATATAGCCGTCCCCGCAGCATCCAGTGCCGATGCGCTGGCGCTGCTTCCAGCAGTCACCTAGTGTTATATCCGGGTAGGGAAATACGACTCCTGCAAAGGAGCCGAGGGGATAATTTTGAATCCAGAGACCGCATGAACGCCAAGATCAAACTCGAAAATCACGACGCGCAGGAAATCAAGTACACCACGTGTTATATGTGTGCCTGCCGCTGCGGCATCAAGGTGACACTGGAGGACAACAAGGTCCGCTTCATCCAGGGTAACCGCAACCATCCGACCAACCAGGGCGTGCTGTGCGCCAAGGGTTCGGCCGGGATCATGAAGCAGTATTCCACCGCCAAGCTGACCCAGCCCCTGATGCGCAAGCCGGGCACCGAGCGCGGCGAAGGCATTTACGAGCCGATTTCCTGGGATCAGGCGCTCGACGTGCTGACCGACCGGCTGGAAGAAATCCGGGCGACCGACCCGTCCAAGCTCGGCTATTTCACGGGTCGTGACCAGATGCAGGCGCTGACCGGTCTGTGGGCGCAGCAGTTCGGTACGCCCAACTGGTCTGCGCACGGCGGCTTCTGTTCCGTCAACATGGCGGCGGCCGGTCTCTATTCCATCGGTTTCTCGTTCTGGGAATTCGGCGCGCCCGACTGGGACTACGCCAAGTATTTCCTGATGTGGGGCGTGGCGGAAGACCATTCCTCCAACCCGATCAAGATCGGCCTGGAAAAGCTCAAGCGCAAGGGCGGCAAGTTCGTCACCGTCAACCCGGTGCGCACCGGCTACTCCGCGATCGCCGACGAATGGCTGCCGATCAAGCCCGGCATGGATGGCCTCTTGGCCATGTCGATGGTGCACGTGCTGCTGAAGCACGAGAAATTCGACTATGAATTCCTGGTGCGCTACACCAACGCCTCCTGGCTGGTGGTGCAGACCCCGGGCCAGAAGGGCGACGGCCTTTTCCTGCGCGACGAGAACGACCAGCCGCTGATCTGGGATCTGGACAAGGAAGCATTCAAGAACGGCATGGACGGCGACATCGCGCCGGCGCTGTTCGGCGAGTATGTCGCCCCCGATGGCCGCCGTGTCAAGACCGTGATGTCTATGATGGCCGAGCGCTACCTCGACGAGCGCTACGCGCCGGAAAACGTCGCACTCGAATGCGGCCTGCCGGCCGAGACCATCGAGCGCATCGCGCTGGAAATGGCGCACGTCGCGTTCAAGGAGACGGTCGAGCTGCCGATCGAGTGGACCGACGTGTGGGGCCGCAAGCACGACAAGGTGGTCGGCCGCCCGGTCGCGATGTACGCGATGCGCGGCATTGCGGCGCACTCGAACGGCTTCCATTCCTGCCGTGCGATCCACATGATCCAGATGCTGCTGGGCGCGCTCGACGCGCCGGGCAACTTCCGCGCCCGTGCGCCGTACCCGAAGCCGATTCCGCCGCACCAGCTGCCGGAAAACAACATCGACATCATCAACGCGCCGAACACGCCGCTGTCGCGTCCGCCGCTCGGCTTCCCGACGCGTCCGGAAGACCTGGTGGTCGACGAGTTCGGCAACCCGCTGCGCATCGACAAGGCGTATTCCTGGGAAGTGCCGATCGCCTCGCACGGCCTGATGCACATGGTGATCACCAACGCCACCAACCACGATCCCTATGCACTCGACACGCTGATCCTGTTCATGGCCAACATGGCGTGGAACTCGACCATGAACACGGCGAACATCCAGGACATGCTGCGCGCCAAGGATCCGGAAGAGCCCGGTCTGTACAAGATCCCGTTCCTGGTGGTGATCGACGCCTTCCATTCGGAGATGACCAACTTCGCCGACCTGATCCTGCCGGACACGACTTATCTCGAGCGCTACGATTCGATCTCGCTGCTCGACCGGCCGATTTCCGAGCCGGACGCGGCGGCCGATGCCATCCGTCATCCCCTGGTCAAGCTGGATCGTGACGTGCGCCCGTGGCAGGAAGTCATGGTCGAACTGGCGGGCCGCCTGAAATTCCCGGCGTTCACCAAACCCGACGGCACCCCCAAGTTCAGCGGCTACAAGGATTTCATCGTCAATTTCGAGCGTTCGCCCGGCATCGGCTTCCTCGCCGGCTGGCGCGGCAAGGACGGCACCAAGTCGCTCAAGGGTGAGCCCAATCCCAACCAGTGGGAAAAGTACATCGAGAACCAGAGCTTCTACGCGCACCACTGGCCCGACAACCAGAAGTACATGCGCTACGCCAATAAGGACTATCTGGATGTCGCAGCGGATGTGGGCTTCGTCGGTAAGGCCGAGCCCATCATCATGCAGTTCTATTCCGAGCCGCTGCAGAAATTCCGCCTGGCAGGGCAGGGTCTGTACGACGGTCCGCAGCCGAACAACCAGGTCGACCGCGAGCGCCTGGTGAAGTATTTCGACCCGCTGCCGATGTGGTACGAGCCGCTTGAGCAGCAGCGCGTCGACAAAGAGGAATATCCCTTCTTCGCGCTGACCCAGCGCCCCATGTTCATGTACCACTCGTGGGATTCGCAGAACGTGTGGCTGCGTCAGATCATGGCGCAGAACTACATGTACATGAACGCGCGCAAGGCTGCCGAAATGGGCATCAAGGACTTCGACTGGATCTGGGTCGAGTCGCACAACGGCAAGATCCGCTGCCAGGTCAAGACCATGGAAGGCACCCAGGAGGACACCATCTGGACCTGGAACGCCATCGGCAAGCAGAAGGGCGCCTGGGGCCTGAAGGAGAACGCGTCCGAAGCGACCAAAGGCTTCCTGCTCAACCATCTGATTTCCGAACTGCTGCCGGAAAAGGCCGGCGAGCGTCGCGTCACCAACTCCGACCCGGTGACCGGTCAGGCCGCATGGTTCGACCTGCGGGTGAAAATCTGGAAGGCCGCCCCGGGCGAAACCGGCTCCTGGCCGCAGTTTGACGAACTGAAGGCGCTGCCGGGTGACGAGCGCTACGAGCGGCCGGATGTGTTGCGTTACGACGCACGCACCCACGAAAAGAACTGAGCAGTACCCGAATGAATAAAGCGAGCACAAAATGAGACTTGGATTGGTCATCGACCTCGACGTGTGCGTGGGCTGTCATGCCTGCGCCATCGCCTGCAAGGAATGGAACGCCTCCGGCACAATCGGCCCGTTGTCCGACTACCAGCCCTACGGCGCCGAGCCGTCGGGCGTGTGGTTCAACCGGATTCGCCATTACGAAATGGACGAGTATCCGAACAACAAGACGGTCAACTTCCCGATGTCGTGCATGCACTGCGAGGACGCCGACTGTGTGACCGTGTGCCCGACTGGCGCCTCGTACAAGCGCGCCGAAGACGGCATCGTGCTGATCGACCAGGACAAGTGCATGGGCTGCAACTACTGCTCGTGGGCCTGCCCGTATGGCGCACGCGAACTCGACCGCTCCAGCGGCACGATGAAGAAGTGCACCCTGTGCGTCGACCGCATCTACGATCAGGAACTGCCGGTCGAGGAGCGCCAGCCCGCGTGCGTGCTCACCTGCCCGGCGCACGCCCGCATGTTCGGCGACTTCGACGATCCCGATTCGGCCGTGTCGCGCACCGTGCGCGAGCGCGGCGGCTTCCCGCTGATGCCCGAGCTCAACTACAACCCGACCAACACCT
>JAJYXG010000017.1:0-22671 GCA_021791095.1 Pseudomonadota bacterium
ATATCATTTTTGTAAGTCGCTGTAAATTCATCAATTTCCGTTCCACATCCAGTTCGGACCCGGGTTCGGAATGCGCTCGCGAAGAATACTCGCGGTCGCGCATGGCTATCTGAGCTTAACGTTAAGTGTCCATCCTAAATGACGTTTTATAAAGCATCATCCGGGATAGCGCTTCTAATAAATGTGCTAGAAAACAGTTTGTTATCCATTTTTAGGGCGTCCTAACATGAGCGCGAATGGGTCGTTCACCCAATCGCTGCGATTGCCAGGTCAGGTACGCAACAAACTTCATCCGGGCACGTAACACACAATCAAGCAGTTGCACACCACCGCCACTTCGGATCGCTGTCAGGCCTCGTAGCCTTCGCGATGCGTGGCATTGATGGTGCGCAGCAGTTCCCGGAACGGAATGCTGCGCTCGTGCTTCTTGAACAGGGGCATGAAGGGCAGATCCTCGCCCCTCCCCACGCCCTCGTATTTACCGGACGCCATCGATTCGTGCAGGTCGCGCAGCATCCTGTCGAGGTCATCCATGAACGGCGTGTAGGTGGAGGCCTCGTCGTCGTCGTGTTCCAGGCAGGCACGCAGCTCGTCGACTTCGTACACCACTTCGTGCACCAGATCGATCAGTTCGTTGAGGTCTTTGGCTTTTTTCATGTTCGTGCGGATTCGAGACAAAACGCAAGGATACCGCCATGTTGAAAAAGGCGGTGCCCCCGGATCCCGATCGGGTGCACCCAGCGGGGCAAAGCCCGGGCTCGAAAGACGAGTCAGGCGGCAGGGCTGAGCGCAACTGCCTCCGGCAAGGGCTGCGGCCGCGCCAGGGCGTAGCCCTGGGCGTGGTCCACGCCGAGTTCATGAAGCAGCGCAAGGATGGGCGCGGTCTCCGCGCATTCGGCCACGGTCTCGATCGCCATCACGTGGGCCACCCGGTTGATCGCCTCGGCCATGGCGCGCGTCAGGCGGTCTTCGGCGATGGTGCGGATGACACTGCCATCGATTTTGAGAAAATCCACCGGCAACTGCTTGAGGTAGGAAAATGAAGACATGCAGCTGCCGAAATCGTCCAGCGCGAACAGGCAGCCTGCGTGCTTGAGCGTCTGGATGAGGTGCGTGGCGTGGTTCAGGTTGGCGATGGCCGCGGTCTCGGAGATCTCGAAGCAAAGCATGTCGGCCGGGACGCCATACTCGGCCAGAAGGCTCTGCACGAATTCGGCCAGGCGTTCGTCCGAGAGCGAACTGCCCGACAGATTGACGGCGTAGATCGGCCGCTCAGCCACCGATGCCAGGCGCTGCTGCACAGCGTGATGACGAATCACTTCGCGCACCACCCAGCGGTCGATCGTCGGCATCAGGTTGTAACGCTCGGCCGCAGGCACGAAGGCCATCGGTTCAACGATCCGATCCTCTTCATCCAGCAGACGCAGCAGAATCTCGTAGTGCGGGCGGCCCCGGCCCTGCCCTTGGCCATTCTGCCCAAGCGGCGCAATGATCTGCCGGTACAGGCGAAAACGGTCCGTATCGAGTGCGTGTGTCAGGCGCGACACCCATTGCATCTGGGTTTTCTGCTGGGCGAGCGTGGCGTCGTCCGGCTGGTACAGGTGCACCCGATTGCGGCCCTGCTCCTTGGCGGCGTAGCAGGCGGCATCGGCCTCGGCGAGCGCTTCGGAGACGCTGCTGGTGGTGACGGACAGCGGCACCAGGCCGATGCTCGCACCGACCGTGAACGGCTTGCCCTCCCACACGAAACGATAGCTATGCGCCGCGTCGCGCAACTCGGTGGCGATGCGCATCGCCTGGTCCAGCGGGCAGTGTTCGAGCAACACGCCGAATTCGTCGCCCCCCAGCCGCGCCAGGGTGTCTCGACTGCGCAGGCGCTCGTGCAGCCGCTCCGTGATCTGTCGCAGCAACTGGTCGCCCGCGGTGTGGCCGCAGGTATCGTTCACCACCTTGAACCGGTCAAGGTCGAGGTAGAGCAGTGCATGCGCCTCGCCCTCATTGCGCGGCTCGCTGAACAAGCGTTCCAGCCGGCGCTCGAATTCCTGGCGGTTGACCAGCCCGGTCAGCGCGTCGTGCGTGGCCTGATACGAAAGCATGTGCCGCAGTGCCTGCGCCTCGGTGACATCACGGAACACCAGTACCGCGCCGGTGAGACGCCCCGCCTCGTGCAAGGGCTGCGCAGAGTACTCCGCCAGGAAGGAGCTCCCGTCCTTGCGCCACAGCAGTTCGACCAGCCCGCGGCTGGCCTCGCCGGTGCGGAATGCGTCGTAGATGCGGCATTCCTGCTCCGGATATGCACTGCCATCCGCATGGGTGTGGTGGATCAGGCTGTGCGTCTCGCGTCCCAGCAATTCCTCCCTGGCGTACCCGAGCATCGCCGCCGCCGCTTCATTGATGAACGTGCAACGCCCCTCGGTGTCGAGGCCGTAGATGCCTTCGCCGGCCGATTCGAGCAGCAGGCGGAAGCGCGCTTCCGCCTCCCGCCGCTCCTCGATCTCGCGAACGAGCTTGCTGTTGGCTTCACCCAGCAAGTCCTTTTGCTTCGCAATCTGTTCGGTACGCTCGGCCACCTGCTCCTCCAGGTGGCGGAGATGGCGGGCCTCGGCAGCGCGCAACTGCGCTTCGGCCGCGCGTCTGTCGGCGTGCGCCCGGCTTTCGCGCAGCACGCGGCGGATCACCGTCGGCAGCAGCTTGAGGTAGTCGCCGTCGCCGTCCTTGACCAGATAGTCGCGCGCGCCGCGGCGCATGGCGTCCACCGCGATGGCGATGTCCTGCGCCCCGGTGAGCATCACCACCGGTATGTCGACTTCGCCAGTGTCGGCCGCCAGTTCGGCGAGGAATTCCACGCCGTCCATGTCCGGCAGGTGGTAGTCGAGCAGGATCAGAGCGGGCGGAGTCGCTTGCACCCGGTCCAGCCCGGCGCGCGCGGTATCGGCTTCCTCCAGATCGAGTTTGTAGTCGGACTGCGCGCCCAATGCGCGGCGGCAGGCGAGGCGATCGACCGCATCGTCATCGACCAGCAGCACGCGCACCGTCGCATCGCTCATTGCGGCAGCTCGGAGAGCGTCCAGTAGGCGTCGATGGAGCGGACCGCTTCCACGAACTGCCTGTAGTCGACCGGCTTGCGGATGTAGCCGGCCACGCCGAGATCGAAACTGGCCACCTTGTCCTGCTGTTCCTCCGAGGTGGTGAGCACCACCACCGGAATGCGCCGCAGCGCGGCATCGTGCTTGGCCACCTGCAGGAATTCGATGCCGCCCATCACCGGCATGTTGAGGTCGAGCAGGATGATGCAGGGCATCACCTGGCCCGGCTGGCGCAGGTATTTGAGCGCCTCCTCGCCGTTCTCCACCTGCATCAGCGGATTGTTCACATGCAATTCCTTCAGGGCGCGACGCACGGTCATGGCATCCACCTCGTCGTCTTCCACCAACAATATCGACTTGCATGTGGCCTTCATTCTTCTGCTCCTGCTAGTGGGTGCCGCTGCGCGGCAAGGTAAAGAAAAAGGTGCTGCCAGCGCCCGGCTGCGATTCGACCCACACGCGCCCGCCGTACATCTCGACGATTTTTTTCACCAACGCCAGGCCGACACCGGTGCTCTCCACCCGGTCCTTGGGCACCAGGGTCTGGAACAACTGGAAAATCCGCTTGAAATGTCGCGATTCGATGCCGGGGCCGTTGTCGCTGATGCTGAACTCCCACTCCTGGTCGTGGGGCACACAGTCGACGCGAATCAGGCCTTCAGGCTTGTCGAGGTATTTGATGGCGTTGGAAAGCAGGTTCTGGAACAGCTGCAGAATGCGGGTACGCTCGGCGTGGATCGTCGGCAGGTCGGGGGCCACCTCGACGCGAATGTGAGGCGGCGGCGCGAGCATCGCCAGCGCTTCCTGCACGATCGCGTTCACATCCACCGGTACCACCGCCTCGCGCACGCGACCCACGCGCGAGTATTGCAGGATGCCGTCGATCAGGCCGTCCATGCGCCGAACGCGCTGGACCAGCAGGCGCAGATGCTCCTTGCCTTCGTCGTCGAGCTTGTCCATCTGATCGGTGCTGATCCAGTCGGCGAGCGAGCCGATCGCGCGCAGCGGTGCCTTCAGGTCGTGGGAGACGACATAGGCGAAGTTCTTCAACTCCTCGTTCGCGCTCTCGAGTTCGTGGATCAGGCGCACCTGACGCTCCTCCGCCTGCTTGCGCTGGCTGATGTCGTGCACCAGGCCGGTGAACAGCCTGCGTCCACCCACCTGCATTTCACTCACTGCCAAGTCGATCGGAAACGTGGTGCCGTCCTTGCGCTGCGCGACCACCTCGCGGCCGATGCCGATGACCCGCTTCTCGCCGGTGGCGACATAGTGCGCAAGATAACCGTCGTGCCCTTCCCGATAGGGAGAGGGCATGAGCAGTGAAACGTTTTTGCCCATCACTTCGGCCGGCGCATAACCGAACAGGCGTTCGGCGGAAGGATTGAAGGAGTCGATGGTGCCGCGCTCGTCTATGGTGATGATGGCGTCCACCGCCGTCTCCACGATGGCGGCAAGCCGCGCGCGCTGCTCTTCCAGCGCGTCCTCGGCCCGCTTGCGGCGCGTGATGTCATGCACCGTGGCGAGAACATAGCCGCCTTCCAGCGGACTCAGGCTGACATCCGCGGCGAACTCGCTGCCGTCCTTGCGCAAGCCATACAGTTCGAGCCCGCCGCCCATGACCCGGCTGCCCGGGTGCGCTGCGTAGTGTTGGCGTTGGGTGGCATGGGAGGTGCGAAAGCGCGGCGGAATCAGGCTTTCAACCGACAGTGCAAGCAGTTCGGCCCGCGTATAGCCGAACAGCGCTTCGGCAGGCGCATTGGCCAGCACGACGCTTCCAGTCGAATCGGTGATCAGCATGGCATCTGCGGCCGACTCCAGCAGCCACAGCAAGCCCTTTTCTTCCAGCCTTTTTATGAAAGTTCTCCCACTTATTTCAGCGCTGCAAAGTCAATGACGCGCTGAACCTTTTTTTCTTCCAAACAATATACATGCGGTGCCGGAGGGACGCCATCCTTGGCGCTGGTTCATGCATGGTACTTAATCAGGATTGCCTTTCTGAAACCAGTTTGCAGGCCGATGGCTGGCCCGGACCCTGTATAAGGTCGCGGTCATCCCGCACATGCACTATGGTGTAAATGCAATGACAGGAGCGATTCCTATGCCGACCACCCTCCTCGATTCCATACGACAGCGCTATGCCTGCCGCCAGTTCCTGGCAGGGCAGTCCGTAACGTCCGACGAAACGGCCTTGCTGCTGGAAGCCGGCCGACTGGCCCCGTCCGCTTTCGGGATGGAGCCCTGGCGTTTCATCCTCGTCGATTTGGGAAAACGTGCGGCCGTTGCGCGGGCCTGCTACGACCAGCCCGCCGTAACGACCGCTACCGCCCTGATCGCGATCGTGGCGCTGGTGGCGGTACTCGATCCGGACTCGGATTACGTGCGGGCGCGCTTCAAAGCGGAGGCGCGCGGCGGTGATATGGCGCCTGTTTACGAAGCGTATCGCACCTTCTATCAGGCCGAATCGATCGCTGCCTGGGCGCAGGGCCAATGCAACTTCGCGGCCGCGCACATGCTGCTGCAGGCGGCGCACATGGGGCTCGACAGCTGCCCGATCGGCGGATTCGACTCGGACGCTCTGGCGACTGCGCTGGCGCTCCCAAAGGGCGAGACGCCCGCGCTGCTGGTCGCCCTGGGGCACTGCAGTTACGATGCTCCGGAACGGCTGCGCAAGCCACTGGGTTGATCAAATCTCGCATTAGGAATGCAAAAAAAGCAGGGGCACGCAGCCCCTGCTTTTTTTGTACGCCTGAAACCGCTCAGCGCTTGACCGGCTTGGCGGCGATTTCCTCCAGCCTGCGCGCCTTGATGACCTGGCCGTTGAGGGCCGCATCCTTGGCGCTGCCGCCGTAGGCCACCACCATCAGCTGACTGTAGTACATCACCGGAATGTCGAACTTGGTGCCGTAGCGCTTGTTGATCTGGCCCTGATAGATTTCCACGTTGGCCTGGCACAGCGGGCACGGCGTGACGATCATTTCGGCGCCGTGGTCGTAGGCCGATTCGACGATGTCCTTGATCTGCGCCTGCGCCTTTTCCGGCTCGGAGAAGGCCAGCGCGCCGCCGCAGCAGGTCACCTTCTGCTCGTATTCCGGGATCGATTCGGCGCCGACCATTTCGACCATCTTGTCGAGGTAGACCGGGTTTTCGAACGATTCGCCGGCGACGCCGAACGGACGGTTGGTCTGGCAGCCGACGTAGCCGGCGATCTTGACGCCTTCGAGCGGACGCACGACGTGCTTCGCCATTTCCTCGAAACCCAGGTCCTCGATCAACACTTCCACCATGTGGCGGATCTCGGGCATTTCGTTGATCTGCAGCCCGGCTTCCTTCAAGGCTTCGCGGGTGTCTGCCATCAGCGTGTCGGAATGCGTCAGGCGCTCGCGCGTCTCCCGCGCGCCCAGCCAGCAGGCGGCGCAGGTGGCGACGATTTCCTGCCCCGGCAGGTGCTGTTCTGACAGCGCGAAGTTGCGCGCATTCAGCACGTGGCGCGGCAGTTCGCCGGCTTCGGCGTAGCCGATGGAAGCGCCGCAGCAGTTCCAGTCGGGGATTTCGGTGAGCTTGACGTCGAGCGTCTTGCACATCGATTCCACCGAGGTCAGGTAGTTGGAGGCGGAAGCGCCTTTCTGCGACGAGCAGCCGGGGTAAAACGCGTATTCATGTTTGGCCATTTTGGTCTCTCTCCTCAGCCAGCCATCTTGCTGGCTTTGCGCGTGCGCTCGATTTCGTACGCTTTCTTCAGCATCGACTGGATGCCCTTCTGATCCTTGCACTTGTGACCACCGAGCAGTTCCATCACATTCAGCCGCCCGGCCTTGACCAGGCCCAGTGCGACCGACTGCATCGCCATCCCGTTCTTGATGCCCTGGACGAAGCCGTCCTTGAAATACAGGCCCATCGACAGCTTGAGCTCGTTGACGCGCCCTGTATTCGTGCAGTTTTTCCAGAACAGGCCGCTGAAGAAGCGGGTAGCCTGCATCTTCGGCGCCTTGCCGATGCGGTGCGCGTATTCGGCGATGCCGTGCATGATGTGGGTGATCGGCAGCTTGCGCGGGCAGCGCACGATGCAGTTGTAGCAGGAGGTGCAATTCCACATCGAGGTGGTGGTCAGCACTTCCTCGCGCTTGCCGGCGCGGATCATCATGAAGAGTTCCTGCGGCGGATGTTCCCACGCGCTCTGGAAGTTGGTCGGGCAGGAACCGGAGCAGACGCCGCATTGCATGCACATCTTCACCCAGTCGCCCATCTCGACCTGTTCTTCGATTTCCTTCAGGAAGTTGTTGCGGTATTTCTCCGCCATTGCGGTGTTTGCGCTCATGCGTTAACTCCTAGAAACCCTTGAACGGGCTGGGGCCCACGGCAACCAGCTCGGCGGCGTATTTGTTGATCATCTCGGGCACCCGCTCGATGTCGGTGATGGCGACTTCGAGATCGCGCACGCGCTCCGATTCCAGGTTCAGCGTCTTCAGCGTGTCGTCGATCTTGGACATGCGCACGCGGCCCAGCTCCGAACCCTTGACGAAGTGGCACTGGTATTCGTCGCCCGACTTGCAGCCCATCATCATCACGCCGTCGTAACCGGCGTTGAGCGCATCGGTCACCCAGATGGTGTTGACCGAACCGAGGCAGCGGATCGGGATGACGCGCACGAAAGCCGAGTACTCGTTGCGGTTCATCCCCGCCATGTCGAGCGCCGGGTAGGCGTCGTTCTCGCACGCCAGGATCAGGATGCGCGGCTTCTCGGAGAACTCGTCGGGAATGTCGACCGCCTTGATCTGCGCGCCGACGCTGTTGACCGAGTAGTTCTCGAACGAAATCACGCGCACCGGGCAGGCGCCCATGCAGGTGCCGCAGCGGCGGCAGCGCGATTCGTTGAACACCGGGAAGCGCTTCTCGTCCTCGTCGATCGCGCCGAACGGGCATTCCACCGTGCAGCGCTTGCACTGGGTGCAGCCTTCCAGACGCACTTTCGGGAACGACAGGTCGCCCGAGCGCGGATGCGCGGCACGGCCGAGCTCGGCGTTCTCCAGCGCCTGGATCGCCTTCAGCGCGGCGCCGGTGGCGTCCTCGCGCGCCTGCGCGATGTCCATCGGACGGCGCACCGGGCCGGCAGTGTAGATGCCGGTGCGACGGGTTTCGTAGGGGAAGCAGATGAAGTGCGAGTCGGTGAAGCCCTGCTTCAGCTGCGGAACGTCCGGGCCCTGACGATAGGTCAGGTTGAGGATGGAGATCGGCTTGACCTCGACCGCGGCTTCTTCTTCCGCCGTCTTCGGCGCCGCGAAAATGTCCACGCCCGAGTTCGCCACCTGTCCGGTGGCCAGCACGACCAGGTCGACGTCCGCCATCGCGGCGTCGGTGTCGTCGAGAATCAGGTCGTGGAACTTCACCGTGCTGGTGGCGCCGTTGGGCAGCACCTGGGCGACCTTGCCCTTGGTGAAAATGACGCCCTTCTCCTGCGCGCTGCGGTAGAAGTCTTCGCCGTTTCCGGGGGTGCGCAGGTCGGTGTAGATGATGGTGGTGTCGACGGACGGGTTGGCATCCTTGAAGTACATCGCCTGCTTGATGCTGGTGTTGCAGCAGACTCCCGAGCAGTACGCCAGATGCGTGCCGCTGGGATCACGCTGACCGGCGCACTGCACGAACACCACCGACTTTACCGGCTGGCCGTCGCTCGGGCGGCGGATCACGCCGTCGCCCGCTGCGGCGGCTTTCGCCAGTGCCTCGAGCCCGGCCTGGTCGACCACGTTGGGCGACTTGCCGCCGCCGAGTTCCGGCAGCTTGTTCATGTCATACAGGGTGAAGCCGCTCGCCTGCACGATGGCGCCGATGTCTTCAGTATGCGTTGCACCCGATTCGGTGGCGATATCCACCACGAAGCGTCCCGGCGCGCCGTCGGTCTTGGCGACGGTCGCGTTGAGGTACACCTTGATGTTGCTGTCGCCCTGCACCTGGGCAACCAGATCGCCCACGCCGGTGTCAGCGGGTGACTTGTACGGTTCGTGCACCGGCACGCGCTTGTAGAGCCTGGCCGCCCAGCCGCCGAGTTCGCCGGTTTTCTCGACCAGCACCACCGGGTAGCCGGTCTTCGACGCCTCGATCGCGGTGGTCATGCCGGTGACGCCGCCGCCCACCACCAGGAGGGTCTTGCTGCTGCCGGTGTTGGTGTTGCCGCCGGGCGCGGTCATCGACTTCACTTCGGCGCAACCCATGCGGATGTAGTCTTCCGCCATTTCCTGGGTGGTTTCGCGCGCCTCGTCGGTGTCGGGACGAATCCAGATCACGCCTTCGCGCAGGTTGGCGCGCGCCACCGCGTTCTCGGGGAAGAAGAACGCTTCGGTCTTGGCACGGCGCGAGCAGGCGCCGATCATGATGTGGGTGACGCCCTCGTTGGCAATGTCGTTCCTGATCATCGCGACGCCGTCGGCGTTGCACAGGAAATCGTGCGACTTCGCCAGCGGCACCTTGCCGTCCTTCTGTGCGATCTTGACCAGCGCGTCCGTGTCGAGGCGCTCGCCCAGTCCGCAGCCCTTGCAGATATATGCTGCGACTTTGATGTCAGCCATTGTTTAAGCCTCCGCCTTTGCTACTTTGTTGACCACCTGGATGGCTCTCAATGCCGCCGCCGTGGCCGATTGCACTGCACGGTTCACATCGAGCGCATTCGACGCGCAGCCGGCGCCGAACACCGCGCCGTTGGCCGGATCGGCTTCGATGAAGCCGCTGGAATCCGCCACGATGTGGCCGGGAATGTTGATGCCCTTGACCGAGGGCTCCATACCGACGGCCAGCACCACCAGGTCGTGCGGCGTGGTGTAACGCTTGTAGCCTTCGGTATTGACGCCATGGCACACCGCGTTGCCGTGCTCATCCTCGGTGATCTTCGCGACCTTGGACTTGATGAAGCTGACCGAGGGGTCGGCCTGCACCTTCTGGTAGAAATCCTCGAAGCGGTCGATGGCGCGGATGTCAATGTAGTAGATGGTCGACTTGCCGTCTTCCGGATACTTCTCGCGCACATAATGCGTCTGCTTCAGCGAGGCCATGCAGCAGATGCGCGAACAATGCCGCAGATGGTTTTCGTCACGCGAACCGGCGCACTGGATGAAGGCGATGTTCTTCGCTTCCTTGCCGTCGGACGGGCGCAGGATCTTGCCGCCGGTGGGGCCGTGGATGTCGGCCAGGCGTTCGAACTCGACGCTGGTGATGACGTTCTTGAAGCGGCCATAGCCGTAAGGCTGAATCTTCGCCGCGTCGTAGGGCTGCCAGCCGGTCGCCCATACCACGGCGCCCGCCTTGACCTGGATCGTCTCTTCCTGCATGTCGAGGTCGACCGCACCATACTTGCATGCGGCCCTGGCCTTGTCGGCGTCGGCGCTACCGATGATCGCCGGGTCCAGCACATAGCGCTGCGGATAGGCCATCGCGTTCGGCAGGAAGGCCGCCTTGTGCTGGCCGAGGTTGTAGTTGAATGGATCGTCCACCATCGTATCGACCGCGCGCTCGCAGTCGCCGCAGGCGGTGCAGTTCTCGTTCACGTAGCGCGGCTTGATCTTGATGGAGGCAGTGTAGTTGCCGGTGCTGCCTGAGAGGCCGGTCACTTCGGCCAGCGTCAGCACGCGCACACGCGGATTGTTCTTCAGGCGGCGCAGGTTGATTTCCAGACCGCAGGTGGGGTGGCACAGCTTGGGAAAGTAGCGATACAGCTGGGAGGTGCGTCCGCCCAGTGCGGGATTCTTCTCAACCAGAACGACGTTCTTGCCGGTTTCGGCCGCTTCGAGCGCGGCGGTCATGCCGGAAATCCCGCCGCCCACCACGAGAATGGTCTCGTTGGTCGCAACATGCTCCGTCATTGTTGTTTCCTCCATCCGATGGATGCAAAGTAATCAGAAACCACCCGGGAACCTCCTCCCGGACAGCAGGGTTTTAAACCCGAATTCGACATCCGAAATGGTACTCCGAAGGCCGCGCCTGCCGCCACGGGCAAGCGCGCTATCTCAATCGAAGTTTTCTATGCAGGAATAAGAGGAAGTGTTTATTGACCGCTGTCCCGGGCCAATATGTCGATTGAGCGCGACCCGCTATTCCATGACAGCGTATTTGTCGGCAAACGCGGAACTGCGCAACCAGTCGGTCAGCTGTTCTGCTGGCAGGGGTTTGCTCATGTAGTACCCCTGGGCCAGATCGCAACCCAGCTCCTTCAGCTTGACCCAGGCGCTTTCATTTTCCACGCCTTCCGCCACCGCCTTCATGCCAAGATTGTGTGCAAGGTCGATGGTCGAACGCACGATGGCTTCGCTGCTTTCACCGGATCCCATGCTCATCACGAAGGTCCTGTCGATCTTGATCTTGGCCACCAGCAGCTTCTGCAGATAGGCCATCGACGAGTAACCGGTGCCGAAGTCGTCGATGGAGACCTGGACGCCCAATTCCACGAGCTGCTCGATGTTCTCGATCGCGCGGACCGGATCGTTCATGATCGCGGTTTCCGTCACTTCCATCTCGAGCAGCGCGCCCGGTATCCCGTACGTTTTGATGAGCTCGCCTATCTGTTCGGGAAACCCGCGATCCTGAAGGTTGAATGTCGAGATGTTGATGGCAACCGGCAGCCGCACCCCGGCATCAAGCCATGTCCGAACCTGGCGCAAGGCCATTCGAACCACTTCGACTGTCACGTCCTTGATCAATCCCGCCGCTTCCGCGAGAGGAATGAATTGAGCCGGAGAAAGCATGCCCAGGCGTGGATGCTCCCAGCGCACCAGCGCTTCGACCCCGCTCACCCGGTTGGAACTGACGTCCACCTTGGGCTGATAGTGCAGGACGAGCTCCCCCAGTTCCAGCGCTTGGCGCAACTCGCCTTTCAAAGCCACCTGGTCTTGCCGGCCATCGCCCAGTTCCGGCCGGTAAACCACCACGCCCAGCTTTTTGCGCTTCGCCTCATACATGGCAGCGTCGCTATGGTGCAGAAGCTCCTGCTCGTAAACGCTGTGCTCCGGGTAAACGGCGATCCCCAGGCTCGCGCCGGTTTGCACCCATTTTTCCCCGATGGGAAGTGGCTGCCTGATGGCTTCGAGCAAACGCCCTGCAACCGCGGTTACGCTGTCAATGCCTGCCACCTTGGGCATGATGATGGCGAATTCGTCCCCACCCATGCGGGCGATCGTGTCTGAATCGCGCAAAGTACGACTACAGGCATTGGCGACATGCTGCAACACCATGTCGCCCGCGTGGTGCCCCATCGTGTCGTTGATTTCCTTGAACAGATCCAGGTCTACGCAAATCACCGCGAAGCGCGTTTTTTCCCGGCGCGCGGCAAGCAGCGTGGTATGGAGCCGGTCATTGAACAATGCGCGATTCGGCAACTGGGTCAACGCATCATGCATCGCCTGATGCTCGAGCTGCTGGTTCAATTGAGAGAGCTGCTGCGTGCGCTCGTCCACCCGGCGCTCGAGTTCCTGGTTGAGCCGGAGTATTTCCTCCCCCTTGCGCGTGCGCTCCACATCCAGCGCAAGCAGCTTGCGGGACATCTCATTGAAATCCGCCGCTGTCTCGGCCAGTTCGTCGGTTCCCTTGACTGGAATCTGGTAGCCCAGTTCGCCCCTGGAAATGACCCGGGTACCGTCTCTCATGGCCTTCAGTCCACGCGTCAAATAAAGCCCGAGCAGGGAGGAGAAGAGGATGACCAGAGCAATACTGACCCCGGAAATCATCATTGTTCTGATGCGGGTCTCATCGACGAGCTTCTGAATTCCCGTTGTCGAGAATCCGATTTCGACGCGGCCATAGGTATCGCCGGCAACCATGATGTCAGCGGTGGTGTTGAATACCGCGTTTTTTGCCCGCCGTATGTCGCTATCAGCAATGAATTTCTGCTTGAGCGCAGATCTGGCGCCATCTTCCGCCAGCAGGCCTCGCGGCCCGATCACGCGAGCATAGACAATCCCGGGATTGGACAGCACTTCCTTGATCAGACTGTCGAGAGAGGAAAGATCAGATGTGATCACTGCGGGTTGAGCGGTTGAAGCGAAAAGCTTGGCCGTGGTCTGGATACGTTTGACCAGTTCCTCTTCGTTGGAGGATTGAAGGACCTGGATTCCGTATGAGATCAGAATGGCAAGCAGGGCAGTCTGGATGACCGCCATGCCCAAAATCATTTTCAGCCGAAATGACATCTTGGCTATTTTGAAATGGGGGGTGGGGTGATGTTCATCTCGCGAAAGGCTGTGTAATCCTCATCGCCGGCCTTTTCAACTCCGGCCAGGTTGACGGCCCGCAACAGCGCCATCGTCCTGGGATGGGCGTTCATCTCGACCATTGCCGCCTGCACTTTTTTGACCACCTCCTTCGGCACGCGGGGGTGCGCGGCAAAGGCGAACGGCGGCATCGGCTCAGCGCGCCAGATGATCTTGAGCTGGTCGCGCGTTTCCGGGGCGAGCGCATTGAACGTCCGCATCTCTCCACCTCCGGCCGGAAAAAGCCCACGCGCAACGGATAGATACACCGAATCCATCGATTTGACGTAGTTCGGCTTTACATCAACATGACGCTCTCGCAACGTGTTCATCGGCAACCAGGTTGCTGCGAGCGCGCTGGGGGCCGGAAAGGCCACCGCATGGCCGTTAAGCTGCGCCAAATCGTTTAGCGCGGCGTCCTTACGCGCCACCACGATCCCGACCAGTGCCCCGTCTTTCTCCCGTGCATAAGCCAGGTAGCCGGCAGAACTGTTCGATTGCACGTAATGATAGGGATTGATAAAGGCAAAATCGAAGACGCCTGCCACCACGTCCGTCTGGAAAGTGGAAATATCTCGAGCGGTATGAAACTGCAGTTCGTAACCCGTGGCAGCCGAGAGATGGCGCAAAATCGGGATCCAGCGCTTGGCCAGCTCGGTTGAAGATTGGACAGGACCCACACCAAACGTATAGACACCACCCGGGGCTGCCCACGCGGTAAGTGCGTATACGAAACAGATAACAGCGAGAGTCAGCTTTTTTATCATTAGGACAGGCTCCCTACGCCCCCCTTCTCCGTTGATGAACTTTATCCCTTAACGGTCGAAGATGTAAACAATTTGAGACTTATCGTTGATTTTCACCAGAGCCATCAAACGTGGGGCGTTACCGGAGGCAGCACTGAAGCCGGCGCGGCTTCGATGGCGACAATCTCGAACTGCATCGTCGCGAGGTCGGCCATGATGTAGGTAGGCGGCGCACCGACGCCGCCGACGGTGCCGGGGTTGATCAGCCAGGTGTGGCCGCCCTTGACGGTGGCGATCTGCGTAATGCTGGATTTGTGATCGTGGCCGCAACACACGAGGTCGTAGTCGCCGGTGCAGGCGAGCGCGTGGGCGTAGTGCGGGTAGTGCACCAGGAACAGGCTGCGGTCGGCCAGGGTAAAGGCGGCGTCCTGGCCGTGGTAGCGGATCACGCTGTTGGGCTCGGCAGCCAGCCGGCTCATGTTGTAGAGGTCGCCGGTGTTGTTGCCGTGGATGACGTGCACCGGCAGTTCATATTTCTGCAGCACGCGCAGCGTGGTCGGTGCGACCACGTCGCCGCAGTGCAGCACCGCTTCCGCCCCGTTCGCCTTGGCATGCTCGACCGCTGCGCCCAACAACCTGCGGTTGTCGTGAGAGTCGGAAACGATGCAGACCTTCATCAAAAGGCCGGCTTGTCCGCCGCGTTCCTGTAGCGCTCCACGCCGGCGAGGATTTCGGCACGGGCATCGTCCACGCCGACCCAGCCTTCGACCTTGACCCATTTGCCGTCTTCGAGATCCTTGTAGTGCTCGAAGAAGTGGGAAATCTGCTTCAACAGCAGCGGCTGCAGGTCTTCCGGCTTGTTCACACCCTTGTACAGGCCGCACAGCTTGTCGACCGGCACCGCCAGGAGCTTGGCATCGACGCCGGCTTCATCGGCCATCTTCAGCATGCCGATGGGGCGGCAGCGCACCACCACGCCGGTGATCAGCGGAATCGGGGTGATCACCAGCACGTCGACCGGGTCGCCGTCTTCCGACAGAGTGTGCGGGATATAGCCGTAGTTGCACGGATAATGCATGGCGGTCGACATGAAGCGGTCGACGAACATGGCGCCGGATTCCTTGTCGACTTCGTACTTGATGGGCTCGCCGTGGGCGGGGATTTCGATGATGACGTTGAAATCGTCGGGCAGGTTGCGGCCGGAACTGACGCGATCGAGACTCATGGCTTGGAGAACTTGAAAACAGAAAGCCGGCCATTATACCCGCCCGCCGCCGCGCTTCGCGCGCCCGTATAATTCGACTTTTTGCATGCTGTTCTCACCCACCGCCCCTTCTCCCAGCCACCGCCAGTCCGGCCTCGCCGGCGCCGCCGATGCGCTGTATCTGGCTGAGCTGGCGCGTCACGCCACGCCGCTGGCGGTGGTGTGCGCGAGCGCATGGGACGCCAACCGGCTGGCCGAGGAGCTGCGCTGGTTCGACCCGACATTGCGGGTGTGCGCCTTTCCCGACTGGGAAACCCTGCCCTACGACACGTTTTCGCCCCACCCCGACCTGATTTCCGAGCGGCTGGCGACCCTGTACCAGATTTCGCGCGGCGAATTCGACATCGCCGTGGTGGCACTGTCGACCGCGCTGTACCGGCTGGCGCCGCCGGCCTTCCTGGCCGCCCATACCTTCTTTCTCAAGCAGAAGGACATTCTCGACGAAGCCGCCTTCCGCGCGCAGATGGCGCTGGGCGGCTACACGCATGTGAATCAGGTGTTCACGCCGGGCGAATTCTCCATTCGCGGAGGGCTGATCGATCTCTTCCCCATGGGCAGCGCCCTGCCCTACCGCATCGATCTGTTCGACAACGAGATCGAAACGCTGCGCGCGTTCGACGTCGACACCCAGCGCAGCATCTACCCGGTGAACGAGGTGCGGCTGCTGCCCGCACGCGAGTTCCCGCTTGATGAGGCTGGCATCACCCGCTTCCGGCAGAATTTCCGCGAGCACTTCGAGGGCGACCCGTCGAAATCCAAGCTGTACAAGGACGTCAGCAACGGTCTTGCGCCCGCCGGCATCGAGTACTACCTGCCGCTGTTTTTTGAAGAAACCGCGACGTTGTTCGACTACCTGCCCAAGCAGACGCGGCTCGTCGCCCATGGCGCGCTCGACCCCGCAGGCCAGGCGTTCTGGGCCGACGCGCAAAGCCGCTTCCGTTTGCTGTCCGGCGACAAGGACCGCCCACTGCTGCCGCCCGCCGAGCTGTTCCTGCCGACCGATGCCTTTTTCAGCCTGGCCAAGGGCTACAGCCGGCTCGACGTGGAACAGAGCGGCAGCGGCCCGGCGCATGCCGTCCCGCCGATCTCGGTCGACCGCCGCGAAGCGCATCCGGTCGCCAAGCTGCAGGGCTTCATCGACGGCTTCCAGGGCAGAACCCTGATCGTCGCGCCGTCCGCCGGGCGGCGCGAGACCCTGCACGAATACCTCGCCGAGCACGGCCTCGACGCCAAACTGTGCGAGGGCTGGGCCGGCTGCCTGCCAAGTGCCGAGCGCATCCTGCTCACGCACGGGCCCCTGGCCGAAGGCTTCGTCACGGCCGATGGCCGGCTCGCCGTCATCACCGAAACCGAACTCTACGCCATCCCGCCGAAGACCCGGCGCGCACGCGAGGCCCGTGCCACCCAGATCGACAACCTGCTGCGCGATCTCTCGGAACTGAAGCCGGGCGACCCGGTGGTGCATGCGCAGTACGGCGTAGGCCAATACCTCGGCCTGATCAATATGGATCTCGGCGACGGCGACACCGAGTTTCTGCAGCTCGAGTACGCCAGGGGCGACAAGCTCTATGTGCCGGTCGCCAACCTGCACCTGATCTCGCGCTACAGCGGCGCCGGCGAAGGTGCGGCACCGCTGCACAAGCTCGGCACCGACCAGTGGGAGAAGGCGCGCCGTCGCGCCATGCAGGCGGCGCGCGACACCGCCGCCGAACTGCTTAACCTGTATGCGCTGCGCGCTTCGCGAGAGGGTCACGCGTTCAAGTTTTCGCCGCACGATTACGAGGCCTTCGCCGAAGGCTTCGGCTACGAGGAAACCCCCGACCAGGCCGCTGCCATCGCCGCGGTGATGGCCGACATGCAGGCGGGCAAACCGATGGACCGACTGGTGTGCGGCGACGTCGGCTTCGGCAAGACCGAGGTCGCGCTGCGCGCCGCCTTCATGGCGGTGATGGGCGGCTATCAGGTGGCGGTGCTGGTACCGACCACGCTCCTGGCCGAGCAGCACTTCAACAATTTCTCCGACCGCTTCTCCCAGTGGCCGATCAAGCTCGCCGAGCTTTCACGATTCAGAACCGCGAAGGAGCAGGCCGAAGCCCTGCAGGCATTGAAGGACGGCAAGCTCGACATCGTCATCGGCACCCACCGGCTGATCCAGAAGGACGTCAAATTCGCCCGCCTGGGTCTGGTGATCCTCGACGAGGAACACCGCTTCGGCGTGCGTCAGAAGGAGCAGCTCAAAGCGCTGCGCGCCGAGGTGGACGTGCTGACCTTAACGGCGACGCCGATCCCGCGCACGCTGGCGATGTCGCTCGAGGGCATCCGCGATTTCTCGGTAATCGCCACCGCCCCGCAGAAGCGGCTGGCGATCAAGACCTTCGTGCAGTCGTTTTCCGGCGGGCTGATCCGCGAAGCGGTGCTGCGCGAACTGAAGCGCGGCGGCCAGGTTTACTTCCTGCACAACGAAGTCAGCACGATAGAAAACATGCGCGAGCGGCTGGAAAAGCTGCTGCCGGAAGCGCGCATCCGCGTCGGCCACGGCCAGATGGGCGAGCGCGAACTGGAACAGGTGATCCGCGACTTCTACCAGCAGCGCTACGATATTTTGCTGTGCACCACCATCATCGAGACCGGCATCGACATCCCGACCGCCAACACCATCCTGATCAACCGCGCCGACAAGTTCGGCCTGGCGCAGCTGCACCAATTAAGGGGACGCGTCGGGCGCTCGCACCACCAGGCTTTCGCCTATCTGCTGGTGGACGAGGACCGCTCCCTGACGCCGCAGGCGAAGAAGCGCCTGGAAGCGATCCAGCTGATGGAGGAACTGGGCTCGGGCTTCCACCTCGCGATGCAGGATCTGGAAATCCGCGGCGCCGGCGAGGTGCTGGGTGAAAAACAGAGCGGAGAAATTCTCGAGGTCGGCTTCTCGCTTTACAACGACATGCTGGCCGGGGCGGTGGCGAGCCTGAAGGCCGGGAAGGAGCCGGACATGAGCCAGCCGCTCGGCGTGGTGTCCGAGATCAATCTGCATCTGCCGGCGCTGCTGCCGGTGGACTACTGCCCGGACGTCCACGAGCGGCTGGTGCTTTACAAGCGGCTTGCGAGCGTGCGCGACGCCGAGGAACTGACCCAACTGCAGGAAGAGTTGATCGATCGTTTCGGCCCGCTGCCCGACCCGGCGCGCGCGCTGCTCGACACCCATCGCCTGCGGCTGGCGGCCAAACCGCTCGGCATCATGAAGGTCGACGCCAACGCGGACAGCATCCTGCTGCAGTTTGTGCCGCAGCCGCCGATCGACCCCGGCCGCATCATCCAGCTCATCCAGACCCGACGCGACATCAGGCTGGCCGGGGAAAACCGGCTGCGCTGGACCGCCAGTTCGCCTGCAGAGGCGCGTACTGCCAATGCCATCACCCTATTCAACCTGTTGAAATAAAACACCAAATGAATCTGATCATTCAGGGACACGATATCCCCACCCCCAGCCTGAAGCGGCTCGCCAAACAGACCGGCGCGACGGCCATCGAAGCCGTGACCCCGACGGCCTTCCGGCTGCGGGCGGTCGACGCCGGCCCGCGCGCCGAAGTTGCTACGTTCTGTGATGAAAACCGGTTCGACTGCGGCTGGGTGCCTGCCGGACGCCGCATCAGCGACTTCGGCCTGTTGGTGATGGACATGGATTCGACGCTGATCACCATCGAGTGCATCGACGAGATCGCCGATATGCAAGGGCTGAAGCCGCAGGTCTCGGCGATCACCGAAGCAGCCATGCGCGGCGAAATCGACTTTGCCGAAAGCCTGCGCCGCCGGGTGTCGCTGCTGGCGGGGCTCGACCAGTCCGCCCTGCAGCGGGTGTACGACGAACGACTGCAGCTGTCGCCGGGCGCCGAAACCCTGCTGGCGACAGCGCGTGCAGCCGGGATCAGAACCTTGCTGGTGTCGGGTGGCTTCACCTACTTCACCGAGCGGCTCAAGCCCCGTCTGGGGCTGGACTACACCGCCGCCAACACGCTGGACGTGGCCGACGGCAAGCTGACCGGACGCCTGCTGGGCGACATCGTCGACGCTCAGGGTAAGGCCGACTGGCTCAACCAGGTCCGCCTCCAGCTGGGCCTGAGAAAGGAACAGGTCGTCGCCATGGGCGACGGCGCCAACGACCTGAAAATGATGGCCGAAGCCGGCGTCAGCATCGCCTACCGCGCCAAGCCGGTGGTGCGCGCGCAGGCCAGCTATGCTTTGAATCATGTGGGGCTGGACGGAGTGATTCCGCTGCTTGGCGAAACCGGCACGGATCGCTAAAGAAAATGCGCTGGCCGCCGATAAACTATTGAGCCCCCAACCTGTCATAAGATCGACTACCAGCGACCAGGATTCCACGTGAAAATCGACAAGCGCATCACCCCGCCCGCCGCCTCCAAAGTGTCTTCCACCAAGGGCAAGGGCGGCGGCAAAACACCTGCCCCCGCTGCGGGCGGCGGCGATTCGCTGACGCTGACCGAATCGAGCACCCGCGTCCGTTCGCTCGAATCCGAACTGGCTTCGGTCGACGTGACCGACACTGCCAAGGTGGAATCGGTCAAGGCGGCGCTCGCCGATGGCAGCTTCACGGTCGACGCCGAAGTGGTGGCCGACCGCCTGATCGACCACACCAAGGAAACCCTGCGCAAGCGTCCGCGCAAGAAGTGATACCCCCGATTCAGCAAGCCCGCGGCTGCAAACCGCGGGCTTTTGTTTTTCAGCTGGAATAAAATCGGGCTCTGAAACTTCTTTCGGGGCTCAGCATGAGTGAAATCGTTTTGTCAGTCACCGGCATGACCTGCGGCGGCTGCGTCAACAGCGTACAGAAAGTCCTGGCGGCCCTGCCAGGTGTGCAAAGCGTCGAGGTCACGCTGACGCCTGGTCAGGCCCGGGTGGTGGTCGACCCGTCCCGGGTTGACCGTGCGACGCTGGTGCAGGCTATCGTCGATGCGGGATTCGGCATAGGCAACTGACCCAGCCTGCTCCCCACGTTCAAGATTTATCGCACAGCGTTTCCAAGGGTTCTGGGCAATGCACCCCGTTGCCCTGGACGTAATCTACCCCGATCTGACGCAACAGCGCCAGCGTCTGATCCGACTCGACATATTCGGCTACGGTTATCAGTCCCATCTGGTGACCAATGCGATGGATCGCCTCGACCATCGAGCGATCGATGGGGTTGCTCGTGATGTCGCGCACAAATGCGCCGTCGATCTTGAGGTAGTCCACTTTCAGGTTCTTCAGGTAAGTGAAGGACGACAGGCCGCTGCCGAAATCGTCCAGCGCAAAGCGGCAGCCAAACTCGCGCATGGCATCGATGAATTCGTTGACGACGGCAAGGTTGCCGATCGCGGCCGTTTCGGTGATTTCAAAGCACAGGTGCGGGCCAAGCTCGGGATTTTCCTGCAAACAGGTCAACAGCATGCGGCGGAACGCCGGGTCCTTCAGTGACGCGCCCGACAGATTGACCGCAAACAAACAATGCTGCTCGCACTTGGCTGCCAGATACCGCTGGCACAGGCGCAGCGTTTCCTCGATCACCCAGCTGTCCAGCGACGGCATGATGGAATAGCGTTCGGCCGCGGGGATAAACGCCATCGGCAGGATTTCGCTGCCGTCGTCGTCCATCATCCGCAGCAGCAGTTCGACATGACGGACCGACTCAGCTGCGCCGTCGGTGCGGCGGATTTCCTGCCAGGACAGGCGCAGGCGATGTTCCTCCAGCGCGCGATGGATGCGCGTCACCCACTGCATTTCGCCACGATGGCGCGCCAGATCGATATCGCGGCTCTCGTAGACATGAATCTGGTTGCGGCCGCGGTCCTTGGCCACGTAGCACGCGGCATCCGCGGCCGACAGCAGACTTGCTGCGGTGCCGCTGTCGCGGTTGATGGCCACCATGCCCACGCTCATGCCCACGGCAAAAATTCGGTCTCCCCATTTGAAGCGGAAGCGCTGCACCTCGGCGCGGAAGGTATCCGCGACCTCGAGTGCGTCCTGGATGCTGCAGTTTTCCAGCAACAGGGCAAACTCGTCACCGCCCAGGCGGGCCAGGGTATCGCGTTCGCGCAGATTGCCTTTCAGCAGCAGGGCCAGCTGGCGCAGCAGTTCGTCACCCGCCGCATGACCGCAGGAGTCGTTGATCACCTTGAACTGATCGAGGTCCATGTAGCACAGGGCATGTTCGCGGCCCTGCTGCAGGGCCGACAACAGCGTGCGGTCAAGCCGTTGCTCGAACTCGCGACGATTGATCAGACCGGTCAGGGCATCGTGGCTGGCCTGATATACCAGGCGCGCGGTGGCCTGGTCGATCTTTTCCTGCATTTGGTCCTGCATCGCCTGCAGGTGTGCCGCCATGTGGTTGATGCCACGCTGCAACATGCCCAGTTCGGCCTCGCCGGTTTGCGCCACCCGTTCGTCCAGATGCCCCTCTCCAATGCGGCTGACCGTGTGGGTGAGCGCCAGAATCGGTCGGGTGATCTGGCGCCCGATGCGCCAGGCAAGATAGAGGCTGACACTAAGTCCCGCCAGCAGGATGACCAGGCTGCGCAGGATGGCATCGCGCTGGCTCTGGATGGTGGCGCTGCGCGAGACATCCAGGCCGACCCAGCCCAGCAGCCGGGTCTCGCTGTCTGACTGTGCGGCGCGTTCATCGAGCGGATCGAAATCGTTTACCACCACCTCGGTACGGGTGATCGGCGCGAAGTACACCAGGTGGTCCGGATATTCGGTTTGATGGATGCGGTCACCAGGCAAACCGCCCTTTACGGATTCCGTCCAGGCGCCGAGGCCGACTTGCGCCAGCCGGTCTCCGTTATCCGCAAACACCGCCACGCCGCGGATATCGGGCTCGATGGCCGCTTTTTCAAGCAAAGTCTGCAACACGTCGATATTGCCCGAGGCGACGCCATATTCGGCTGCCGGCGCAAGCTGACGGGCAATCGCCACGGAACGTGTGCGCAGCGACAGATCGAGATCGTCGATTTTCCCGGTGATGAGCTGGAACATCAGCACGACCCCGATGATAGCCACCGGCACCATGGCCAGACCGATCACGCGACCGCGTATCCCCAATGAAGCGGCCATCAGCGCCCCCCTCCCAAACGTCTTTCCAGTTCTGCTTCGGTTGGCAAGGCGAAACCGAGCGAGCGCGCCACCTGCTCGTTGATTGAAATGCTGAAATACGCGGGATAGGCGGGCGTTGGGAGCCGCAAGGACGGCCCCTCCAGCGCCTGGCTCACCCATTCGGCGGTCTGCCGGCCGATTTGCGCGGGGCTGGAGTGCAGCGACAGCAGCGCGCCCGCGCGAGTCAGCGAGCGCGAATAGCCCAA